>CAZVWL010000212.1:0-5130 GCA_964630845.1 uncultured Fibrobacteraceae bacterium
GCCGCGGCCGCCCGCGGTGCCCGACATCCTGAGAGGCAGGTCCACCGATGGCCACACCTGATGTGCGAGTCCGGCTATCGGCCGAAGGCGTCGCCGAGGTCGTGGCTGCCCTCAAGAAGGTCCAGGCCGAAGGCGAGAAGGCCTCGGCGAAGCAGGCGCGGGGGTTCTCCGGCCTGAACCGCGTCCTGGGGTCGACGTCGTCGCTGCTGGGTGGCCTCGGAGTCGCCCTCGGAGTGCGCCAGTTCCAGCAGTGGATCCAGTCTTCGGTGAACGCCGCTGACCAGATCCAGAAGCTGGGTCAGAAGGTCGGCGCCTCGACCGAGAACCTCTCTGCCCTGCACCTGTTGGCCCGCACGTCTGCCTCGAGTCTCGGGGAGATGGGCGCGGCCCTGGCCAAGCAGAACAAGTTCATCGGCGACGCGGCCGAGGGGAACCCCAAAGCCGTCGCCACTTTTCGAGACCTGGGCCTGACTCTCGATGACTTGAAGGGCAAGGACTCGGTCGAGATCTTCGAGCTTCTGGCGCAGCGGATCACCGCCATGCCATCGCCGATCCAGAAGACCAAGACCGCCATGGACATCTTCGGGCGGGCCGGCGCGAACCTCATCCCCACGATGAACGCCCTGGCGGACGAAGGCCTCGGTGGGGTCATCGAGCGGGCCCGCGAACTGGGCGTCCTGATCGACACCCGGCTGGCGGAGTCGGCCCGGCAGATGAACGACGACTTCGAGCTGCTGAAGGCCCAGAGCGAAGGCCTCGGCACCCGGCTCGCCGCCGGCCTCGTGCCGCAGCTGTCCCAGGCGCTGCAGATCATGAGCGGCGACCTGAAGCAGACCACCGAGGCCTGGGAGAAGTTCGGCCAGGGCATCGGGCTCGTGCTGAAGTTCATCGTCGCTGTCGTCTCGTCCGCGTTCGACGTGGTGGGCACGGCGCTGTCGTTCGTGATGATGCGGATCGATTCGAGCGTCAGGGCAGTGTGGGCCCTGCTGCACGGTAACCTCGACGAGGCCAAGACCTACCTGAAGACCGCGGGCGAAGCGATCAGCGCCGAGCAGAACGCGCTGTTCGAGCGGCTGAAGGCCCGTTTCGAGCTGACTATCTCCACGCCGGCCGAGCCCACCGCACGAGAAGAAGCCCCTGCGGAGGACTACTCCGAGGACCCGGCCGCCCTGGCAGCGAAGCGCGCCCAGGCCATGCAGATGACCCTGGATCGCGAGCTGGCGCTGGTCCGCTCGATGGGGGCTTTGCGCAACGCGGCCGAGAAGCGCGCCTTCGACGAGGGCCTGAAGGACGTCCGCTCTTACTACGAAGACCGCCGCCGGGCGGCCGAGGAAGAATTCGCCAAGGAGATCGAGGTCCTCGAGCAGAAGCGCGCCCTGCTCGACGCCGAGGTCGACCCGAGCCGCCGTCTGCAGGAGCAGGGAAAGATCGATGCCGAACTGACCAAGGCCCGCGCGACTCAGGAGGAGCGCATCGCAGCGCTGCTGTCCGAGGAACGCGATGCCGTTCAGAAGCTCGCCCAGGAGCGCCTCGCCCTGGAGAAGACTCTCCTTGAAGCCCAGGGCCGCCGTCACGAGGCTGCTTTGCTGGGTATCGACGAGGAGATCCGCCGGGCCGATCTGCTACTCAAGAAGCAGGGTGCGTCCGACGCCGAGCGCGAAGCGACCTTGGCCCGGCTGCGCGGTTCGATGGAGTCCGGGGCCAATTTCGACGAGATCAAGCGCCAGGCCGAGGCCACGCTGGCCGACCTGGACGCGGCCCGCTCGGAGATCGAGGCCCGCGTCTCGGCGGGCCTGCTGTCCCAGGTCGAGGGCGAGCAGCAGATCCTGGCCATCGAAAACGAGCGCCTGGTCGCCCTGCAGAGCCTGGCCACGGAACTGGAGCAGGCCGCCTGGGCCACCGGCGATCCGGAGCGGATCGCTCAGGCCCGCGGGTTCACCGAGGCCGTGCGCGATCTAGGGTTCGCCGTCGAGGGGGCCCGTGTCTCTTTCGCCGCCTTCGGCAAGACCGCCCTGGACAGTGGCCGTGACGCCCTGACCGAGTTCTTCGATACCGGGATCACCGGTGCGAAGTCCCTGGGCGACGCCTTCCGCAACCTGGCTCTTTCGATCATCGCAGACCTGAAGCGCATGGCCGCTCAGCTACTGGCCACCGCCATCATCAAGAAGATCGCTGGAGTGTTCGGCAGCGGTGGCCAGGTCGGAGGCGCGGACAAGAAGGCCACCGGCGGCGTCCTGGGCGGGATCGGCACCGGCACCTCGGACTCGAACCTCGCCTGGTTCTCCCGCGGCGAGTACCTCGTGCGTGCCGCCGTGGTCCGCGAGCCCGGCGTCCTGCGCCACCTCGACGACCTGAACCGCCGTGGAGCCCAGGCCCTGGTCTCGACTCCGATCCTGGTCGAATCCCCCGTGCCGCGGTTCGCCGAGGGCGGTCTCGTCGATGCGCCTGCCGCCCCCGCGGACCCGCAGGCTCCGAAGGACAGCCAGGTCCTGATCGGTCTCGAGGAGGGATTGATCCTCCGCCACCTGGAGAGTCCCGCCGGCCAGCGCATCCTGGTCAAAGCCATGGCCAAGAACCGCCGCGCGATCCGCTCGGCTTTGGGGACGTGAGCCATGTTCACTACCGGAACCGCCACCGATTACAACGACCTGGCAGAGCGGCTGAACACGTTCCTAACCGCCAAGGGCTCGGCCTTCGGGCTCGCCTACGCTGGCACCGGCGATGGCCGCTTGACCGACTACTCCGGCGGACCGTCGTCGGTGGCCGAGACCTTCACCATCACGGCCACCTCCCCGACGTCCTTCGACGTGTCTGGCAGCGTAACCGGATCGATCGGCCCCGCGACGGTGGGAACACCGTTCGCGCACGCCACGCTGGAGTTCCTGATCGCTGCCGGCGCGACGCCATTCATCGCCGGCGACGAGTTCATCCTCTCGACCGCTCCCAAGTGGACCTGCCTGCGCCGCTCGCGCGGCTGCCGGCTCGTGTCCACCCAAGTGAACGACGGAACCTACGCCGTCCAGAACCTCGTGGACGGAAAGCTCAACATCTGGCCGTTCAACGTCGGAGGCCTCACGAGCCGTTCGTGGAACATCTACACCACGGTCACGCTGCCTCAGGAAGTGGAGATCACCTTCTTCGAGCCGGTCACGATCGCCGCCTACGAGCTCACCCTGCACGACACAACAGGCGCAGCCCCCGATGACTGGGAGATGCAGTACTGGAACGGCAGTGCTTGGGTGACGCTCGATTCTCAGATGGGGAGAATCTTCTACAACGGCATCCCGCAGACCTTCACCATCGCCGCGCCCGTCTCGGCTACGCGCTACCGGTGGCACATCACCGGGCTGCGCTACACCCAGCTGCACATGGGCAGCTTGCGCATGTTCCGGCAGTCTGACGGCGTCGATGCCTGCTTCCACGAGTACGCCTGGAAGGCCCCGGGCAACGACGGCACTTCTGAGATCTTCGTCGGCATCCATGGGTTCGAGCGTCAGGACGCCGACTACTTCGACTGGGAGATCGCCGGCTGGGATGGATGGCTCCCCGGCCTGAGCTTCTACCAGCAGGCCGGATTCCAAGGGAACCTCTACCTTCCGCTGTGGAACGCCGCGATCCCCTACTGGTTCGTCTGCGACGGCCGCCGGGCCGTGGTGATCGCCAAGATCTCCACCCAGTACGAGATCGCGGTCTTCGGACTGCTCGAGCCCTACTACTCCCCTGGCCAGTGGCCGTATCCGTTGGTCCTGGGCGGCTCGATGTCCCACGGCGAGTTCTCGGCCTGGAACGACACCGACTACCGGTGGTCCCTGTCCGACAACCGCCACCGCATCTTCACCCACGCGGATGTCGGTGGCGCCCCGGTCGGAACCGGGGAGCGCGATCCCTGGGACACCCAGCTGCGTGTCCGCAACCTCGACGGCGGGTGGAAGGCGCTCGAGGGCTCCCTGGCCGATGCGATCACGAGCACGCCGAACATCTACTACCACATCATCTGGCCCACCCGCTGCGGACTGTCTGAGCTCGATCCCGGCCCCGGGGCGACCTACGACCTGTGGCCGGTGATGGTCATGCTCGGCGACGTGGGCAACGGCTACAACACCCCCGGCCAGCTGCCAGGCATCGCCCTGATCACGGGCCAGGACCTGACGGCCGAGACTCTGATCCGCCAGGGCGCGGTCGACTGGATCGTCGTCCCCAACGTGTTCCGCAACGACCGTGACGACTTCTGCGCCGTGAGGTTGGACTGATGGCCGCCTCCTATCAAACCGGAATCGCCAGCTCGCCCACCAACCTCCTGCAGACGCTGGTGGCCTGGCTCATGGCCCAGGGCTGGACCGTGAACCAGTCCGAGCAGGATGGCACCGGCTGGCGGGCTCACCTGGTGAAGTCCGGCAGCCTGCATGTGAACCTCCGCGCTGCGGAGAACGAGCGTCTCTGGAAGCGCGGCCTGAGCACCTACCACGATCTGGGCGACGGCGGCTACGGGATCGGCCTCTACTTGGGGACGGGGTGGGACAGCGAGGCCGAGTGGCAAGCCCAAGCGGGCGGCCCCACGCGGCCCTACGACCTGACCACCTCTGGCTGCGGCATGAACCTGCCCCAGGGCCAGATCTCGGCGTACCACTTCTTCGACGATGGCAGCGACCACATCACCGTCGTCGTCGAGCGCGCCGCGGGGATCTTCTGCCACATGGGATGGGGACCATCCATGGAACGGGCGTCGTTGCCCGAACCGTTCCCCTACTTCTTCGCCAGCTCGAGCGCGCGCTTGAACACCGCGGAAACCGCCGACCTCCTGACCGGCAACCGGCGCGGCATCGACCTGACCGCCTATCCGCCCATGTCCCACACGGACGAGGACTACTCGACCCTGGGCGGCTCGACAGCCTTGACCCATTGCACGGCGTTCGTGCGCGTGGACGCCGCGACGTTTTCGGGCCGCTGGATCGGCGACTGCAAGGATGAGAACGAGGGCTACGGCTGGACCGGCCGCCGCATGCGCGATGCCCTGAACAAGTGTCTGGCTGCCCAAGGCGGCATGGAAGAGGACGAGTACGTCAACTACCAGTACCTGTGGGACGATGGCTCCGGCGGCCCGGGTGAGCGCACGCTGCAGAGCGCGTTCGG
>CAZVWL010000213.1:0-5100 GCA_964630845.1 uncultured Fibrobacteraceae bacterium
TCGCGCTCGTGCCGGCCACCGCGGCCGGCATCGCGCGCTACGGCATCGACGCGGTCGGCGTCATCGGCCTGGCGATGGGCAGCGCCATGGCGGCCGAAGCGCTCTGGCAGAAGCTGCTGCGCCGGCCGGTGACGATCGCCGACGGCAGCGCCGCGCTGAGCGGCCTGCTCCTGGCGCTCCTCTTGCCGGCCAACCTGCCCGCCTCGATGGTCGTGCTGGCCAGCGTGCTGGGCATCATCGTCGGCAAGCAGTGCTTCGGCGGCCTGGGGTCCAACCCGCTCAACCCGGCGCTCGTCGGCTACGCGATCCTGCGCATCACCGCGCCCTGGTCCGGCCACCTGGACTTCGACCTGATGCTGGTCATCTACGACACGGGCTTCACGAAGGAGTATCCGGAGGCGGTCTTCAAGGCGCTCGGCGCGGCGGGCCTGTCCGAGTTCCGCTTCTGGGACCTCTTCTTCGGCAAGCAGACCGGCGGCATCGGCTCCTCGCAGATCGCCTGGCTGCTCGTCGGCGGGTTCTTCCTGGTGTTGCGCGGCACGATCCGCTGGCTGATCCCGGTCGGGTTCTTGGCCGGCGTGGCCGTGGCCTCGGCGGCCCTCAACGCCGTCGACGCGAACGCCTATGCCGGGCCCCTCTTCAACCTGATCACCGGCAACGTGATGTTCGGCGCCTTCTTCCTGGCCACCGACCATAGCAGCTCGCCGGTCAGCCGGTGGGGGCTGCTCGTCTTCGGCCTAGGCGCCGGCATGCTGACCGTCGCCTTCCGGGCCTGGAGCACCTACGGCGACGGCGTCGTCTTCGCGATCCTCTTGATGAGCATCTTCGTGCCGTTGCTGGACAAGCTGCGGGCGCGGCCGCTGCCGCCGCCGGCGCCCGCGGAGATCCTGGCGCCCGGTGCGGTCGCCTCCGTCCAGCCGCAGGAGGGCGAGCGATGAAGGAAATGGTGCGCATGGTGGTGGTGCTGTCGGTCATCAGCGGGTTGTGCGCGCTCGCGCTGGCCAGCCTGCGCGACGCCACCGCCGACCGGATCGAAAGCCAGGTGCTGACCTACCTCGAGGGTCCCACGGTGCGGGTCGTGCTCGCCGGCGCCGAGAACGACCTGATCGAGGATCGCCGCAAGGTGACGATCGACGGCCAGACGCTCACGCTCTTCGTGGCCAAACGTGACGGCAAGGTATGGGGCGTCGCCTATGCGACGCTCGGCGGCGGCTTCGGCGGCGACATCCAGGTGATGGTCGGCTACGACCTGGCCCAGGACAAGCTGACCGGCGTGCAGATCGTCTCGCACAAGGAGACGCCGGGCATCGGCACCAAGATCGCGATGGACCAGTACACGCGGGGCTTCATCGGCATGCCCCTGAACACGAACTTCGCGCTGAAGTCCGACGGCGGCGATCTCGACGCGATCTCCGGCGCCACCTACTCGGCGCGGGGCCGGGCCGAGGCGATCCAGCGCAGCGTGGCGCTGTACCCGCAAGTCAAGGCATTCCTGCAAGATGAACAGACGGAGGGGCGTCCATGAGCCTGTGGCGTGAGTTCAGCAAGGGCCTCTGGCGCGACCTGCCGCCGTTCCGGCTGGTGCTCGGCCTCTGCCCGACCCTGGCGGTGACCAAGTCCGCGATGGGCGGCATCGGCATGGGGCTGGCCGTCATCTTCGTGCTGACCTGCTCCAACATGCTGGTCTCGCTCCTGCGCAACGTGATCCCGCGCAAGGTGCGCATCGCGGCCTACATCGTGATCATCGCGACCTTCGTGGTGGTCGTCGAGCTGGTCAGCCAGGCCTACTTCTACCCGATCTACGAGATGCTGGGCATCTTCATCCCGTTGATCGTGGTCAACTGCATCATCCTGGGCCGGGCCGAGGCCTTCGCCTCGCGCAACGGCGTGGTGGCCTCGGCGGCCGACGGGCTGGGCATCGGGCTCGGCTTCACGCTGTCGTTGACGGTGCTCGGCGGGCTGCGCGAGGTGCTCGGCACCGGCGCCATCTTCGGCCAGCCGGTCCTGCCGCTGGTCTACCAGGAGCGGCCGTTCGCGATGATGGTCGAGGCCCCGGGCGCCTTCATCTGCCTCGGCCTGCTGCTGGGTCTGATGAACGCCGCGACCGCGACCCGAGGGACCTGAGCCAGGACGGAGGCTGAGCAGTGGAATACATCATCCTGATCATCAGCGCGGTGCTCATCAAGAACATCCTGCTGGCGGAATACCTGGGGACCTGCCCGTTCCTCGGCACCTCCAAGCGCATGGACACCGCCATCGGCATGGGCCTGGCCGTGACCTTCGTGCTCGTGATCGCCACGGCGGTCACCTTCTGGGTGCAGAAGCTGGTCCTGGAGCCTCTGAACCTCGGCTACCTGCAGACGATCGGCTTCATCCTCGTGATCGCGTCGCTGGTGCAGTTCGTCGAGATGTTCCTGAAGAAGTACCTGCCGCCGCTCTACGAGTCGCTGGGCATCTTCCTGCCCCTGATCACCACGAACTGCGCGGTGCTCGGCGCGGCGATCATGGTCATCCGCCGGGAGTACGCGTTCGGGCAGGCGGTGATCTTCGCCGCGGCGTCGGCGCTCGGATTCACGCTCGCGTTGATCCTGCTGGCGGGCATCCGCGAACGATTGCTGGTCGCCCCGGTGCCCCGCGCGCTGCGCGGCACGGCCATCGGTCTGATCATGGCCGGTCTCATGGCGCTGGCCTTCAACGGTTTCGTCGGCGTGGACAGCTCGCTGAACGCGCTGATGCAGCGATGACGCGGACGCGCGGCGCTGCGGACAACTCGCCAAGGGGAATGCGACGATGGTAGAAGCAACTCTCTTCCTGCTCTTGCTGGGCTTCAGCGCGAGCGTGATCCTGGCGATCGCCTCGCGCGTCTTCTACGTCTATGAAGACCCGCGGGTCGTGGCGATCACCGACGCGCTGCCGGGCGCCAACTGCGGCGGCTGCGGCTACGCCGGCTGTTCGGCGGCCGCCGAAGCGGTGGCCAGGGGCGACGCCGGGGCCAACGTCTGCGTGATCGGCGGCGCGACCACCGCCAACGCGGTCGCGGCCGTGACCGGCCAGGAAGTCGTCGAACGGGAACCACAGATCGCCTGGACCAGTTGCACCTACGGCGTCGGCGAGGCCGATCCGGTCTACCGCTACGACGGCGCCTACGATTGCCGCGCGGCCGCCCTGCTCTACGGCGGCAGCAAGGTGTGCCCGATCGGTTGCCTGGGCCTCGGCACCTGCGTCAAGGTCTGCGAGTTCGACGCGGTCGTCATGGGGGACCGGCACCTGCCGGTCTTCGATCCCGCGAAGTGCGTGGCCTGCGGCGCCTGCGTGCGCGCTTGCCCCAAGCACATCATCAGCCTGACCAGCGCCACCGAGCGCGTCGTGGACGAGTACACGCTCGACGAGTGCACCGCGCCTTGCCAGCGCACCTGCCCCACGGGCATCGACATCCCGGCCTACATCCGCGCCGTGGTCGACGGACGCTACGAGGACGGCCTGCGCATCATCAAGGAACGCTGCCCGTTGCCGCTGATCTGCGGCCGCATCTGCCCGGCGCCCTGCGAGCTGGATTGCCGTCGCAATTTCGTCGACGAGCCGGTCGGCATCAATCCCCTCAAGCGGTTCCTGGCCGATTACGAGCGCCTCACCGGCAAGCACGTGCAGCCCTACAAGTGCCCGGACAGCGGGCACCGCACGGCCGTGATCGGGGGCGGCGCCGAAGGCCTCACCGCGGCCTATTACCTCGCGCGGCTGGGCCACCGGCCGACCATCTTCGAGGCGCAGGGCGAACTGGGCGGCATCCTGCGCTCGGTGATCTCGCCCGATCGCCTGCCGCTCGAGGTGCTCGACCACGACATCAAGGGCGTGCTCGACATGGGTGTCGAGGCCCGCTGCGGCCGCCAGCTCGGCCGTGACTTCGACCTCGGCGCCCTCTTCGGTGAAGGGTTCGACCTCGCCGTCTTCTGCACCGGCGGTTACGACAGCCGCAAGCTGCTCGGCGTCGGCCCCGGCACCGGTGTGGCGGGCCTGCTGCTGATGATCGACCTGCTGTCGGCCGGCGCCGCGAACCAGGCACCGCCGGTCGGACGGCACGTCGTCATCGTCGATGGTCTGGGTCGGGCACTGGAGATCGCCCGGCGTTGCCACGCCGCCGGGGCCGAGACGGTGCGCATCGTCAGTCGGCGAGGGCTCGCTCTCTGGCCGGCGGAGCTTCGTGACGAGGCGTCGCTGCTCGGCGAGGGCATCTTCCTGGCTCCCCAGCAGGTGGTCGCCGCCCTGGGCGGCGAGGGCGATCGGCTGACCACGCTCGTGCTCGAGGACGCCCAGCCGGACGACCCCACGGCGCCGCGGCGCGAGCAGCACGCGGTCGACACCTTGATCCTGGGCGCCGGCCGCCTGCCCGAGTTCGTGCTGCAGCGGGTCGGCGACGGCGCCGCCGGCGCGCCGCGCTGGCAGACCGTCGAGACCTTCCGCACGTTGCCCTTCGGCGGCGACAACGGCCTGTTCAGCGCTCCGGAGGCCGGTCGGGTGAGCGACTCGACGGCGGTCGTGCGCTCGATGCTCTCGGGTCGGCGGATCGTGCGCGGCCTGCAGCAGCACCTGACGAAGGGTCAGGTGGAACGGGTGCCGCTGGCCGTCTCGGAGGCGGCCTCGGTGCTCGACGTCGACGGCGTCGTGAACGTGCCGGCGGTCGTCCGCGAGCAGGCGCAGGTCGCGCTCGCGGGCATCGAGAACGACTGGCTCGCGGCGCAGGAGATCCCTGGTCTCGACGAGGCTGCCGCCCGCCGGGAGGCTGCGCGTTGCCTCGCCTGCGGCCTGATCTGTTACCAACAAGAGGCAGTGGAGCATCATGGCTGATCATGCGCTGACGATCAACGGGCGGACGCTGCCCTTCACGCCGGGCGAGACCATCCTCGACGTGGCCCGGCGCCATGGCATCTTCATCCCGACCCTCTGCCATCTCGACCACGCCCACCCGACCGGCGCCTGCCGCGTCTGCGTGGTCGAGGTCAAGGGCGGGCGCGCGCTGGCGCCGGCCTGCGCCATGCCGGCCGGCGACAACATGGTGGTGCGCACAGAATCGCCCGCCGTGCTGAAGGCCCGCCGTCAGATCCT
>CAZVWL010000214.1:0-5051 GCA_964630845.1 uncultured Fibrobacteraceae bacterium
GCTGGGCGGCCACCGCGCGCGCCGCGCGCGCGTTCACGCAATGGCGCGCCACCTGCGCGGTGAGGCGGTCCCAGCCGAGCAGGGCCCGGTCGCGAGCGGTGGCGAGCGGGTGGGCGGCCGCCGCTGCGGTGGCGGCGGCCAGGCGCTGCGAGAGGGCGATCACGAGGCGCCGCCGGCGGCCTGCCGCCCCTCGTCGACGATGGTGCCGCCGACGTCGACCACGCGGCGCCACAGCTCGTCCATCTGACCGCCGAACAGCTCGCGCATGCCCTGGTAGAGCATCGGCGCCGCCTGATAGATCACCTGGCCGACCGGGTGCGCCATGAAGGTGTCGCGCACCGACGCGCCGCCGGGCGCCTGGCTCACCGCGATCAGCCCCACGCTCAACAGCAGCGACGCGATGAGCACGCCGCAGAGCGCGCCGCCGAGCCGGTCCAGCCAGCCGAGCGGCGTCCAGTGCACGATGGCCGCGATGGCCCGCGCGACCAGGCGCACGAGGATCAGCGCGGCCACGAAGACCAGCACGTACGCGGTCAAGAGCGCGGTAGTCTCGGACATCGCGGTGCGCGCGCCGAGCCAGGGAGCGACGGCGGCCGCGAAGCGGGCCGAGGCGAGGATCGCCGCCACCAGCCCGACCAGTTCGAGCAGGCGACGCACGACACCCGACCGCCAGCCCCACACGGCGCACGCCGCCAGCAACAACACGGTCACCCAGACGACCATGCTCAACCCGCCAGCTTCGCCTTGACCATCGCCGAGACGCGGCCACCCTCGGCGCGTCCGGCCACGCGCGCCATGACCGCCTGCATCACCTTGCCCATGTCCTTGGGGCTCGACGCGCCGGTCTCGGCGATCACGGCGGTGACCGCGGCGGCCAGCTCCTGATCGCTCATCGCCGCCGGCAGGTAGGCCTCGACCAGCGCCAGCTCGCGGCGGGCCTGGTCGGCGAGGTCGTCCCGACCGGCTTGCTCGGTGCTGGCGAGCGTGTCGCGCACCTTCTTGGCGTAGGACATCAGGACCTTGATGGCGTCGGCTTCGTCGAGTTCACGGCGTTCGTCCACCTCGACCTGCTTGAGCGCGGCCTGCAGCTGGCGCAGCACGCCGAGGCGATCCTTGTCGCGGGCCTTCATCGCGACGACGACATCCTGCTGCAAGCGGCTGGCGATCTGGCTGGGCATGGCGGTGTCCTTTCGCGCGGCGAGGTCTGTCGGTGCGGGCGGGAGGATACGGCGGCCGCGCCCGCGGGTCAAGCTTGCCGGGCCGCCAGCAGCCGGCGCCGCAGCTGCTGCAGCACCGCGAGGCCGGCCACCGCCGCGGTCTCCGAGCGCAGCACGTGCGGGCCGAGGTCCAGCGGCAGCACACCGCGCGCCGCGAGCAGGCGTTGCTCGTCCGCGGTGAAGCCGCCCTCCGGGCCGACCAGCAGCAGGAGCTGCGACGGCTCGACCCCGCCGGTCGCGGCCGCGGTGATCCGATCCAGCGTCAGCCGCTCGCCGGCGGCGGTCTCGGCCGGCGCCGCCGCGACGCAGGCCAGGCCTTGCGGGGCGCGCCCGAGCAGGGTGGCCGGGTCGGCCAGCGGCTCGACCTGCGGCAGGTAGCAGCGGTCGCACTGCTTGAGCGCGGCGATCAGCACGTGGCGCCAGCGGTCGCGCCTGCCATCGCGCGGGTTGACCACACCGCGTTCACAGACCAGCGGCGTGATCGTGTGCACGCCCAGCTCGACGGCCTTCTCGAGCGCCATCTCGAAGCGCCGGCCCTTGACCACGGCGCAGGCGAGGTGCAGCAGCGGCGGCGTCGTCTCCTGGGGCGCCGCCTCGACCGCCACCACCTCGACGGTGCAGGCCCCGCGCTCGCTGCGCAGCAGCCGCGCCGACAGCGCGTGGCCGCGGCCGTCGGTGAGCGCCACCAGGGCGCCCGGCTCGCCGCGCAAGACGGTGACCACGTGGCGGCTCTCGTCGCGGTCCAGGACCAGGCGCTGGCCGACCGTAGGTGCGCGGTCGTCCGGCATCTCGACGAAGAAGCGGCTCATGATCCCCCCGGACGGCTCATTCGTAGAGGTGCCGGCCCGGCTCGGGCACCTGCGCCTGCAGCTCGGCCCGCAGCTCCTGCAGGCGCTTGATCTGGTCCGTGGACAGGTCCAGCGGCGTCCAGGCGATGACACGCACCAGCTGGTCGCCGCTGCCCGCGCGGTTCAGGTGCGGGATGCCCTTGCCACGCAGGCGGAAGATCTTGTGGCTCTGCGTGCCCGGCGGCACCTTGAGCGCCACCTTGCCGTCGAGCGTCGGCACGGTGAGCTTGACGCCGAGCATGAGGTCGATCGGCGAGATGGGCACGTCGAGCAGCACGTCGTCGTCGTGACGCACGAAGACCTCGTCCTCGGCCACCTCCATGACGACGCGCAGGTTGCCCGCGGGCGCGCCCTGGCCGCCCTGATCGCCCTTGCCGCGCAGCTCCATGTAGTTGCCCGTCGAGACGCCGGCCGGCACCTTGATCTCCAGCGTCTCCTCGCCGCGCACGGTGCCGGTGCCGCGGCAGTTGCCGCAAGGGTCGTTGATCACCTGACCGCGCCCGTTGCACGCCGGGCATGCCGACTCGGTGACCATCTGGCCGAGCAGCGACTGGCGCACCTGGCGCACGCGGCCAACCCCGCGGCACGTGCCGCAGGGCAGCGGGCGGCTGCCGGCCTGCGCGCCCGACCCGGCGCACGACGGGCACGCCACCTGCTTCTGCACCTTGATCTTCTTGGTGGCTCCCTGGGCGGCCTCGCGCAGCGTCAGGCGCAGGGTGACCTGCAGATTGCGGCCCTGCCGGCGGCCGCCATCGTCGAAGGCGCTGCCCCCGCCGCCGAAGAGGTCGCCCATGCCGAAATCCTGCATGAAGCGCCGCAGCGCCTCGTTGAGGTCCATCTCCATGCCGCCGAAGCCGCCGCGCCCGAAGCCGCCGGCGCCGCCGAAGCCCGCGTGCTCGGGCTGGTGGCCGAAGCGGTCGTACTGGGCGCGCTTCTCCGCGTCCTTCAGCACGTCGTACGCCTCGGTCGCCTCGCGGAACTTCTCGGCCGCCTGCGGATCTTCCGTGTTGCGGTCCGGGTGGTATTTCACCGCGAGCTTGCGATAAGCCTTCTTGATCTCGGCCTCGCTCGCGTCGCGGGCGATCTCCAGCACGTCGTAGTAGTCGCGTTTGGTGGGCATCACGCCTCGCTCACTGGGCCACGATGACGCGGCTGGCGCGCAGCACCAGGTCATCGAAGGTGTAGCCGGACTGGACCTCGGCCAGGATCGCGCCGCTCTCGGCGCCCGCCGGCGCCGGCGCCTGGCCGACGGCCTCGTGCTGGGCGGGGTCGAACACGCGGCCCTCGGTCTCGATGCGCCGCACGCCGCACTCGGTCAACACCTGGCGGAACCGCTGGGCGATCAGGGCGACGCCTTGCCGGTACGCGTCGTTGTCCGCCGGGCTCGCCTGCGGGCCGTCCGCCGCGGCGCCGTCCGGCTCGCCGGTCGTGAACTGCAGGGCCCGCTCGAAATTGTCGAGCACCTCGAGCAGGGGGCGCAGCAGGTCCGCCTGCGCGAAGCGCCGCGCGTCGTGCACCTCGCGGCGGCTGCGCTTGCGCAGGTTGTCCAGCTCCGCGGCGACGCGCAACCGGCGGTCCACCTGCTCGGCGATCTCGGTCTGCATGGACGCGATCTGCGTGTGCAGGTCGGCGATGACGCCGTGCAGACGCGCGACCTCGGCGTCGGTGCCGTCCAACCCGGCGCCGGCCTGCGGGTCGACCTCGCCGTCGGTCGGCTCGACGAAGGCCACATCGTCGGCCGGCGTCTGGACGGCCCCGTCCGTCACGGGCACGGGGCCGGGCTGCTGTCCGCTCTCGGCCTCGGCGGCGCGGTCGTGGCGTTTCTTGCTCATGCGTTCTCGACTCCGGTGTTCAGGCTGCGCAAACCGCTGCGCAGGGTGTGGATGCCCGTCAACGCGCGCTGGTACGGCATGCGGCGCGGCCCCAGCACGGCCAGGATGCCCTCGCGGCCGGCCAGAGGGAACCGGTGCGAGACGACCGTGAACTCGCGCAGGTCGCCGACCGGATTCTCACTGCCGATCCACACGCCGAGGTCGCCGTGGGCCTCGCGGTCCAGCACCTGCAGCGCCTCGCGGATGGCGCGCGGCGATTCCAGGAAACGCACCAGGGTGCGGAGCGTCTCGGGCAGGCCGAATTCCGGCTCGCCCAGAACGTTGGTGACGCCCTCGAGTTCCAGCTCGCCGACCTCGAAATCGAGGAACAGGTCGCGCCCCTGGGCCGCCAGGCGGCTCGCGCAACGGCTGGCGGCGGTCACGCCGGGCCGGATGCTGCCGAGCACGCCGTCGCGCACCTCGGCCACCGTGCGGCCGGTGATGCGCTCGCTCAGCAGCCGCCCCGCTTCCTCGACCGTGCGCGGCGCGATGTCTTCCCCGAGATCGGCGAGCGTCGTGCGCACCATGGCGTTCTCCAGGACCAGGACCATCAGCAGACGCCGCTCGCTCTTGGGGTACAGCTCGACGCGCTGGCAGCGGACCTGCTCCCAGCTCGGCCCCAGGATGATGCTGACGTTCGCCGTCAACCTGCTCAGCAGCCGCGCCAGGGCCTTGACCATCGCGTGGCTGCCCGCGTGCCGCTGGAGGTCCGATTCGACCTCGCGCGCCAGCGGCCGCGGCAGATCCCAGGTCGTCAACGGCCAGCCCGCGAGCAACCGATCGACATAGCGCCGGAATCCCCGGTCGGTCGGCGTGCGGCCGGCCGACGTGTGCGGCTGCTCGAGGTAGCCGTCTTGTTCCAGCGACTTCATCACGTTGCGCACGGTGGCCGAGCTGCACGCCCGCCGCAGGTAGCGCGCGACCAGGTCGCTGCTGACCGGACGGCCGGTCTCGATGTTGAGCCGGACCACGGCGTCGAGGATCTCGTCGGCACGGGCCTGGGGCATGGCGCTGGCAACCTGACGAAGTGGCGAATGGTCCCAAGGGCTTGCCTGGCAG
Organism: uncultured Fibrobacteraceae bacterium; assembly: GCA_964630845.1. Classification (GTDB taxonomy): domain Bacteria; phylum Krumholzibacteriota; class Krumholzibacteriia; order LZORAL124-64-63; family LZORAL124-64-63; genus Glo-17. The sequence goes on from CAZVWL010000214.1 coordinate 4,996, forward strand.
GAGACCGGACAGCGAAAACGGGGGCACGCCCCCGCCGCCTCCGCGTCCACGGTCCC
>CAZVWL010000215.1:0-5005 GCA_964630845.1 uncultured Fibrobacteraceae bacterium
TGACCTTCTACGTGAAAGCGCTGCCTCGTGTCACGCCGTTCTTCTGGGCCGGCCTTCACGAGCGTGAAGATTGGACCGGCACCGGAGGCGCCGGGGCGTACGTCGACTGGCTGCCACGCCTCTACACCTACACCGCGATCGGCACGAGCGGCGCGTCGGAGTTCCATTCCCGGCTGCGCATCGATCACAGCTTCAACCTCAAGACCGGCAGGCTCACGTGGTCGCTCGGCGGCGGCTACATGGAGGACCATCGTGACCACGAGGACTGGTTCCTCGCGGCTGGTCCGCGCTACTGGCACGGCCCCCTGGTGCTCGAGTACCGACTGACGCGTTACGCCAGCGATCCCGGCAACCTCATCAACTGGCAGCATCTTCTGAGCTTCGGTCTGGGCGCGGAGGGTAGCCGTTGGCTGTTCTTGAACGTCACCCGCGGAGGGGAGCGGTACCTGGCGACCTGGGTGGATCCTCATCAGATCGTCGACCACGCCGCCTGGGAGGTCGGCGTGGTCTGGCAACAATGGCTCGGCGCCCGTTCGGGGTACAAACTGCGGGCTGGGTACCTGGACCTGGGTGAGCCTGGGGACGGTTATCGGAAGTATGGCGTCGGCGCCGGGCTCTTCTGGGAGTTCTAGGCCTCGGTATCGAGGGTTCAGCCGTGACGCAGTGCCTGCACGAGCCAGTACTCGGCCGCGCGGTAGCTGCTGCGCACGAGCGGGCCGGCGGCCACGTAACGGAATCCCATTTCGACGCCCTTCTTCTCCAGCGCCGCGAAGGTCTCCGGATGCACGTAGTCCGACACCGGCAATTTACCTGTCTGCGCTTGCAGGTACTGGCCGAGCGTCAGGAAATCGACGCCGACCGCTCGCAGGTCTTGCATCGCGTCGAGCACCTCTTCCTCGGTCTCGCCTAGCCCCAGCATCAGCGACGACTTGGTCGGCAGAGCCGACGAGATCCGTTTGCTCGCCTCCAGCACACCCAGCGATTGGCGATAGCCGGCGCGAGGGTCGCGAACCCCGGGGGTCAACCGCTCGACAGTCTCCAGGTTGTGGGCCAGCACCGCCGGCCGTGCGGCGACGACCCGCGCCAGAAGGTCATGATCGCCACGAAAATCCCCGATCAACACCTCGATCAGCAGCTCCGGACAGGCGGCGCGGGTTGCCGCGATCGTGGCGGCGATGTGTGCGGCGCCCTGGTCCGGTAGATCGTCTCGATCGACCGTCGTGAGCACGACGTAATCGAGTTTCATCGCCGCGATCGTCTCGGCGATTTTTCGCGGCTCGTCGGCATCGAGCGGGCCCGGCCGCCGGCTGGTCTTGACCGCGCAGAACTTGCAGCCGCGCGTGCACGTATCGCCCATGAGCATGAAGGTGGCCGTGCCGCCCTGCCAGCACTCGCCGATGTTCGGGCACCGTGCTTCCTCACAGACGGTGTGCAACGCAAGCTGACGCGCTTGCTGTTTGATCCAGGCGTACCGTTCGCCGCCAGGGATGGTGCGCTTCAACCAGGATGGCTTGCGCGCGGACTCGGCTGCGGGGGTCTTCTTCATGGGATGTGTGCTGCCCCGGGGAGGTGAGAAGGGATCAGGCCGCGGAAATAGGACACAATATATCGTCAAATATGGAGAGGGGCGCTACCTGCGCATATCTGCCAGCGCAACGCCGGATCGAATTCTCGTGAACGCACCTGAACGCGTCGTCATCGGCGCGATACTGCAAGAACAATCAAGATAAAATTATCGCGATAAAGGGATGATTGTTGGATTATGGCCCCAGAAAGTTGGCAACGTTGCCAACTTTCTGGGGCCATACATCAACACGACTCAAGCCGGCGCCTGCCGGAGCGACCGGGCTGCCGCCAGGTCCGCCTCGTGTAATCGGCGGTGACAGCGCCAGCACAACACCAGCAGATTATCCAGTTCGTGCGTACCACCGGCGGCGATCGGCCGTCGATGGTGAATCTCCAGCATGCGTGTCTGGCGGCAACGTGGAGCCTCACACCTGTAATGCGCCCGTTGCAGCGCGAGGCGCCGTTGACGCGGGGGCACGGTGCTCTGCCGCTGTCCCGCGTCGTCTTCCTGGTACGCGTCGCACGCGGCGGCGGCCACGAGCGCCGGAGGCGCAGGAATATCTCCTTCACGGGTCGGCAGGCGCGCCTGACCGCATTGAGGGCAGGCGAGCATCACGACGAGGTACGGCACGCCAGACGCTCCTGCCGACGGTTCCTGCCTGAGCGCGGCCAGACCGCAGAGCATGATGTCCACCGGGCTCAATTGTGTTCGTCGCCGTTCGTGGTCCATGATCGCGTTCCAGCGCTGCCATTGCTCGGCCGTCAGGCGCAGGGTGAGGTAGTGTGGCGCGTCATCGGCCTGGCGCGGCGCCCCGGAGATGACGGTCCGATTGGTCGGTCCGGATCTCGATCGACGCGGTTCAACGGAACGTTCCGGCATGAGGCCACCGGATGCTCGCCCCGGCGTCGTATCGTCGGGCTGGACAGGGCCCTGCTTCGTCGTGCACCGTCGCTCGGCGTCGATCGGCCCGACGGAATCAGGCCCAATGACCTCCGCCCCACCGCCCCCTTCCGATTCCGGCATCACCAGCGAATCGTCACGCCCAACCGGCTCCGCTGGCCCGACCGCCTGCGATCCTGCCGACCCTTCCGACGCCGGCCCAGCCCCGCCACCGACGACCCTGCCACCATTCGCGCACCCACCGACCGCGACGATTCCAGCACCGCCGACCTCGCCGCCAGGCTCGACACCCGCTGCGGCATGGTCGCCCGCCGGCGACACGCTGCCGACGAGTTGCAAGCGCAGTTGTCGCACCGTCAGCCCCCGCGCCGCTTCGACCATTTCCCGCTGTTGTTGCGGCGTCGTGTAGGTGCAGATCAGCATCGCCTTGGCGAAGGAAAGGCCACCGGATCCCAGGGCCCGGGCAACGTCGGGAAACCGTTGCAGGCGACGACCCATCCGCAGCAGGCGCTGCGTCTGGGCCGGCGTGTAGCCCGCGACGGCCGCCGCGTAGTCCTCGATGCGGCGGAAGCCCAGCGTCGTGTGCACGCGATGGTGGCAGAGACGCTCGAGGTAGTAGACGACGCGCACGATGTCCCGCTGCAGGTCGCGCGCCGATTGTTCGAAGTTTCGATGCAGGGCTGCGTTGCGCGGCGTCAGTTCGGCGGCGGCCCGCAGGCCGACCGCGACCGCCGGGGATTGTTCGACCTGATCTGCAAGCACCAGACCGGTGGCCATGATGGTGATCGATTCCGGGAGGAGGGGTTGCGCCCGAGCCAGGCGCCGGGGTTTCGCCGCGCCAGGTGCAGCGGCCGTGCCCGCCGCGAAAACGGCCGCGGTTCGTCGGCGTGGTCGTCACGGTCAGCCGCGAGCGCCGATCGGCGACAAGCAATCCCGGCACGCCGCGGCGATCCGCCGGCCGGCCTGCCCATCCCCATAAGGGTTCTCGGCCCGCGCCATGGCCGAGTAAGCCTCGGGATCGCTCAGCAGCCGCGACGCCTCGCGCACGATGAGCTCCCTGTCCGTCCCCACGAGCTTGACCGTGCCGGCCAGGACCGCCTCCGGACGCTCGGTCGTCTCGCGCATGACCAGGACCGGCTTGCCCAGCGACGGCGCCTCCTCCTGGATCCCGCCCGAATCGGTCAGCACCAGGCGGCAGCGATCCAGCAGCGCGACGAACGGCAGGTAGTCCAGCGGCGGCAACAGCAACACGTTCGCCAGATCGGCCAGGTGCTCACGGACCGGCTGCTGCACGTTGGGGTTCAGGTGGACCGGGTAGACGAAGCGGTGATCCGGGAACGACGCCGCCAGCCGGGCGATCGCGCGGCAGATGCTCACGAAGCCGGCGCCGAAGTTCTCCCGGCGGTGGCCGGTGATCAGGACGATCGGGCCGGCGGCGGGGTCGCGCAACGGGACCGGCAACGCGTCGAGCGGCGGCTGCGCCTTGATCCGCTCCCGCGCCTGCAGCAGCGCGTCGATCACCGGGTTTCCCGTCACGAAGATGGTCGCGTCGTCGACGCCCTCGGCCAGCAGGTTGCGCCGGGCGGCGGCCGTCGGGGCGAAGTGCCAGCGGGCCAGGCGGGTGGTCAGCACCCGGTTCATCTCCTCGGGAAACGGCGCGCGCAGGTCGCCGGTGCGCAGCCCCGCCTCGACGTGCCCGACCGGAATGCCCCGGTAGAACGCCGCCATCGCCGCGCAGAGGACCGTCGTCGTGTCGCCCTGGACGAGCACCAGGTCGGGCCGCGCCGCGTCGAACCAGCGGTCGAGCGCGGGGATCGCGCGACCGCATAGCTCGGCCAGCGACTGCCCGGGCGTCATCAACGAGAGGTCCGCGTCCGGCACCAGCCCGAAGGTGGCCAGGATCGGGTCCAGCAGCTCGCGGTGCTGGGCGGTGTTGCAGAGCAGGGGGGTGACGTCGTCGAAGGCGGCCAGGGCCTGGTGGACGGGCGCCATCTTGATCGCCTCGGGGCGGGTGCCGATCACCAGGGCGATCTTGAGCATCGGGCAGGACCTCGCAGCGATGAAGGTGCGGCCTGAAGATCGGCCGCCGCGGAGGGCTCTTGAGCGCAAGCCTACCAGAACCTAGCCCAGGACCAACGAGCGGGCAACGACCGATCAGTCCTCGGGGCGCCGCCGCCGCAGGGACTTGACCGCCGCCCGGCGGCGCTTGCGTTCCAGGCGCCGCTCATGGCCGGCCCGGGTGCGGGCGGTGGGCTTGCGCTCCCGCGGCACGGCGAGGGCCGCCAGCACCAGCGCGGCCAGGCGCACGCGGGCCTCCTGGAGGTTGCGCCGCTGGCTGCGGTGAGCGTCGCAGGCGACGATGAGGTCGCCGTCGGCGGTCAGCCGGCTGCCCAGGCGCGCGAGCACCCGGTCGCGTTGCGCATCGCTGAGCGCCGTGCTGCCGCCGACATGCCAGCGCAACTGCACCCGGGTATCCGCGGTGTTGACGTGCTGGCCGCCGGGGCCCGAGGAGCGGCTCGTGCGCACCGACCGCTCGCC
>CAZVWL010000216.1:0-4991 GCA_964630845.1 uncultured Fibrobacteraceae bacterium
GGCGGGATCGGCGGGATGGGCGCCGCCTGCCGCGCCACCGGGGCCGGAGCGGCGGCGGCGGGCGCCACGGCAGGAGCCGCGGCGGCGACCGGTGCCGGCGGTGGCGCCTGGTAGGCGACCCCCGGCACCACGCGGGTCGGCGGCTCGAGCATCAGCGCCCCGAGGTTGGCGGCCACCTTGCGCACCATGCCCACGTTCTTGATGATCTGCCCGATGGCTTCCTCGTACTGGCGCTGGCTGGAGAGGATGCCGGAGACCGCGGCCTCGATGTGGGCGGTGGAATCGTCGGTCGCCGCAGCGAGCTGTTTGACCTCGTTGGCGACCACGCTGGTGAAGGCCTCGCCGGTGGCGCCGGTCGCCGCCGCCTCGGCCTCGATGCGGCCGGCGATGTCCTGGCTTCGCGCGGCCAGACTCCGCACCCGCGCCACAACCTCGCCCATCTCGCGCGCGGTCTCGAGCAGCTCGCGCGCGGTGTCGGCGGCGTAGGCGGCGGCGTTGTTCGCCGTGCGCGTGATGCGGCTGCCCTCGTGCGTGTCCTGCGCCAGCTCGTTCAGGCTGAAGAGCATGCCCTGCAAGGCGGCGGTCACCGAGTCGACCGCGTGCTGCATCCGCTCGGCGCTGCGCGCGATGGTGAGCATGTCGACCGACACCCGGTCGACCGCCGCGCTGGCCATGCCGAGGTCGCCCTGGGCGCGCAACGGCGGGGCGTGACGAGGCGTCGGCACGGCCGGTTGCTGCCGGCGCGGAGCCGGCGCCCGCGCTGGTGCGACCGGATCTTCGGACCAGGCGGCCACGGCGACCGGCGCCGCCGGCGGCATCGCGTCGCCGGTCGACGACCGCGCCGGCGTGGGCGTCCGGCGCAGCCAGGCCGCCGCCAGGGCGCCGAGCAACGTCAGGCCGCCCAGGATCACGGCCGCGGTCGTGGCCAGGCCGCCGAGGCGCGCGGTGCGCTGGTCGTTGCCATGCAGCGTGGCGGCGACGGTCTGCAAGCGGTCACGCAGGACGGGCGACTGCTCGCGCAAGCTATCCAGCGCGCGGCGTCCGGCGGCGCTGCTGGCGGCGAAGTCGCCGGCGGCGAGGTCGGCCAGCTCGAGGCCCAGCTCGCGCCAGATGGCCTGGATCTCCAGGACCGCCGGCGCGGCCGAGCCGCCACGGGTGGTCTCGGCCAGGGCCAGCAGGTCCTGGTCGAAGGACAGCACCGCGCGCGCCAGGCTCTGGCGAGCCTCGCGCACGTCGCCGAGGTCGGTCGCCCGGGTCAGCGCGTCGGCGCGGTCGGCGAGGTCGCCGACCACCGCGGACAGCCCGCGCGTCAATTCGTGACGCCCCGAGCGGCCCTTCTGGTCGCCATGGGTGTGCACGACCAGACCCAGCGACGCCAGCATCATCAGCGCGCAGAGCATGGTCAGGATCATCGAGATGCGCCGGGACGCCATGATTGCCTCCGTGCCTTGCCCGCGGCAAGGGAGTCGGACACCCACCTATTCCTTGGTGTTTTCGCCCGCCGGGACCCGGCATTGAGCATTTCCTCGCCCCGGCCCCAGGCGGCGACCCCGTATCGATGATATTTTTGATCGCCTATCGTCCCGGCCAGCCTGTTCCCGAAGCCCGGAGGCCTCCATGCAGGACCGCACCGTCATCCCGCCGCAGCGCCACCCCGGCCGCACGCCCCACGTCCCGTCGTTCGCGGAGTACCAGCGCCTGTACCGCCTCTCGCTCGACGCGCCCGACCACTTCTGGGCGCAGCAGGCCGAACACCTGACCTGGTTCCACCGCTGGAACACCGTCTTCGACAGCGATTACGAGGAGACGGACATGGGCTGGTTTTTGGGCGGGCGCCTGAACGCCTGCTACAACTGCGTGGACCGCCACCTGAACCAGCGGGGCGACCAGGCGGCGATCATCTGGGCCAGGGACGAGCCCGGCCAGTACGAGACCATCACCTACCGCCAGCTCAAGCACCACGTGGCGCGCGTGGCGAACGTCCTGCGCGAGCACGGCGTGCGCAAGGGCGACCGCGTGGTGGTCTACATGCCGATGATCCCGGAGCTGGTCTACACGATGCTCGCCTGCGCGCGCATCGGCGCCGTGCACTCGGTGGTCTTCGGGGGCTTCTCGAGCGAGGCGATCCGCGACCGCATCCTGGACTGCGGGGCCCGCCTCGTGGTGACGGCCAACGAGGGCCTGCGCGGCGGCCGCACGCTGCCGCTGAAGCAGACGGTCGACCGCGCCGTGGACGGCCTCGACCAGGTGCAGACCGTGCTCGTGGCCCGACGCACCGGCCATGAACCGGCGATGCGCGCCGGCCGCGACTGGTGGCTGGACGAGGAGTGCCGCAAACAACGGTCCACCTGCTCGGTGGAATGGATGGGCGCCGAGGACCCGCTGTTCATCCTCTACACCAGCGGCTCGACCGGCAAACCCAAGGGGGTGCTGCACACCACCGCCGGCTATCTGGTGTACGCGAGCTACACGCACCGCGTGGTCTTCGATTACCAGGAGGGAGACATCTACTTCTGCGCCGCCGACTGCGGCTGGATCACGGGCCACTCCTACATCGTCTACGGGCCGCTGGCCAACGGGGCGACGACCGTGCTGTTCGAGTCGACGCCGGTCTACCCCGACGCCGGCCGCTACTGGCAGATCGTCGACGACCTGCAGGTGAACATCTTCTACACCGCGCCGACGGCCCTGCGGGCCCTGGTGCGCGCGGGCGACGAGCACCTCGGTCCGTCGCGCCGCGACAGCCTGCGCACGCTCGGCACCGTGGGCGAACCCATCAACCCGGACACCTGGCTGTGGTACCACGACAAGGTCGGCAAGGGCCGCTGCAACGTGGTCGACACCTGGTGGCAGACCGAGACGGGCGGCATCCTGATCACGCCGCTGCCGGGCATCACGCCGATGAAGCCCGGATCGGCCACGCTGCCCTTCTTCGGCGTGCAGCCGCTGCTCGTCGATGACGAGGGCCGCGAGCTGCACGGCGCCGCCTCGGGCAACCTGTGCCTGCGCCACTCCTGGCCCGGCCAGGCGCGTACGATCCACGGCGCCCACCATCGATTCCACGACACCTACTTCTCGCGCTTTCCCGGCCTGTACTTCACCGGCGACGGTTGCCGTCGCGACGAGGACGGCTATTACTGGATCACCGGCCGCGTCGACGACGTGATCAACGTCGCCGGCCACCGTCTGGGCACGGCCGAGGTCGAGAGCGCGCTCGTGGCGCATGAGGGCGTCACCGAGGCGGCCGTGGTAGGTTATCCGCATGAGATCAAGGGCCAGGGCATCTTCGCGTACGTGATCCTGGACCGCAGCTACGAGGCGCTCGACCCGCACGAGCTGCAGGGGTTGCTGAAGGAGCAGGTGCGGCACGTGATCGGCCCGGTGGCCACGCCCGACGTGATCCTCGTGGCGCCCGGCCTGCCCAAGACGCGGTCGGGCAAGATCATGCGGCGCATCCTGCGCCAGATCGCCGCCGGCCAGTACACGGACCTCGGCGACGTGACCACGCTGGCCGAACCCGAGGTGGTGCAGCGCCTGGTGGAGGGCCATCGGGCGCTGGTCGACCAGCGGGGTCGCTGAGTTCGAAAGGAAATCCTGTGGCGGCTGCGATCTGGTGCCTCGTGTCCATCGTCGCGACGGTGGCGGCCGCGACGCCGCCTGCGCCGTCGGTCCTGACGGGCGCGAGCGACGCCTCGGCCGCCGTCGCGCTCGACGACCGGCGCCTGGTGGTCGCCGACGACGAGGACAACGTCCTGCGCCTGTATGACCTCGCGGTTCCCGGCGCCCCGATCGGCGAGGTCGACCTCGCCGATTTCCTGGCCGGGGCCGACGACCGGCGCCCCGAGGCCGATCTCGAGGGCGCCGCGCGGGTCGGCGACCGCGTCTACTGGATCGCCTCGCACGGGCGGAATCGCGATGGCAAGGAGCGCGCGAGCCGCCACGCGTTCTTCGCCACCGACATCGTGCCGGCCGGCGGCGGCGCGCTGCCGGCGCTGGTTGCGGTGGGCCGTCCGTACCGCGACCTCGCGCACGATCTCCTGCTCGACCCCGCCCACGGCTCGCTCGGTCTGGAGCGGTCGCTCCGGCTGGGCAGGAAGCTGGACAAGCGGCAGCGACGCGACCTGGCGCCGCAGCGAGAGGGCTTCAACATCGAAGGCCTCGCCGCGGGACCTGAGGGGTCGTTGCTGATCGGTCTGCGTAACCCGACCCTGCGCGACCCCGCGAGCGGCCGCTCCCTGGCGATCGTGCTCGTGCTGAAGAATCCCGACGCGGTGGTGATCGAGGGCCGGTCGGCCGAGTTCGCCGAGCCGCTGCTGCTGGACCTCGACGGTCTGGGGATTCGTAGCCTGGAAGCGCTGACGCCCGCCTCGGGCGGGCCCCGGTACCTGATCGTGGCCGGCGCGGCCAACGGGCGCGACCGGGTCGCCCTGCATGCCTGGGACGGTGGCCGAGACCGGCCGCGTCCATGGCCGATGGCGCGCGAGTTGCCGGCGGGCTTCAATCCGGAGGCGGCGGTCCAGCTGCCGACGACGGGCGCGTTGTGGCTGCTAAGCGACGACGGCCTGTTGCCGCGGACGGTGGCGTCGCCGTCCGACTGCCGGCCCGGCGAGCTGCGCCGCGACGGGACCTGTCCGAACAAGTTCCTCAGCGACCGGTCGCGCCGGACGTTCCGCGCGCTGGAACTCGGCGCCGATCGCTAGCCGGTCGGGCGAACGGACCGGCGGGCCGCGATCAGCTGGCGGGTTCCAGCAAGACCTCCACCCGCGGCGCCGCGCCCTTCGTCAGCGCGGGCGCCGGCGTGGGGCTGGTCCAGATCACCCGGCGGCCGACCCTGATGCTCACGTCGACCACGTAGTTGTTGGCCTCCACGATGCGGCTGCGGTCGTAGGTCAGCGTGAACGAGATCGGGAACTGGCCGGCCGGGCCGAGCATCTGTTCACCGATCACCACGGGTGCGTCGGCGCGGGTCACGTCCAGCAAGCGCACCGAAG
>CAZVWL010000217.1:0-4936 GCA_964630845.1 uncultured Fibrobacteraceae bacterium
CATGGCGCCCGCGACGCCGCGCCTCGCCACGCTCGACGACCTGTTGGCCCGCGGCTTCGGCCGCAAGGGGACACGATGAACGACACCATCCGCCTGGACACCATCGACGAGGCCCTCACCGCCCTGAAGAACGGCGAGCTGGTGATCGTCGTCGACGACGAGGACCGCGAGAACGAAGGCGACTTCGTGATGGCCGCCGAGAAGGTGACGCCGGCGGCGATCAACTTCATCGCCAAGCACGGGCGCGGCCTGATCTGCCTGGCCGCCACGCGGCAGCGCATGCAGCAGCTCGAGCTGCAGCCGATGGTGGCGCGCAACACGGCGGCGCTGTCGACCCACTTCACGGTGAGTGTCGACGCCGCGCGGGGCATCACCACCGGCATCAGCGCGCCGGACCGCGCGCGCACCGTGCAGGTGTTCATCGACCCGCACACGCGCCCGGAAGACCTCGCGCGGCCGGGCCACATCTTCCCGCTCGAGGCGCAGCCGGGCGGCGTGTTGAGGCGCGCCGGTCACACCGAGGCCATCGTCGACATGTGCGCGGCGGCGGGCCTGTACCCGGCGGGCATCCTCTGCGAGATCATGGACGACGACGGGTCGATGGCGCGCTTGCCGCGGCTGCGCGAGATGGCCGACGCGTTCGGCCTGAAGCTCGTCTCGATCGCCGACCTGATCCGCTGGCGTCGCCGGCACGAGCGGCTGATCGAGCGCGTCGCCGAGGCGATGCTGCCGACGCGCTTCGGCGATTTCCGCCTCGTGGTCTACACGACCACGATCGACGGCAGCGAGCACCTGGCCCTGGTCAAGGGCGAGGTCGCGCCCGACGAGCCGGTGCTCGTGCGCGTGCACTCCGAGTGCCTGACCGGCGACCTCTTCCACAGCCTGCGCTGCGACTGCGGCGAGCAGCTGGAGACGGCCCTGGCGGCGATCGAGGCGGCCGGGCGCGGCGTGCTGCTGTACATGCGGCAGGAGGGGCGCGGCATCGGCCTGGTCAACAAGATCAAGGCCTACAAGCTGCAGGACCAGGGGGCCGACACGGTGGAGGCGAACCACCGGCTGGGCTTCGCCGCGGACCTGCGCGAGTACGGGCTGGGCGCGCAGATCCTGCGCGACCTCGGCGTGCGGCGCCTGCGGGTGATGACCAACAACCCGCGCAAGATCGTCGGCCTGGAGAGCTACGGCATCCAGATCGAGGAGCGCGTCCCTTTGGAGATCGCGCCGAACCTGCGCAACCTGAGGTACCTGACCACCAAGAAGCAACGCCTCGGACACCTGCTCGACCATCTGCAAGATGCCGGGCAACAGCACAAGGCCTAGCCGCGCGGCGGGCCGGGGAGCAAGCATGGGCAAGACCTTCGAGGGCCGGTTCGACGCCGGCGGCAAGCGTCTGGTGATCGTGGCCAGCCGCTTCAACGACTTCTTCACGCGCGAGCTGGTCGACGGCGCCCAGGATTGCCTGCGCCGCCACGGCGTGGCCGACGACGCGGTCGATCTCTGCTGGGTGCCGGGCAGCTTCGAGGTGCCGCTGGCGGCCAAGCGCATGGCCACCACGGGTCGTTACGCGGCCGTCATCTGCCTGAGCTGCCTGATCCAGGGCGACACGCCGCATTTCCACTACGTGTCCAGCGAGATCACCAAGGGCATCGCCCAGGTCAGCCTCGAGGCGAACATCCCGGTGATCTACGGCGTGGTGACGGCCGAGACCCTCGACCAGGCCATCGAACGCGCCGGAACCAAGGCCGGCAACAAGGGGTTTGACGCGGCGCTGACGGCGCTGGAGATGGTCGACCTCTTCGCGCGCATCGACGCCGACTGAGCGCCTCGTCGTCGGGCCAGGCCGGCGCTTGCGGGAACGGCCACCAGGACGCATAATCCAGCGTTCGGTCGGTGGCGGCGTGTCCTGGGCGCTTGCCGCGAAGTCGGCTTCGAGGTGGACAGCGGGCGAAAGTAGCGGGACGTGGGCAAGCGCAGCAAGGGTCGGGCGCTGCTGCTGCAGGCGATGTACGCCGCGCGGCAGAGCGGCCGCACGCTCACCGACTGCCTCGAGCACCAGATCGAGAGGCAACGGCCGGACCCCGAGGCCGCGGCCTTCGTGCGCGCCCTCGGCCGGCACGTGATCAACCACGGCGAGGCGCTCGAGGCCTCGCTCGGCCCGCTGCTCGTCAACTGGGACCTCGCACGCGTGGGCCTGCTGGAGCGGCTGATCCTGACGCTCGGCCTGGTGGAGCTGCGCCACGCGCCGGAGGTGCCGCCGCGCGTGGTGCTGAACGAGGCCTGCGAGCTGGCGCGCACCTTCTGCGACGACGACGCCGTGAAGTTCGTCAACGGCGTGCTCGACCGCGCCCGGGCCAACCTGGAGGCCGCCGACAAGACCACCGCCCCTGGCGGCGACGACGGAGGCCGCGACGCGTGAGGCAGTCGACGCCGCGCCACTGGCAGCAGTTCTGGGAAGAAGCCGAACGCCACGGCCTGGACGACGTCTACGACAACGACGGCCGCCTGGTGCGCGAGATCCTCGCCCTGGGCGACCCCGCCGGCCGCCGGATCCTCGAGGTGGGGGCGGGCTCGGGGCGCGACGCGGTCGCCCTGGCGCGGGCCGGCGCCGAGGTCGTCACCCTCGATTACGTGGCCGGCTCGCTGCACCTGACGCGGCGCGCGGCCGGGCAGGCCCAGGTCGCGGTGGCGCCGGTCTGCGGCGACGGCCTGGCGATGCCGTTTCGTGACGGCACGTTCGACCTCGTGTTCCACCAGGGCCTGCTCGAGCATTTCCGCGACCCGTTGCCGCTGCTGCGCGAGAACGTGCGCGTGCTCAAGCCAGGCGGTGTGCTGCTGGTGGACGTGCCCCAGACCTACCATTACTACACGCTCGGCAAGCAGGTCCTGATCCGCCTGAACCGCTGGTTCGCCGGCTGGGAGACGCAGTTCACGATCGCCCAGCTCGAGGCGCTGCTGGCCGCGGCCGGCACCCACCCCGTGCGCAGCTACGGCGACTGGATGGTGCCCGGCCTCTGGTACCGCGCCCTGCGCAAGGTGGTGCTGCGCCGCACCGGCCGCCGCCTGCCGCGATACCCCGAGCCCATCTGGCCGCTGGGTCCGCTGGGCCGCGCCTGGCGGGGTCGTTTCGGCCGCACACGCCTGTCGCTCTACACCACGCCCACGATCGGCTGCCTCGGCCGCAAGCCCGGAGCCGTGGCGTGAGGATCCTGGCCGTCAACTGGCGCGACATCGCCGACCCGCTCGGCGGCGGCGCCGAGCAGCATCTGCACCACATCCTGGCCGGAGCGGCGGCTGCCGGCCACGAGGTCGAGCTGGTGTGCTCGGCCCATCGCGGGGCGCCGGCCGACGACGTCATCGACGGCGTCGTGATCCGTCGGCGCGGCGACTGGCGGGTGGCGAACCTGGTGTTGCCCTGGGTGGTGCGTCGGCGCCTCGGCGAGCAGGCCTGGGACCTCGTGGTCGAGGACATCAACAAGATACCCTTCTACACGCCCCTGTATTCGGGCCGGGTCCCGGTGGTGGCCATCGTGCCGCACCTCTTCGGCACCACGGTCTACCGCGAGACCAACCCGCTGGCGGCCACCTACGTCTGGGCGGGGGAGTGGCCGCTGCGCCACGTGTACCGCAACGCCTGGTTCGAGGTGATCAGCCAGTCGACCGCCGACGACCTGGCCGGGCGGGGTCTGCCCCCTGAACGCATCACGGTGATCCACTGCGGCCTGGATCACGCCCGCTTCGCGCTGGCGGAGCCGCCGTCGCGCGCGGTCGACCCCTTGATCGTTTGCTGGTCGCGGCTGCGCCGCTACAAGAGCAACGACGTGGCGATCCGCGCCTTCGCCCAGATCCGCCGGGAGCTGCCCACCGCGCGGCTGGTGATCATGGGACGCGGGCCGGACGAGGCGCGCCTGCGCCGGCTGGTCCGGTCGCTCGACCTCGAGGGCGCCGTGCGCTTCACCGGCCACCTGCCCTGGGACGACCTCGTGCGCCTGCTGCACCAGGCGCACCTCTGCCTGAACCCCAGCCCCAAGGAAGGCTGGGGGCTGACCGTGGTCGAGGCCAACCAGTGCGGGGTGCCCGTGGTGGCCAGCGACCGGCCCGGCCTGCGCGACTCGGTGCGGGACCAGCAGACGGGCCTGCTCGTGCCCTACGGCGATGCGCGGGCCATGGCCCAGGCCGCCCTCGGCCTGCTGCACGATCCCGACCTGTGGGCCTGCTTCAGCGACGCGGCGCGCGCCTGGGCCGCCGGGTTCTCCTGGCCGCAGTGCGTGGCCGAATCGCTCGACCTCTTCGCGCGGGTCGCCGAGACCGGCGGTCGGGGGGCGTGATGCGCGGCCACGTGACCTTCGGACTGAAGCTCGTGCTCAGCGGCCTGCTGTTGTGGTTCGTGGTGTCGCGCGTGACGTGGGCGGAGGTGCGATCGGCGCTGTCGGACCCGCTGTGGGGCTGGCTGGGGGCGGCGCTCGCGGTGTACGCGGTGTCGGCGCTGGCCGGCGCGCAGCAGTGGGCATGGATCCTGCGGGCGGCCGGGCTCACGACGCCGGCCGCGGAGATCCGGCGGCTCTACTTCGTGGGCCTGTTCTTCAACAACTTCCTGCCGGCGAACATCGGCGGCGACGCCTACAAGATCGTCGACCTCGGCCGCCGCGAGCGCTGCCCCGGCAAGGTGTTCTGCGCCACGCTGCTGGACCGCCTGGTGGGGCTGGCGGCCCTGACCATGGTGGCGGCCATCGCGGCGGGCGCCTGCCGGCTGGCGGGCATCCCGCTGCCGCGCGTGGTCTGGGCGCTGGCCGCGGTGTTCGGCGTGCTCGGCGGCGCGCTGGCGGTGCTGGTCAGCCGGCGCCTGCGGGCGCTGTTGCCGCGCCTGCTCGTGCGCCTGCGCCTGCCCGCGCTGGCGGCGCGCACGGCGGCGATCACCGCCGAGTTCCAGGTCTACCGGGGA
>CAZVWL010000218.1:0-4933 GCA_964630845.1 uncultured Fibrobacteraceae bacterium
GAACCAGCCGCTCGCGCATGCCGCACCGCTCCCTCGTTGCCGATGTATCCTGCCGCCGGCAGCGCAAACGGCATGCCGCATGTCGCCGCGCCGGCACGGCACGGCCGCCGTGGCGCGAAGCGCCGCCTCCGGCAGGCAAAGGGCCGATCGCCGGCCACGAGGCCGACGTCCGGCGCGCCTGGCATGCGGCCGCGAGGCGATCGGCAGTCCACTTGCCGGACACCGGTGGTCAGATTGTGGGCACGAGTGGCGAGAGGGGCCGGCCGCCGGACGGCGGCCGGCAAGAAAGCTGAGCGCGGGGTCAGCCTTCGGCTTCGGCCGCCAGCAAGTCGCTGTCCGGGCCGGCATCGACCTCGTAAAGGCGGAGCTTCTCGCGCAGCGTCTGGCGGCTGATGCCCAGGATGCGGGCGGCCTTGCTCTTGTTGTTGTCCGTCTGCGCCAACGTGAACAGGATCTGGCGCTTCTCGACATCCCCCAGCGACATCAGGCTGAGACCGGCATCGGCCCGCTGGGTCGAGCGCGGATCACGGCCACGGCGGATGAAATCAGGCACGTGATCGGCCGTCAGGCGCGCGGGCTCCTCCAGGATCATCACCCGCTTGATCCAGTTGCGCAGCTCGCGCACGTTGCCCGGCCAGGGGTACTTCTGCAGGGTCTCGAGCAGGGCGCCGTCGATCGGCGCGCAACGCAGACCGAGCTGCTGGTTCAGCTCGCGCAGGAAATGATTGATCAGCACTTCCAGATCCTGGGGTCGCTCGCGCAGCGGGGGCACCCGGATCTCCACCACCTGCAGGCGGTAGTAGAGATCGTTGCGGAACAGGCCGTCGCGGATCGCGTCGTCGAGGACCCGGTTGGTAGCCGCCACGATGCGGGCATTGAGCTCCTGGTCCTCGACCCCGCCGACGCGCCGGAAGTGCCGATTCTCCAGGACCCGCAACAATCGGCTCTGCAACAGGATGCCCATCTCCCCGATTTCGTCCAGGAAGATGGTGCCACGACCGGCCAGGGCGAACAGGCCCTCCTTGCGGGCCTTCGCATCGGTGAACGCGCCCTTCTCGTGGCCGAACAGCTCGCTCTCGAGCAGGGTCTCGGGCACCGCCGCGCAGTTGATCTCCATGAACCGGTCGAGCGATCCGGTCACCTCGTGGACCGCCCGGGCGACGATCTCCTTGCCCGTGCCCGACTCGCCGTGCACGAGGATCGGCGTGTCCGCGCCGCTGCGGCTCTGGCCGATCTTCGCCAGCACGTGCCCGACCTCGGCCAGCCCCGGGCAGGCCTGGATCATGCGCAGGTAACGGCCGTCGCCGCGTGCCGCCGCCGGCGCGGCCGGCCCCGTGTCGCCGCGCGCGCCGGCAACCGGCCCGGTCGCTCGGAGCGCTCCGCGCACCTGCCGGCGGACATCGGCCAGGCTGAACGGCTTGTTGACATAGTCGTACGCGCCGAGCCGCATCGCCTCCACCGCCGAGTCGACATCGCCATAAGCCGTCATCAGGATGACGGGCAACGTCTTCTGCTGGTTCCGCAAGGCGCGCAGCAGGTCGAGCCCCGAAATGCCGGGAAGCTTCAGATCGGTCACCAGCAGGTCGATGTCGCCCCCGTGACAGAGGGCCAGCGCCTCCTCGCCCGATTCCGCATCGACAACATCGTGCCCATCGACGCCCAGAGCCTCGACCAGGGACATGCGGATCGTCGCTTCGTCGTCGACGACCAGGATCTTCTTGTTCATGAGGCCTCCCCGGCCAGCGCCTTGCCGGCCAACGTTTCCCTTGGCAACAGGACTCGCAGCCGCGTGACCGCGCCGTCGCGCATCGCCCGGATCTCGCCACCGTGGGCCTCGACCACCTTGCGGCAGTAAGCGAGACCCAGACCGGTGCCCGTGGTCTTGGTCGTAAAAAACGGCTGGAAAAGCCGTTCCGGGTCGACGTCGCCGAATCCGGGTCCGTTGTCCTCCACGTCGAGGACGACGCCCGGAGCGCGCTCCACAACCCCGTGGAGGCCGTCGGTCACCGACACGGTAGGCGCCGCGTGCAGCCTGACCACCACGCGTCCCCCGCCCGGCGCCGCGTCTATCGCATTGAGAAGAAGGTTCAAGACAACCTGCTTGAGCTTTGTACCGTCACAAGTTAGAAGCACGCCATCCTCGAGGTCGCGCCGGAGCGCGACAGCCCTGGCGGCCGCGCGCGGCCCCGCCAGCTCCAGGCAATCACGAATGAGCGACATCGGATCGACCGGTTCGGGGCGGACCTCGCAGGGGCGGACGAATTGCAGCATGTCGGCGATCGTCCGGTCGATCCGCTTGACCTCTCCGGTGATCAGGTCCAGCCGTCGGTGGCGGGGGTCGTCGTCGGGCAGGGAGTCCCGCAGCAACTCGGCCTGGGCGCTCAGGCCGGTCAAGGGGTTGCGGATCTCGTGGGCCAGTGTCGCGGTCATCGCCACCAGGGCTTCGGCCTGCTCCGCGCGCTGCCTGGCCTCGGCGGCGCGGCGCGCCTCGCGCTGGTCGTCGAGGACCACCATCAACCAGCGCTCGCCGCGGTCGCGACCCGCCATCGGCGCGGTCTGGATCGCCACCGGAACCGCTTCTCCCGCAGCGTCGGTCAACAGGCCGTCGCCGCGGAACGGCCGCTTGCGCGCCAGCAACCCGCATAGATCCAGGCGCCGGCCGCCGACCAGGCGCAGCACGCCGCCGGCGAAGATCTCGGGCAGATCGTCGATGTCCGCCCCGCCGGTCAGCGGCCGATCGAGAAGGCGGCCCCGGCCGACCGCGGTCGAGGCCTCGGCCTCGGCCCTCGCCGGTCCCGGCGCCAGGCCCAGCAGGCCACGGGCCGCGCGGTTGACGAAGATCGTGCGCCCCTGGCCGTCGCAGACCCAGATCCCGCTGCTGACGCTCTCGAGCACGCGCATGTTGAAGGCCCCGATGTCCCGCAGGCGGTCGAGCATCTGCGCGGACGCCACTTCTTCCGACAAGACGACCTGCACCATCTGCAGGAAGGTCAGATGCTGCGCCGATCGCTGCTGGCGTTCGGGGGCGTTGGCGAACATCAGCAGGAGGATGCCCAGGCGCACGCCCTGGTGCTCGAGCGGCAACGCCGTGATGCGGCCATCGCGGTCGCCGTCGCGGCTGCCCACGCCGAAGACGCCGGGGCCGAGCAGGCTGCTCGCCAGACCCGCGTCGATCTCGCGCGTGATCCGCAGCAGCACCTTGTCCCAGGACTGCTCCTGCCAGCGGTAGGTCTGCCGCGGCGCGTAATGGCCACCGGCCGCCGCGCGCAAGACGAGCGCTGCGCCGGCCGCGCCGACGAAATTCGCCAGGTTCGTCAGGATCTCACGCAGCGTGTCGTCCCAGTTGCTCGCCAGGCTGAGTTCGCGGCCGAACTTGTACAGGAGCGACACCTGCGCCATGTGATCTCGCAGCTGGTCGTGCGTGCGCTCGAGTTCGCCCTGCGCGGCGAGCCACGCGTCGGCCTCGGCGTTCGCCTCGGCGCGCAGGCGGCGCCTGCTGTCGAGCAGCTGGCGCTGCGCGGCGGCGCTGTCCGTTTGCAGGACGCGACCGGCGGCCAGGATCGCCAGGCGGTCCAGCGCCGCGGTGACCACCTGGCGCCACAGGGACGCCGGCGCGTCGGCGCTGACCGCGTCCTGCAGCCCGGCCCGGAAACAGGCCGCCAGGTCCTGGGCGTCCAGCGGACCGAACACCAGGATCACCACGGCGCCCGCCGCTCGCGCCTCGCGCAACCAGCTCGGGAAGCGTTCCCAGGCTCCGGTGGCCTGCAAAGCATCCTGGCGCGCGACCACGAGGCAGGCGGGGGCCGGCAGCGCGGTCGGATCGGGTAGCGTGTCGATGAGCTGCAGGTCGCAACCGAGCGCGCGCAACGGTTCCAGCGCGGCTCCGATGCAGAGCACGGTTCCACGGGCGGGCGGCAGATCTACGCGCGGCATCGACACCACCGAGAGGTTCGGGAAATCCGGCGGTGCAACTGTAAGATTATTGGCCACCGATGGCAACCACAAGGTTGTCACGGGACGGATGGCCCCCGGGGGTCAGGAGCGGGCCGACCTCTATTTCGGGTCCGTGCGTGTTCGAGCCGTCGCCGGCAACGAGGTCAACCGAGATCGTTCGCGACCAGCGTGTCCAGCAGCCGTGCGGCGACCTGATCGCGCACGAGGGGCGACTCATAGTAGCCCGAGGCCACGCGCTGCTTCGCCAATTCGACACGATCGGCGCGCACCTCGTCGGCCTCGGCGACGGCGGCGCGGGCCACGTCGAGCGTCTCGCGCAGCGCCGCCATGCGGTGCGCCTGGCTCGAGATCTGAGCCTGGTCGCCCAGCGGCAACGTGGCCGCCTGCGCGCCGAGGTCCTTCGCTCCGGCCGCTGGCGGCGCGGCAGGAAGCGCGCCGGCCTTCTGGTAGCGGTCGGCGGCGAGCGGGGTCTTGCTCGCGAGCGGCGGTAGGATCGGATTCATGGCCATGGCGACCTCATTCGGCTTGGAACGATCCGCCCGATGCGGGTTCCAGCCCGGATCCAAGCAAAGACGATACCCGATCGGAAGCAACCGGGCATCTTCGGCCCGCCCCGGCAACCGGGGTCCATGCGGGCGCCGGACCTCTTGCCCCCCAGCGAGTTGAGGCCCCGGCGGGATCTGCCAGGCGGCCACGAAGCGCCGGTCTGGTCGCCACGCGCAGGCATCGCACGGACCCTCCCGCCCAGATTTCGGCACATCCTGCCCAGTCCTTGAGCGATATTCGGCCTCAGACGCTGTCGAAACCCCAGACCGCCAGGTCGAGGCGCCCCTTCACGGGCCGGCCGTCAGCTCCCGGGTAGCCGAGCCACGCACGAGGGTTGTGCTCGGCGCCCGCCTCGGTGGTGGCCGCGCCGGGCAGCAGGTCGGGCCGCAGCACGGTCCACAACCCGCTCGGCCACAGTTCGAGCCGGGCACCA
>CAZVWL010000219.1:0-4922 GCA_964630845.1 uncultured Fibrobacteraceae bacterium
CGTGTGGCTGCTGGCTCGCGTCACCTTGCCGAACCTGTTGCCGACCCCGCCGCTGGCCGTCACGCCGACGATGGTCACCGCCGGCCACGCGACCGCTCCCGGCGACCAGGCGGCCGCGAGCGTGCCCCTGCCCGAGCACGTGCAATGGCAGGTCATCCGCACCGGCGAGAACGTGGGCGCCTTCCTCGAGGCCCGGATCGCCGAGGCACGCCAGACCGGCCGGCCGATCATCATCGACTTTTGGGCCACCTGGTGCGCCTACTGCAAGAAGCTGGACCGCGAGGTGTGGAACCAGCCGGAGGTCGTCGCCGAGAGCATGCGCTTCATCGCCATCAAGATCGACGCCACGCGCCCCGACGACGCCGACATGGCCGCGGTCAAGGAGATGTTCCGCGTGCCGGGCCTGCCGACGGTCGCCTTCATCGACACCAGCGGCCGCATCCGGCACGGTCAGACCCTGAGCGGCTGGCACGAGGCGCCCACGTTCCTGGCGGCGATGCGGTCTCTGGACTGATCATCGCGCGGCGGGGTGCGGCGGGTGGCACCGTCGCGCCAACGCCTCGCCATCATCGGCCAACCGACCCGCCTAATTGGTTGTGCCCAAGAGAATGTTGCTGGCCCCCCGGTTGCAACCCCGGGGCATGAACACCATCACCGATATCTATCATCCCCGCTGGCAGCCACCTCACTGCCCAAACCCCAAGTGCGACTACCACAACGACTTCGACGGAGAATGGCCCGTCAAACGAAACGGCACGTTCTACAGACTCGCCAAACCAAACCGTATCCCCAGGTTCTTCTGCAAGGCCTGCCGTGTCTCCTTCAGTTCACAGACCTTCTCGCCCACCTACTACCTCAAGCGACCAGACGTCCTGGCCAAGCTCCTGACCAAGACCACCGGCTGCATGGCCAACAGGCAGATCGCCGACGACATCAACGTCGCCCCGAACACCGTCGACACCCAGCTCTATCGCCTCGGCCGGCACTGCCTCCTGCTGCACAAGCAACTCATCGAGGATCTTCCCCAACCCGACGACATCGCCGTCGACGGCTTCGAATCGTTCGAGCTCAGCCAGTACCATCCCTTCCACTTCCACCTGGCCGTCGACTGCCGCACCGCCATGTTCCTCGCGTTCACCGACAGCCCCCTACGCCGTAAAGGGACGATGACACCCGACCAGAAGCGCAAGCGCAAGGACCTCGAGGACCGCTTCGGCCGCCCCGACCCACAAGCGGTGCGCAAGGACATGGCCGAGCTGATCGCCGAGGTGGTCAGGCCCGGCAACAAGGTGACCATTCGTAGCGACATGCACCCGTCGTATCTCAAGGCGATAGCTCAGGTCCAGGCCAAGATCAGGCACGAGGTGGTGCATTCTGA
Organism: uncultured Fibrobacteraceae bacterium; assembly: GCA_964630845.1. Taxonomy (GTDB): domain Bacteria; phylum Krumholzibacteriota; class Krumholzibacteriia; order LZORAL124-64-63; family LZORAL124-64-63; genus Glo-17. The sequence goes on from CAZVWL010000219.1 coordinate 1,379, forward strand.
GGACTATCGAGATCGGCACAACCTGTTGTACGAGATCAACCTGCTGGATCTGTTGATCCGCCACGGTCAGGCTAACCACAAGCGGGAGACGATCGCCTGGGCAAAGCGTCGCCAGGGCGCGGCGATGCGGTTGATGGTGTTCCTGGTGTGGCGAAACTACGTGCGAGAGCGGTGGCGGAAGCAAGGGGGCGACACGCCGGCGATGCAGGCTGGGCTGCTGAATCGGCCGTTGACGGTGGAGGAGGTCCTGGGCCAGCGGTTGTTTGTGTCCAAGGCGGGGCTCAAGGGTCGGTGGAGCCAGTACTACTGGGGAGAGGTCGAGACGCCGGCGCTGGGGGTCAACAGGCGACACCAATTGAAGAGGGCGGTCTGAGCGAGGGTATCGCTCGACCGCCCCGGGGAAAGCAACAATCTTGAGGGCACAACCTATTGGAAGCGCTTCTCGGCCTTGTAGTCGACGTCAAACACCCGCAACGGCGCCCCGTCGCTCTCAGTGAGGATCTCCAGCAGCCCGTCCCCGTCCATGTCGAGCAGTTCAAACCGAGCCCCGAAGACCTGGTCCTCCCACTTGACGTCGCCCGTGCCGCCATCCAGCACCTGGCCGGTGTTCAGGACGATGTCCACGCGGCCGTCGCCGTCAACATCGCCGCACCGGATGCGGGTGGCGGTGTAGTTGCGCAAGCTGGTCCACTTGCGCGAGAACGTGACGCCGTCGATGTAGTGGATCTTGTCGTCGGCGGCGACCACGATCTCGCGTGCGGGGTCGTCGTCCATGTTGGCGACCGTGAAGGCCCGGATCGACTGGAAGTCGTTGGGCTGGGATTCGAAGGACTGGAAGAAGTCCGCGTCCAGGTTCCAGGCGTACAGGCGGCGGGCCGTGCGGCAGATGATGTGGTCATCGAGGCCGTCGCCGTTCAGATCGGCCACCAGCACCTCCTCCGGAATCCCGTCGAGCTGCTGGCTGACCCAGATGCGCTCGTGGCGGCCCCCTCCCTGCAGGTAGATCACGCTGACCCTGCCGAAGCGGTCCCCGAGAACCAGATTGAGGCCCGGCTGCCCGTCCAGCGGCTCGAAGAACGCGCAACGCTGCAGCTGCTCGGCCGTGCGGATGATCGCGCGGTACTCGGCGTAGCTGAGTTCGCCCTGGGCGAGCGCTGATGTCGAGGGCACGATGGCGGCGACGAGGGCGCAGACCAGGACGGTTGAACCCGACAGACCCACACGGCGCATGATGGCAACCTCACGGACTGGAATCGGCGCGGCGGCGGCTGGTGGCCGGGGTCAGAAGGGCAGCGGTAGACCCGCGCCCAGGTGCACGGACCAGCCCGAGTGGTCGTGGCCCCCGCGGTCGAAGAGACGATACTGCCCCTTGCCCAGCAAGACCAGTGTCCGCGAGAGATTTCGTTCCAGACCGGCCTCCACGAGGAAGGAGAAGTTCTCCACCGCACCGCCGGGGCGCTCGCCACGGGCCGGCCAGGCGCCCCGGCTGATGCCGGCGCCCAGGCCCACGAACGCGGACCGGCCAGCCTCGCGGGGGCGCATGTCGGACACGTAGCGGCGCAGGACGATGTCGGCCGAGATCGTCGACGCCGCCTCGTCTCCCTGCTTCTCCACCTGCAGTACCAGGGCCGTGTTCCAGGCATACAACGAGCGCTGGAAGTCCGCGGCCCGGTGCGGCCGGAAGATCACGCTCACGCTGTGGCCGACCGCCGGTCCGTCGCCGTCGTTGACCTGGCCCATGGCCGCCGAGACCACGGCGTACGCCGGGCCCTTGCCCCTGGGAAGCAGGCTCGAGGCCGTCACCGGTTCGCCGCGTCCGGAATCTGCTCGCCCCTGGCCGACAGGTAGCCACATCGACAGCAGGAGGCCTGCCGCCAGGGTGCCCAGCGCTCGAGCGGAGGTCATGGGAGGCCGCCTTTCGCCGCGATCCGGCGCCGGACGCCGAGGCGCGTCATGCATACGCCGGATCCATCGCAACGACCGTGCCACCGGCATTGCCGCCGGCGGTCCGGTGACCTATCGTCGTGGGCAGAGCCCCAGCCGGAGCGAGACGGGTGACATGGTCAACGATCCCGACAGCTACCTGACCCTGGCCGATGCGGGCACGGCCGAGCATGCGGTGCAACGTTCCACGTTCCTGGCCACCGCCGCGCCGGCCCGGTCGGACGACGACGCGCGGTCGCTCGTGGCGGTGTGGCGCCGTCGTTACCACGACGCCCGCCACGTGTGCTCGGCCTGGCGGCTGGGGTCGGGCGACGGCTTGCGCGAGCAACGCCACGACGACGGCGAACCCTCCGGCACCGCCGGCGAGCCGATCCTGCAGGCGCTGCGCGGCGCCGGTGTGACCGATGCGGCCGTCGCGGTGGTCCGTTACTTCGGCGGCGTCAAGCTGGGCACCGGCGGCCTCGTGCGCGCGTACGCGGCGGCGGCGGAGGCGGCGCTGGCGGCGGCGCCACGCCGGGTGGTCACCCTCGGCAGGCACGGCCGACTCGTGTTCCCGTACCCGTTGCAGAAGGTCCTCGCCCGCGCGCTGGCGGCGCGCGGCGGCGAGGTCCGCGAGGAATCGTTCGGCGCCGAGGTCACCTGGCTGGTCTGGCTGCCGCGCGCCGCCTGGGATGCGTTCGCCGCCGATGTCGTCGAGGCGACGGCCGGCCGGATCGCCCTGCTGGAATCGGCCGATTGATCCTGGACCCGCCGTGACGAACGACACCGGCACGGGCATGCCGGTCGTCAAGACAAAGCCGCCCGGGAGAACCCCGGGCGGCTTTTCGGCGATCGCGCGCGGCGCCCTCGAGCGCCGCCTCCGGTCGGATCAGACCTTCGCCGCGGTCTTCTTGGCCGTCTTCTTCGGGGCCTTCTTCACGGCCTTCTTGACAGCCTTCTTCGTCGCCTTCTTGGCGGCCTTCTTGACCACCTTCTTCTTGGCGACCTTCTTGACCGCCTTCTTGGCGACCTTCTTCTTCGCGACCTTCTTCTTGGCGACCTTCTTCTTGGCGGCCTTCTTCGCCACCTTCTTGGCGGCCTTCTTGACCGCCTTCTTCGCCGTCTTCTTGGCGACCTTCTTGCCAGTAGCCGCCGCGTTCAGAACTTTCTCCTCCATCCTTGGACCTCGCTTGTCTGGTTGATCCGTTCGTCCGCGTCGAGTTCTGCACCCCGGAACCGCGCGGACACTTCTCGCTTACAGCAGCGATGACTACTGAAGCAGATGCATTATCTGGACCGCACAAAAACCATGTCAAGGAAGTTTCTTCGCGAGAGCAAAAAAAAACGTCGGCGACGATCGCGCGACGCTTCGATTCCGACGGCGTGACGACGGCGTGACGACGGTATGGCGGCGGCGCTCGACGTTCGCCACACCCGTCATCGCGACGCGCTCATGACTCGCTCGCGGCGAGTCGCGGTGCGAGCGACGCGAGGTCGAGTCGTGGTTGCGAACGAACGGAAACGAAGAAGGCTCCCGTCAGGGAGCCTTCCGTCGAACTGGTGCCCGGGGCGGGATTCGAACCCGCACGGGTAACCCCAAAGGATTTTAAGTCCTTCGCGT
>CAZVWL010000220.1:0-4864 GCA_964630845.1 uncultured Fibrobacteraceae bacterium
CGGCACAGCCAGGACTTCATCGTTCTGCTTGGCAACCGCCAGGCTGAGGAGGTGAGCCCGAGCTGATCAATCGCCGTGGCGCGACTCCTGCCACGGCCCGCCCCGGGCGTCATGCGGGCGCCCGGGGCGCACACAGCACTTCGGAGGTAGAAACGATGTTGAGCAGAATCACCTTACTGGTCGGCCCGCCTGGCCGCGAGGAACCGGCCGGGGAATTCGTGGGCAGCCTGCCGGGCGGGTCCCTGCGCGACGCGGTCGCCGCCCACACCCGCCGCACCTGGGCGGAAGCCTTCCGGCCGCGCCGGAGCTGGGTCGTCAACGTGGCGTCGCAGTACCGGCAGGACCTCGGGAGGGCGTCATGATCCGCCGCTTGTGGCGCAAGGTGCGCGCCCTCGGCCGGCGTCGCCCCCAAGAGCCGGCCGACCAGCTCGTCATGGTCGAGGGGCTTCCCTACCCCGTCGACCAGGTGTCCGCGATGAAGTTCGAGGCCGACGCTGAGGCCCGGCGCCCGCCGCGCAATACCTGGCGGGCCGACATCGGGCCCAGCTTGCGCCAGGCCATCTTCCCCGACCGCTAGCCCACCACCATCAGGAGCGGCCCGGGTCGATCCCCCGAAGGCCCGCCAGCCGCACCAGCCCGAGCGCCGGCCCTTGCTGGCGCTCGTGGCCGTAGGCGCCAACGTAGCACCGATGTAGCACCGGCCAGGACGGCAACAAAAACGGCAACGGGCCACCATCGTAAGCCGTTGCCGTTATTTGTTTTGCTGGTAGGCCGCCCCGGACTCGAACCGGGTACCCCCTGCTTAAAAGGCAGGTGCTCTGACCAGATGAGCTAGCGGCCCAGGAAAACACCGCCGCGTAAGGTACCTCGCCCGGCCGGCGCTGTCAAAACGCCCCGGGGCGCGGCAGGCCCGACAGGGCGCTCCGCGGCTAGGTGGTCACCCCCGTCGGCGTCAAGATCATCTGCTCGCGCGACTTGCCGACCGACACGGCGACGATCAGCACGCCGAGCGACCGTTCCAGGTACTCGAGGTACTTGCGCGCGGCGGCCGGCAGGTCGGCCAGCTTGCGGGTCTTGCCGAGTGGTTTCTGCCAGCCCGCCAGCTCCTTGTAGACCGGCCTCGCGCGGCAGATCTCGTCGGGACGCACCGGGAAGTCGTCACGGCGCTCGTCGTCCACGTCGTACGCCTCGGCGACCCTGATGACCGGCATGGTGTCGAGCACGTCGAGCTTGGTGACGACCACGCCGACCAGGCCGTTGACGCCGATCGCGTAACGGGCCGCGACGAGGTCGAACCAGCCGCAGCGGCGGGCGCGCCCCGTGGTGGCGCCATACTCGCCGCCCAGGGTGCGCAGGTGTTCCCCCTCCTCGGCGAGCAGTTCGGTGGGGAACGGACCGTTGCCGACACGGGTGCAGTACGCCTTGAAGATCCCGATGATCTCGCCCAGGCAACGAGGCGGCAGGCCGGTGCCGGTCAGGGCCCCGCCCACCGTGCAGTTGCTGCTGGTCACGTACGGGTACGTGCCGTGGTCGATGTCGAGCATCGAACCCTGGGCGCCCTCGAAGAGCGCGGTTTCGCGACCCTCGCGCACGCCGCGCAGGGCCACGAAGCTGTCGACCACCAGGGGACGCAGCGTCTGCGCGAGGACGACCAGTTCCTCGGCCAGGACCTTGGCCGGCAGCGGCTCGGCCTCGTAGAGCTTGGCCAGGGTCTCGTTGGCGGCCAGGATGTGCTCGATGGCCAGCCGCTCGAGCTTCTCCAGCGGCAGCGCGAGGTCGCCCATCCGCAGGCCGCATCGCTGCAGCTTGTCCTGATACGCGGGGCCGATCCCGCGGCCGGTGGTGCCGATCGACTTGCGCCGGCGCATGGACTCGTGCAACTCGTCGATGCGCTTGTGGTAAGGCATCACCATCTGGGCGGCGCTGGACACGAACAGGCGCTGGCGGACCTCCTGCAGGCGCTGTCCTTCGAGGGCCAGGATCTCGTCCCGCAGGGCCCAGGGATCGATCACCATGCCGTTGCCCAGGAAGCAGCGTACGCCCTCGCGGAAGATGCCAGACGGCACCAGATGCAGCACATGCTTGTGCTCGCCGATCTGGATGGTGTGGCCGGCGTTGGCGCCGCCCTGATACCGGACGACCCAGTCGTAGCCTTCGCTGAGGGCGTCGATGATCTTGCCCTTGCCCTCGTCGCCCCACTGCCCGCCGATGATGACGCGGTTCTCCACAACTGCTCCTCGACCGCCGGCTGCGAGCCGGGGTCCCGACCAAAAAAACGGCCCGCTGCGGGGCCTGGTCACGGTGTCCGGGCGTTGCGCCCGCGACGGTCTAGCGGCGATCGAACATCGCCTTCAAGGCGCCCCAGGTGCGGGCATCGATGATCAGGTTGCCGCAATCGGTCCCATCGCCGGGGTTTGTCTCCAGCACGGTCACGTTCCCGTCGGGAAAACCGTCGCCGGCCGCGTCGCCCAGTTCGACGCCGTTCAGGCAGCCGTCGCCATCGGAATCGCCGTTGGCGAGCGCGCCGTCCCAGATCCGGCCATTGGCCAGGAAATCAAGACCGAAAACGTTCAGCTCCCGCGTCGGCGGCGTCGGGTTGGCATGCACATGGCAGATCAGACACTCGAACGGAGCCACCGTCGGCAGCGTCGCCATGTCGGCCGGGGTGGCTCCGGCGTGCCCGGGGACCAGCAGCGGCACGGCGAGGCAGCCCACCAGGGTCAGCGCCCCGGTCAGGCCCATGCTCGCTCGGTGTCCGGCGATCGTGCGCACGTGCGACTCCCCTTGTTGGCTGGCGCCCGCGATGCGGCTTCCAGCGGCCATTATAGCGGCCTGACAGGCAGGCTGTCAAACCCCATCGGACGGGTCGCCGAGGGTGGCCTGGACCCACGCCAGCAGCTCCGCCCGGCCGCTGCGACCGTGCGACGACGTCGGCAGGAACGGCACGTCGCCCGCCAGTTCGAGGCCGGCGATGATCTGCCGGTAATGCGCGAGGCGACGCGTGCTGCCCACCTTGTCGATCTTCGTGGCGACCACGGCGAACGGACGGCCGCTGTCGACCAGCCATCGCGAAACCTCGCGGTCCTGCTCGGTGGGCTCATGGCGGCTGTCGACGAGGTGAAGGACGGCCAGCGGGCGATCGACGGCCGTCAGGTAGTGCTCGAAGAGCCGCCACCAGCGCTGGCGCTCCTCCTTGCTGACCTTGGCGTACCCATAGCCTGGCAAGTCGACCAGGTAGAAGACGCCGCCCACCAGGAAGTAGTTGAAGAGCCTCGTCTTGCCGGGTTGCCGGCTGGTCCTGGCCAGGTCCTTGCGGTCCAGCACGTAGTTGATCAGCGACGACTTGCCGCAGTTGCTGCGCCCGAGGAACGCGAATTCCGGCAGCTCGGGCTGCGGGCGCTCCTTCAGGTCGGGATAGCTGCCGACGAACGAGACCTCCACGCCTCAGGCCTCGTCGGTCAGGGCGAGGTCAAGGACCGCGTCCATCGTCTCGACCAGGTGCACGGTGAGCGCGCCACGCACCGTGGGGCTCAGCTCCTGGTACTCCTTCTCATTATCGCGCGGGATGATCAGATGACGGGCGCCGGCGCGCACGGCGGCGACCGCCTTCTCGGGCAGACCGCCGATCGCCAGCACCTTGCCGCGCAGCGTCAGCTCGCCGGTCATGGCAACGTCCTTGCGCACCTTGCGGCCCGACAGGAGCGAGACCAGCGCGGTGGCCATGGCGATGCCCGCCGAGGGGCCGTCCTTGGGGATGGCGCCCTCCGGCACGTGGATGTGCACCTGGTGCGCCTTGAACCATTCGCCGTCGTGGTCGGGGCAGCGCGTGCGCGCGAAGCTGAGCGCGGTGGCCGCCGACTCCTTCATGACGTCGCGCAGGTTGCCCGTCAAAAGCAGCTTGCCGCCTCCCACGAGGCTGGTGGCCTCGATCTCCAGGATCTCCCCGCCGGCTTCGGTCCAGGCCAGGCCGATCGACACGCCGATCTCCGGCGCGCGTTCCACCTCGCGGCGTCGATACCGCGGCACGCCCAGATAGCGGCCGAGCCCTTGGGCCGTGATCCAGCCGGGGAAGCGGTCGTTCTCGGCGCGATGCTTGGCCACCTTGCGGCAGATGGCGCCGATCTCGCGCTCGAGGTTGCGCACGCCGGCCTCGCGCGTGTAGCGATCGATGATCGCCTGCAGGGCTCCGCGGCGCAGGCCTGCGGGCCAGTCCTTGATGCCGTTGCGCGCGCGCTGGCGCGGCACGAGGAACCGCTCGGCGATCGCCAGCTTCTCGTGCTCGAGATAACCCGGCAGGCGGATGACCTCCATGCGGTCCTCCAGCGCCGGCGGGATCGCGTGCAGGCTGTTGGCGGTGGTGATGAACAGCACCTGGGAGAGGTCGAACGGCACCTCGAGGTAGTGGTCGGAGAAATGCGCGTTCTGCTCCGGGTCGAGCACCTCGAGCAGCGCCGACGACGGGTCGCCGCGGTAGTCGGCGCCGAGCTTGTCGATCTCGTCCAGCAGGAAGACCGGGTTGCGCGTGCCCGCCTTGCGCAGCGACTCGATGATGCGGCCCGGCTTGCTGCCGATGTAGGTGCGGCGATGGCCGCGGATCTCGGCCTCGTCGCGCACGCCGCCGAGCGAGATGCGCACGAAGCTGCGGCCGAGGCTCTCGGCGATGCTGCGCCCGAGGCTGGTCTTGCCCACGCCCGGCGGGCCCACGAGGCAGAGGATCGAGCCCTGCATCTTGCGCGTCAGCTTGTAGACCGCCAGGAACTCGATGATGCGATCCTTGACCTTGTCGAGGCCGTAGTGGTCGGCGTCGAGGCGCTTGCGCACCTTGATGGTGTCGATGCGGTCGCGGGAACGACGTTTCCACGGC
>CAZVWL010000221.1:0-4801 GCA_964630845.1 uncultured Fibrobacteraceae bacterium
TGAACCGGCGGCACGATTTGCGGTATGCTGTTTGAAGAATGAGAGTTATGCTAGTAGCTGAGGGGCAGTAACATTCTTCGCGGAATAACGCGTTGCTTGTGATTGTCTGCCCACCAGCGTGAATCCGTCTGCAAGGACAGGGAGATAGATCCATGAAGATCGGCATCGTCGGCACCGGCATGGTCGGCTCCTCGGCCGCCTATGCGATGGTCATGAACGGCATCGGCCGCGAGATCGTAATGATCGACAAGAACCCCGCGCGCGCGGCGGCCGAGGCCGCCGACCTCTCGCACGCCGTCCCCTTCGCCCACCCGCTGCGCATCCGCGCCGGCGACTACGCCGACCTCGCCGGCGCCCGCGCGGTGGTGATCGCCGCGGGGGTCGGCCGCAAGCCGGACGAGTCGCGGCTGCAGCTGCTCGAGCGCAACGCCGGCGTGTTCGGCGACGTGGTGCCCCGGATCCTGGAGCACGCCCCCGACGCCGTGCTGGTGGTCGCCACCAACCCGGTCGACGTCATGACCCACATGGCCACGCGCTACGCCGAGGCGTTCGGCGTGCCCCACGGTCGCGTGATCGGCTCGGGCACCACGCTCGACACCGCGCGTTTCCGCGCCCTGCTCGGCCAGAAGCTGGGCGTCGACCCCGCCCACGTGCACGCCTACGTGATCGGCGAGCACGGCGACAGCGAGGTGCTCACCTGGTCGGCCGCCACGGTGGCCGGCGTGCCGCTCGAGGAGTACTGCCGGCAGCACGGGATCGACCTGGACGCCGAGGTCAAGGCCTCGATCGACCGCGACGTGCGCAAGGCCGCGCCGCCGATCATCGCCGGCAAGGGCGCCACCTACTACGGCATCGGCGCCGCGCTCGCGCGCATCGTGGAGGTGATCCTGCTTGATCAGCGCGCGATCCTGACCATCTGTACGATGAGCCACGGCGTGCTCGGGCACGACGACGTCACCGTCTCTTTCCCGCACCTGGTGGGCGGCGCGGGCATGCTGTTCGCCATCCCGCCGAAGGTCGACGCGGGGGAACGGGAGCTGCTAGCGGCGAGCGTGGCGGTGGTCAGGGAGGCGACGTCGGCGCTGGAAGGCCCTCGATAGGCCTTCCGGCGTTCGGGCCGGACTCTCCTTCGTTGCATCCCGCAGGGTCGTCCTGCGGCCCCCTTTCATGGGCACGAGTATTCCCTCAAGCCCCATTGATGGCGACCGATCATTTTCGGCGACGGCGCACCTCTGAACTATCCGTCACGAACCCAGCAAGAGGGAGTACACCATGGGTACGGCCTGGACGATCGGGAAGAAGTTGGTGGTTTCGTTCATCGCAGTCGCCTGCATCGTTATGGTGCTCGGAGCGATCTCCGTCGTCAGTTTGAACTCGGTTCGCGCCGAGTCTGACCATCTTGTCAACGACAACCTGGCCGAATGGGCGACGGCTGCCAGCCTGGAACAGCTCACGCGCCAGATCGGCTACGACATGGTCGGTTACAGCCTGAACCATGACATCACCTGGTGGCAGCGAGCCCAGGAACCGCTGGACAGGCTACGCGCCGCGATCGCCGATGGGCAGGCCCTCGCCAGGGATCGCAACTTGCCGCAGCTCGCGGTCCGGATGGAAACCGCCGCCACCACGCTCGAGCCCTACGCGGCGGCGATTCGCCACACCCGCGATGCGAACGAGGCGCTGCTAGCCGGACGCGCCCTCGTCGAATCCTCATCGCGCGATTTCATCACGTCGATGGAAGCATACGTCTCGTCGCAACGGGCCGCCATGGTCCGCCAGATCGACAACGCCGTCTCCGGATCGGGCGGCAGCGGCGCCGGCATCGCCCTGGGTTCCGCCGACGAGCTCAAGATCCGGCAGGACCGGATCAACGCGGGTTCGGCGATCCTGGATCAGGGCAGGGCGGTCTACGAGGACCTTTGGCGAGGTGAAGCTCGCGCCGATCGGGAAGCCGCACGGCGGCAACAGGCCGCGATCGCCGACGTCCAGGTGGACCTGCAGCAGCTCCTCGGCGTGACCCGCCAGGAACAGAACCTGATCCAGCTGCGGGGAGCTTTGGCCGCGCTGGAGCAGAACGTGAACGCGATCCGAAACATCGCGGCCGCGCGGGAGCAGGCCGCCGCGGTGGCGGCCGAACGCCTGACCGCCTACAACGCCATGCTCTCCATCACCCGAGAAACGTCGAGCGAGGCGCAACAAGCCGCCGCGGCGCGTGGGGACACCACCATGCAGGTCGTGTCCCGCTCGATCGGCCTGCTATCGGCGGGGTCGATTCTCTGCGTGATCGCCGCCATGGCGCTCGGCATCCTGATCAGCCGCGGCATCAACGTGGCGCTCAAGCGCATCGCCGCGGCCCTTGGCAACGGCGCCGAACAGGTGTCCTCGGCTTCCGGCCAGGTCTCCAGCGCCAGCCAGCAGCTCGCCCTCGGCGCCAGCGATCAGGCTTCGAGCCTGGAAGAGAGCAGCGCCGCGATGGAAGAGATGGCCGCCACGACCCGGGACACTGCGAGCAATGCGGCGCGAGCCGACGACCTGATGGCGTCGGCCAGCCGCGCGATCGCCGATGGTGGCGTGGCGGTAACGGAAATGACCGGCGCCATCGCCGAGATCAAGAACGCCGCGAACGAGACGGCCAAGATCATCAAGACGATCGACGAGATCGCATTCCAGACCAACCTGCTGGCCCTGAACGCCGCCGTGGAGGCGGCGCGCGCGGGCGAGGCCGGCAAGGGATTCGCCGTCGTGGCCGAAGAGGTGCGCAACCTGGCGCAACGTGCGGCGACGGCGGCCCGCAGCACCGCGGAACTGATCGAGAACTCGACGGCGCAGGCCGAAACCACCGTGATCGTGGCCGATCGGGTCAAGACGGTGTTCACGAACATCCAGACGAGCGCGACCGAAGTGGCCGGGCTGGTCACCAGCATCGCATCGGCGTCGCAGGAGCAGGCGCAAGGTGTGGAGCAGGTCAACCTCGGGCTGTCGAACATGGACAAGATCGTCCAGCAGAACGCCGCGAGCGCCGAGGAATCGGCCAGCGCGGCCGAGGAGCTCGCCAGCCAGGCTCAGGAGCTCAACGCCAAGGTCATCGAATTGCTGACGATGGTCGGCGGCCGGTCGTCGACCGGCGGGTACTCGCCGGCGACGTTCACGCGGAGCATGCCGCGCGTGCGGCCTGCCTCCATGCGGCCGAACCAGACCACGGCCGAGGTGGACATCTACGAGACCGTCGAGGTCTGAACCGACGAACGTGCCTACCGTCATGCCGGCGGCGCCGACCAGCCGCCGGCATCGCCTATTCCCGCCCGAACACGTGCATCTGCACCGGCTGCGCCCGCACCCCCACCTCGTCCCCCTCGGCGAGGTCGACCCCGCCGGGCAGGCGCGCGTGCAGATGCAACACGGCGCCGTCGTGCCCCGGCTCCGCCAGGCGCAGGTGCAGGAGCGTGGATCCCGGCAGCAGCCGGCAGGCGATCACCTGCGCCGGCACCCACGGCCCCGCGCCGCCGCGATCCAGGCGCGCCAGGTTGCCCGTCAGGCCGACGTCGACCATCAACGCCTCCGGCCTGAAGACGACGTCGACGGGCTGGCCATCGGCGTACCAGCCTGCCGGCACGTCACCGAAGACGGTGGGCACCGCACCCCCGTGGACCTCCCCGGGCATCCGGTTGACCTCGCCGAAGAAGCCCGCCACGAACAGGCTGCCGGGCCGATAGTAGAGATCGGCCGCGGTTCCTTGCTGCACCACGCGACCGCGGTCCATCAGCACGATGCGGTCGCCCATGAACATGGCTTCCTCCGGATCGTGGGTGACCATCACGGTGGCCACGGCGCTGGTCTTCAGCACGTGCAGGGTCTCGTCGCGCACCTGGGCGCGCAGCCGCGCGTCGAGGCTGGAGAAGGGCTCGTCCAGCAGCATGATCGACGGCGAGGGCGCCAGCGAGCGCGCCAGGGCCGCGCGTTGCTGCTGACCGCCGGAGAGCTGGTGCGGGTAGGCGCCGAGCTGTTCGCCCAGGCCGACGCGCCGCAACGCCGCGAGGGCGACCTCACGCCTCCGGTCACGGTCCGCGAGCCCGGCCAGCCCGAACATGGCGTTCTCGAGCACGGTCAGGTGGGGGAACAGCGCCACGTCCTGGAATAGGAACCCGATGCCGCGCTCCTCGGGCAAGAGCTGGCGACCGGCCCCGGCGATCATCCGGCCGTCGAGGTGGATCGTGCCGGCCTGCAGGGATTCGAGGCCCGCGATCAGGCGCAGCAGAGTGGTCTTGCCGCAGCCGCTGGCGCCGAGCAGGCAGACGATCTCGGCGGGGCCCACGGCGAGGTCGACGTCCTCGAGCACGGTCGTCGAGCCGAACGCGTGGCGCACCCCGGCGACGTGCAGGCGGGGCGCGGCGGCGTCGCGATCGCCGGCGGCGTGTAGCGGTTCTTTACGCTCGGCGGTCACGGCTCGCTCCTGGCGCGCGAACGGGCGATCATCACGCTGGCCAGGATCACCGGCACGATGCCCGCCAGCACGATGGCCAAGGAAGCGCTGGCCGACTCCTTCAGCAAGCCGTCGCTGGCCAGCTCGTGCGAGCGGATGGCGAGGGTCGACAGGCCGAACGGTCGCATCATGAACGTGGCCGGCAGCTCCTTGAGCACGTCGACGAAGACGAGCACCGCCGCCGCCAGCAGGCTGCCGCGCATCAGAGGCAGGTGCACGCGCCGGAGCGCGCCGCCGGCGGTGTGGCCGAGGGTGCGGGCGGCGCCGTCCATGCTCGGCGTCACACGCTGCAGGCTGGCCTCGACGGTCTTGCCGGCCAGG
>CAZVWL010000222.1:0-4760 GCA_964630845.1 uncultured Fibrobacteraceae bacterium
CCGCCACACCACCCTCGAGCTGTCCGACCTCGCCGACCGCGTGCTCAAGGAACGCCTGCAGCGCCTGCCGGGCGTGGGCTCGGTCTTCCTGGGCGGCGAGCGCCGTTTCGCGATGCGCATCTGGCTGGACGCGCGCCGACTGGCGGCCCACGGCCTGGCCGTGACCGACGTCGAGGCGGCCGTGCGCCAGCAGAACGCCGAGATCCCCGGCGGCCGCGTGGAGGGCGACCAGGTCGAGTTCGCCGTCTTCACCCGCGGTGAGCTGCAGGAACCCGAGGCATTCGCCGCGATCGTCGTCGCGCAGCGCGGCGACCGCACGGTGCGCCTGGGCGACGTGGCCCAGGTCGACGTGGGGCCTGCCGACGACCGCACCGTGACCCGCTACAACGGGCTGCCCTCGGTCGGCCTCGGCGTGGTCAAGCAGAAGCAGGCGTCCACCGTCGCCGTCGCGCGCGTGGTGCGCGAGGCGTTGCCCGACCTGCGCGCCCAGCTCGAGCCGGGCATGGCTCTGCAGATCGCCTACGACTCGTCCGCCTTCATCGAGGACTCGATCCGCGACGTCGCCCGCACGCTGCTCCTGGCCACCGGCCTGGTGATGCTCGTGGTGCTGCTCTTCCTCAAGAGCATGCGCGCCACCCTGATCCCGATCGTGGCCATCCCCGTGGCGATCATCGGGTCGCTGACGATCGCGTACGCCTTCGGCTTCTCGATCAACATCATCACGCTGCTGGCGCTGGTGCTGGCGATCGGCCTGGTGGTCGACGACGCGATCGTCGTGCTGGAGAACTGCGTGCGCCACCTGGAGATGGGCAAGCGCCGGCTGATCGCCGCGCGCGACGGCGTGCGCGAGATCGCCTTCGCCGTGATCGCCACCACGGTGGCCCTGGTCGCCGTGTTCATCCCCGTGGCCTTCCTGACCGGTACCGTGGGCAGCCTGTTCCGCGAGTTCGGCATCACCCTGGCCGTCGCCGTGGCGATCTCGTCGTTCGTGGCGCTCACCCTGGCGCCCACGCTCTGCTCGCTGATCCTGCGCCAGCAGCACGACGCGCCCCGGCGCTGGACCGAGCGCTCGTTCGAAGCCTTCTTCCGCGGCCTGGACGTCACCTACGCGCGCACGCTCGGCGTGGCGCTGCGTCGTCGCACCTGGGTGCTGCTGGGCGCGCTCGTGCTCGTGCTGGGCGCCGGCTGGATCTACCGCGGCCTGCCGCGCGAGCTGGTGCCGGTGGAGGACCGCGGCACGGGCTTCGGCATCGTCCTGGCGCCCGAAGGCGCCACCCTGGCCTACACCGACCGCTACCAGCAGCAGATCGAGAGCATCTTGCTGGACGTGCCGGAGCGGCGGGGTCTGTTCAGCGCCGTGGGGCTCGGTTTCGGCGGGCCGGGCCGCGTGACCAACGGCTTCATGTTCCTGAATCTGGTGCCGCGCGAGGAGCGCGAACGGTCGCAGCAGCAGATCGTCGGCTCGCTCTTCCCGCAGTTGATGGCGATCCCGGGCGTGCTGGCGTTCGTGGTCAACCCGCCCAGCTTAGGCGGGCGTTTCTCCACCTCGCCGGTCGAGTTCATCCTGCAGGCCGACAGCTACGACGAGCTGGACGACGCGGTGCAGCGCTTCCTGGCCGGCGCCACGCAGCTGGGATACCTGCTGAACCTCGACACCGACCTGCGCCTGAACAAGCCGCAGCTCGACGTGACGATCGACCGCGACCGCGCCGCCTCCCTCGGCGTCTCGGTGGCCGACATCGGCGGTGCCCTGGAAACCTACCTCGGCGGACGCCGCTGGGGCGAGTTCCGCCTCGGCAGCAAGAAGTACGACGTCATCGCCCAGATGCGCCCCGAGGACCGCAGCACCCCCGACGTGATCCGCGAGATCCACCTGCGCGGTCGCGGCGGCGCGCTGTTGCCGCTGGCCAACGTGGTGACGGTCGAGGAGACCGTCGCGCCCAAGGAGCTGAACCACTTCAACCGCGTGCGCTCGGCGCGCATCACCGCGAACCTCGCCCCGGGCGTCGACCTCGGCCGCGCCCTGGACGACCTCGAACGCCTCGCGCGCGACGACCTGCCGGCCGGCGTGCGCCGCGACCTCGGCGGGCAGTCGCGCGAGTACCGCGAATCGAGCGGCAGCCTGGCGTTCATGTTCTTGCTCGCGGTGGTGTTCATCTACCTGGTGCTGGCCGCGCAGTTCGAGAGCTTCGTGCACCCGCTGGTGATCCTGCTGTCGGTGCCGCTGGCGGTGGTCGGCGCGCTGCTGTCGCTCTTCCTGTTCGGCCAGAGCCTGAACATCTACTCGCAGATCGGCCTGGTGATGCTCATCGGCCTGGTGACCAAGAACGCCATCCTGATCGTCGAGTTCGCCAACCAGCTGCGCGCCCGCGGCCGCGAGGTCACCGCGGCCGTGCTCGAGGCGGCACGCATCCGCCTGCGCCCCATCCTGATGACCTCGCTGTCCACGGTCTTCGGCATCTTGCCGATCGCCATCGGGCTGGGGGCGGGCGCCGAGTCGCGCCGGCCCCTGGGCATCGCGATCGTCGGTGGCATCCTCTTCTCGACCTTCCTGACCCTGATCCTCGTGCCGGTGGTCTACTCGCTGCTCGCGCGCTGGACACCTGCCCGGCAGGCGCGCGAATTCGACGACGAAGGCGCATCCTGATTATAAAATATCAACCGAAACGCCGCCTGTAACAGATATCTGGTGACCGCCGCGCCAGTTTTGTGCTAAAATCAGGCGTCATGCCAGCACAGCGGGGCACCCCTGGCGACGTCTACGAAGCCCGGGCTGTCTGGCTGCATCGCCTCGTCACCAACACTGCAAAGGGGACCGTCCATGTCCATGCGCAAGTTCTTGCTGGGGGCCGTGGCCCTGGTCTTGCTGACCGGAACCGCCCTCGCCGGCGAGATTTCCCCGGGACTGAAGAAGATCCTCGACCAGACCGATGACGACACGCCGGTCAAGGCCATGATCTTCATGCGCGAGCAGGTCGATCTGTCGACCCTCAACCAGGAGCTCAAGCTCGCCAAGGCCACCCGGGGCGTCCGCCACAACCGCGTCATCACCGAGCTGCAGGACCTCGCCAAGACCACCCAGGTCGACCTGCTGCGCGAACTCGACAGCGCCAAGGCCAGCGGCCGCGTGGTCGGCTACACGCCGCACTGGTTGGTCAACGGCGTGGTGGTGGTGGCCACCAAGGCCGCCCTGTACGACCTCGCCGCCCGCGCCGACGTCGACGCCATCGAGCCCGACCTGGTGGTCGAGCTGATCAAGCCGGTCGCCGAGGAGAACATCACCGCCGACAAGGCGACCCTCGGCATCGGCATCACCCCGGGCGTGGTCGCCGTCGGCGCGCGCCGCGTCTGGGACGAGCTGGGCATTCGCGGCGAAGGCGTGCTCGTGGGCACACTGGACACCGGCGTGGCCGGCAGCCACCCAGCCCTGGCCTCGCGCTGGCGCGGCAACAGCGCGCCGTGGCAGCATGCGTGGCTCGACGTGCTGGGCACCAACACCCAGTTCCCGACCGACAACAACAGCCACGGCACGCACGTCACCGGCACGATCACCGGCCTGGCTCCCGATGACACCATCGGCGTGGCCCCCGCCGCCGAGTGGATCGCCAGCAACGCCATCAACCAGGGCGCGGGCGGCGAACTCGACAACGACATCATCGCGTCGCTCGAGTGGTTCGCCGACCCCGACGGCAATCCCAACACCGTCTATGACGTGCCCGACGTCGTGCAGAACTCCTGGGGTGTCAACGAGAACTTCAGCGGCTACGTGGACTGCGACAGCCGCTGGTGGAACGCCATCGACGCCTGCGAAGCGGCCGGCGTGGTGCTGACCTGGTCGGCCGGCAACGAGGGCCCGGGCAGCCAAAGCCTGCGCTCGCCCGCCGACCGCGCCACGACCCTCTTCAACTGCTTCAGCGTCGGCTCGACGATCGCGACGCCGCCATACACGATCAGCAGCTTCTCGAGCCGCGGCCCCTCCGGCCCCAACTGCGGTCCGGTCGAGAACCGCGTCAAGCCCGAGGTCTCCGCGCCCGGCAGCGACATCTACAGCGCGGTGCCCGGCGGCGGCTATGGCCTCAAGAGCGGCACTTCGATGTCCGGTCCGCACGTGGCCGGCGTCGTGGCCCTGATGCGCTCGGCCAACCCCGACCTCGATGTCGACACCATCAAGCAGATCCTGATGGAAACGGCCATCGACCTCGGCGACCCGGGCGAGGACAACACCTACGGCCACGGTTTCGTGGACGCCTACATGGCCGTGCTGATGGTCATGGAAGGCATCGGCTACCTCGAGGGCACCGTGGTGGCGGGCGACACCGGCCTGCCGATCCCCGGCGCGTTCGTCGACGTGGTCGATTCCCCGCGCGGCATGTTCGCCGACGAGAACGGCGAGTTCCGCCTCACCATCCAGCAGGGCACCTACGACCTCGAGATCAGCGCCTTCGGCTTCGCCGTCGGCACCGCGACGGTCACCATCGCCGAGGACGAGACGCTCGTCGAGACGTTCACGCTCACGCGCCTGCCCTCGGCCACGATCAGCGGCATCGTTTACGACCCCGACGGCCTGCCCGCGGTCGGCGCCACGGTCTCCGCGCTCGGCACGCCGGTGCCGGCCTCGATCACCGACGGCACGGGCTACTACAGCCTGCTGCTGCCGGTCGGCGGCACATACACCATCCGCGCCCTGACCGTGGGCGTGGGCATCGCGACCGCCGAGGTCACGCTGAACGGCAACGTGACGGTGGACCTCTACATGGAGG
>CAZVWL010000223.1:0-4706 GCA_964630845.1 uncultured Fibrobacteraceae bacterium
GGTTCTGCAGGGGGAAATGCGAGTCGGCCGGCACCGGCACGAAGCTGCGCAGGCGGGGATCGGTGGTGGGGTCCAAGCGAGACCTCCCTCGTCTCCGGGGCAGACGGCGCGTCAGGCCAGCAAGCCGAGCGCGCGCAGGTCGCCCATCGGTTCGGTGAATGAGCAACTGCCATAGCTTCCGAGCAGCCGGGCGCGCATGTCGGCGACCAGCGGCCCGGGCACGACGCGGTCGCGCCAGGCGAAGGCGTCGGCGTCCAGGCGAAATGCGGCGGGGTCCGACTCGGCCAGCACGGGCTCGAGGTCGGCCGCCGTCAGCTCCTGGCCGTGGGCGAGCAATCCGGCGCCGTAGACGTTCAGGAAGCCGTGCATGGGCACGTCGGCGGTGCGGCCCATGCCCCGCACCGGATGATGCAGGCCGGCCGTGAACTTCAGCGGCACGGCGCCGTCGCGGGCCGCGGCGATCACGGCGGCGACACGCTCGATGCGTGGCACCAGGTCCGCGGTCACCCCCCCGCAACGCAGCTTGGCGCCGAGGCGGGGCAGGGTGTGGTGACCTTGCCATCGGGCCAGGGCTGCGAGCGTCTCCTGGTCGCCGCCCGGCGCCAGTTCGACGTACACCTCGCAGGTCGCCAGCGGCCCGGTTTGCACCGCGACGAGCAAGTCCTCGAGCCACACGGCGACGTCCATCTGCCGCGGCGGCCTCAGCTCCAGCGCCTCGACCCGCACCGATGGTTCCTCGGCCGCCCAGGTGCCGATCACGGCCAGGTGGGCGAGGGCCGCCAGATCGGCGAGGGCCGCCAGGTCGGCCAGGAGGGACAGACGCAACGGGCGCTTCGCGTGCCAGGTGTCGCGCAACCAGGGCCCGAGCGCGTCGCGTTGCGCGGCGGGCAAGACGAAGCGGCCGAGCCAGGCGGCGTCGGGTCCGCGCAGGTGGTGGTCGTAACGCGCGAGCGCCTCGTCGAGCGACAGGGCCGCCGGCGGGAAGAGACCCGCGTAGTCGACCAGCCCTTGCAGCAGGGCGGCGCGCGCGTCGCCGGTCATGGACGCTCCAGCCACGACCGCTGGTAGTCGGGATCCTCGCAGGGCAAGGCCGTGGTCGCCACGAACAGCGGCGCGAACGTGTCGACCATGACCGCCAGCTCGGTGGTCTGCTTCTGCCCGATCGAGGCCTCGGTCTTGCCCGGTTGCGGCCCGTGGGGCAGGCCGTCGGGGTGCAGCGTCAGGGAGCCGAACTCGATGTTGTCGCGGCTCATGAACTCGTCGTTGCAGTAGTAGAGGACCTCGTCCGACATCACGTTGCTGTGGTTGTACGGCGCCGGGATCGCCTCCGGATGGTAGTCGTAGAGGCGCGGCACGAACGAGCAGAGCACCCAGCCGTCGCCCGCGAACGTCTGGTGCACCGGGGGCGGCTGGTGCAGGCGGCCGGTGATCGGCTCGAAATCGTGGATCGACAGCGCCCACGGGAAGTAGAAGCCGTCCCAGCCGACGGTGTCGAAGGGGTGGTGATCGACCGTCACCATGTGGTGCTCGTTGGCCTTCTTGACCACGATCGCGAACTCGCCGGGCTGGTCGACCACGACCAGCCGGCTCGGCGGCCTGATGTCGCGTTCGCAGTAGGGGCTGTGCTCCAGGAGCTGACCGTGCTCGTTGCGGTACCGCGACGGCGTGCGCACATGGCCGCGGCTCTCGGCCACCAGCAGGATCGGCTGGCTCGACCACTCCAGGCGCCAGCGGTGCACGATGCCGCGCGGGATCACGACGTAATCGCCCTGACGCACGTCCAGTTCGCCCATCTGCGATTCGAGCACGCCGTGGCCGCGGCTGACGTAGACGATCTCGTCGCCCTGGCTGTTGCGGAAGAAGAAATTGTCGGTGGCGCGGGGCCGCGCCAGGCTCAACGCGATGTCCTGGTTGAACACCAGCGGCACGCGGTCGGCCACCGCGCTGGGGCCGGAAGCCTCGAGGCGGTGCGTGCGCAGGTGGCGCATGCGCAGGGTGGTGTCCTGATCGGCCTGCCAGCGGCGGTCCCAGACCTTTTCCGAACGCAGCACGGCGGTGGGGCGCCGCAGGGTGTACAGGAGCGACTGGATCCCGGTGAAGCCCAGGTTGCCCATCAGGTGCTCGTAGTGGATGCCGCCGGTCGGCTTGGCAAACACCGTGTGACGCTTGTGCGGGATCTCGCCCAGGCGATGGTAGAACGGCATGTCGTCGGCCTCCGGTGGCGATCGGTGGCGATCGCTCAGGTAAGGTTGCCCCGGCGCGCCTGCTCGCGCTCGATGGCCTCGAACAACGCCTGGAAGTTGCCCTTGCCGAAGCTGTCGCTGCCGCAGCGCTGGATCACCTCGAGGAAGAGCGTGGGGCGATCCTGCAGCGGGCGGGTGAAGAGCTGCAGCAGGTAGCCGTCCTCGTCGCGGTCCACCAGGATGCGCAGATCGCGCACCTTGTCGCGGTCCTCGGCGATGTCGCCCACCCGGTTCCAGACCGTCTCGTAATAGGTGTCGGGGACCTGCAGGAACTCGGCACCGTTCTCGCGCAGGATCGAGATCGTCTCCAGGATGTTGTTCGTGCGCAGGGCGACGTGCTGCACGCCCGCCGTCAGGTTGAAGTCGATGTACTCCTGGATCTGGCTCTTCTTCTTGCCCGGGGCCGGTTCGTTGATCGGGAACTTGATGTTGCGCTCGGCGTTGGCCATGACCTTGCTGCGCAACGAGGTGTACTCGGTGCAGATATCCTTGTCGTCATAGCTGACGAACTGCGAGAAGTCGAAGACCTGCGTGTAGAAGTCGCACCAGTGCTGCATGCGCCGGTGTTCCACGTTGCCCACGACGTGGTCCACGCAGTGGATGCCGACGTTGTGACCGCGCCGGGTATCGAGCACGAAACCGGGCAAAAAGCCGTCGTAGCCGCCGCGCTCGATGAAGCTGTGGACGGTGTCGCCGTAGGTGCGGATCGAGGCGCGGCGCACGGCGCCGTCGCGGGCCTCCACATCGTGCGGCTCGGCCACGCCCTGGGCGCCGCGGGTGATCGCCAGCGCGTAGGCGGCGCGGGCGTCGGCGACCTCGAAGGCGACGTCGCGCACGCCGTCGCCATGCACGGCCAGCCACTGGTTGATCGGGCTGAGGTGCGTCAAGGGCGAGGTGAGCACGAGGAAGATGTCCCCTTGCTTGAGGCAGTAGCTCGCGCGGTCGTGCACGCCGGTCTCCGGCCCACGATAAGCGACCTGGTCGAAGCCGAAGCACTTCCGGTAGAAGTAGGCCGCCTGCCGCGCGTTGCCCACCCACAGCTCGATGTGATGGATGCGACGCAGCGCGATGGCGGCGCCCTGGGGCGTGTCGATGGCGGCGGTTCTGGTCGTGGCCATGCCGCGGGGACCTCCGGGCTGAGGGCGTGAACGGACGGGCGGGAACCGGCGCGACCGGCGTCGTGAGGCGGCGACCGGATGCCGTGTGGACACAACTACTCCGGATACAGCAGGATGTCAACGTCGTCGCCGCGCTCAACCCGCAACCGTCGGCGCGTTCTCTACGTAATTGATAGACGGCCATCGACCCCAGCCGCGAGGTTGCACCCTTGTCGCGTCACGAACTACGCCGCCTCGCCGGGTTGGAGGCTCACGAGGGCCCGGTCGCCCTGCTGGCCGCCGCGATGGTCTTCTGCCTGATGGCGGCCTACTTCATCCTCAAACCCCTGCGCGACGAGATGGGCATCGCCGGCGGGGTCGACAACCTGCCGTACCTGTACCTGGTCACCCTCGGCGCCATGCTGGTCGCGGCGCCGCTCTTCGGCTGGACGAGCCGCGGCCGGCGGCGCGAGGTGTTCCTGCCGCGGGTCTACCGCTTCTTCGCGCTGAACCTGATCGCCTTCTTCGCGGCGATGAGCCTGCTGCCGTCGTGGGACCTCTGGCTCGGCAGGGTCTTCTACGTCTGGGTGAGCGTCTTCAACCTCTTCAGCCTGTCGATCTTCTGGGGGTTCCTGGCCGACGGGCTGGGGCTCGCGCGCAGCCGGCGCGTGTTCGGGGTGGCGGCCATCGGCGCCACCGCCGGGGCGATCCTCGGCGCCACGCTCACCGACCTGCTGGTCGGGGTGCTCGGTCGCCTGCCCCTGCTGCTGGTGTCGGCGGCCTGCCTCGAGCTGGGCGTGCGCATGATCGCGGTGCTGTCGCGACGGTTCGACGAGCTGGCGGTCGGCCCGATCACCCCGGTCGCCCCGGATGCCGCCGCTGTCGCGGTGCTCGACCCGCGGCGCGAATCGCCTCTGGCGGGCATCGGGCTGGTGCTGCGCTCGCCGTACCTGCTGTCGATCTGCGCCTTCCTGCTGCTGTACAGCCTGTCCTCCACGTTCCTGTACCTCGCCCAGGCCGGCATCGTGGCCGGCATCGACGGCGGTCGCGCCGCCCGCGCCCAGTTGCTGGCGCGCATCGAGGTGTGGGTGCAGTCGGCCACCCTGCTGACCCAGCTGATGGTGACCGGCCGCGTGCTGCGCCGCTTCGGCGGCGGCCGGGTGCTGGCCGTGCTGCCGCTGGTGACCGCGGCCGGTTTCGTGGTCCTCGGCTGGCACCCCGGCCTCGTCGCGCTGGTGGTGGTGCAGGTGGTGCGGCGGGTCACCAACTACGCCCTGGTCAAGCCGGCCCGCGAGAGCCTCTTCGCCGCGCTCCAGCCCGCCGCTCAGTACCGGGCCAAGAGCTTCATCGACACCTTCGTCTACCG
>CAZVWL010000224.1:0-4670 GCA_964630845.1 uncultured Fibrobacteraceae bacterium
CACGCAGCGCCTGCGTGAGGTGGCCGGCGAGCCGGTGGCCGATCTCGTCTCCGCATCGGCGCCCCTGGCCGGCGTCACGATCGCCGGCGACCTCGTCCCCCGCCTGATCGACGAGCTGCCGATCCTCGCCGTGCTCGCGACGCAGGCCCACGGCGCCACCGTGGTGCACGACGCGGCCGAGTTGCGCCACAAAGAGAGCGACCGCATCGCCACCACGGTGCGCGAGCTGCGCAAGCTGGGCGCCTCGATCGACGAGCACGACGACGGGTTCACCGTGCAAGGCCCCACGCCGCTTCACGGCGCGGAGGTGGCCGCCGAGGGCGACCATCGCCTGGCCATGGCGCTGGCGGTCGCCGGCCTGATCGCGCGCGGCACCACGACGATCCACGGCGCCGAGTGCGCGGCCGTCTCGCACCCCGGCTTCTGGGACGACCTCGCCGCGCTCACCGGTCCGGGCGTCGTGTCGGATGAGGTCTCGCGATGATCATCAACGGCCGGACACGGGTCTACGCGCTCATCGGCGACCCCGTCGCGCACAGCCTCTCCCCCCGACTGTGCAACGCCGCGTTCGAGCTGCTCGGCGAGGACGCCGCTTACGTCGCCTTGCCCTCGCGCGCCGAGGAGCCAGCCGCGCTCGTCGCCGGCCTCGACGCGCTGGGCCTTGCGGGCGTCAACGTGACCTACCCGCTGAAGGCCGCCGTGCTGCCGCATCTGGCGAGCGCTTCGGCGCTGGCCCGGCGCGTCGGCGCGGTCAACGTGCTGGCGCGCGATCACGACGGACGCTGGCGCGGCGAGAACACCGACGCGCCGGGCCTGATCCTCGCGCTTGCGACCTGGGCGAGCTGGACGCCAGCGGGACGCCATG
Organism: uncultured Fibrobacteraceae bacterium; assembly: GCA_964630845.1. GTDB lineage: Bacteria > Krumholzibacteriota > Krumholzibacteriia > LZORAL124-64-63 > LZORAL124-64-63 > Glo-17. The sequence continues at coordinate 866 of CAZVWL010000224.1, forward strand.
CCGCGATCCTCGGTGGCGGCGCCGCGGCCAGGGCCGCCGCGGCGGGCCTCATCGACGCGAAGATCGCCGGGGTCACCCTGCTGGTGCGCGACGTGCGGCGCGCCGCGAGGGCGGTCGGCGACCTGGGCGACCTCGTGGCCGTCGCCGCGCTCGGGAGCGGCCCGGCCGCCGCCGCCCTGGCGGCCGCCGACCTGGTGGTGCAGGCCACGCCGGTCGGCCTCGACGACGCCGGCGCGGCGGTGCTCGCCACGCCACACGCCGCACCGGGCGCGGTGGGCTTCGAGCTGAACTACGGCGCCGCGCCGACCGCCTTCGTGCGCGCCTGGCGCGCCGCCGGCAGGGTCTGCCTCGACGGCCGCGATCTGCTGACCGCCCAGGCCCACCTCGCCCTGCGCCTGTGGCTCGGCCGCGCGCCGGAACTCGACGCGATGCGCCGGACGCTCGACCAGCCTGATCCGTCGCGGGTGACATCATGAAGAACATCGTGCTCTGCGGATTCATGGGCACGGGCAAGACCGAGGTCGGCCGCACGCTGGCGCGCCTGCTGGGACGTCCGTTCGTCGACCTCGACGACCACGTCACGGCCGCCGCCGGCATGCCGGTCGACGCCATCTTCGCCGCCGAGGGCGAGCCCGGTTTCCGCCGGCGCGAGCAGGCCGCGGTCGCCGCGCTCGCCCCCGCGGCCGGCCTCGTGCTCGCCACCGGCGGCGGCACCTTGCTCGACCCCGCCAACCGCCGGCTCCTCGCCCAGGGCGGCCACCTCGTGTTGCTGCAGGCGGCGCCGGACGTGCTCGCCGTGCGCCTGGCGGGCGACGCGACCCGCCCCCTGCTCGCGGGCGCGCCTCACCTCGCGACCCGCATCGCCGACCTGCTGGCCGGGCGCGCCGCGGCCTACGGCGGGCTCGACCACGCCGTCGACACCGGCCCGCTCGATCAGACGCAGGCGGCGATCGCGGTCGCGCGCGCGGTCGGCGTGCCGATCAGCGAGCGCGCGATCCCGGTCGTGGGCGCGGCCGGCCATGCCCCGCTGGCCGCCCGTGGCCTCGACGAGACGCGCGTCGTGTGCGGCCGCGGCGCCGTCCTGCGCCTCGGCGACGAGCTGCACGCCCGCGGCGTGCGCGGCCGCGTGGTGCTGTGCCTGGCGCCGCCGGTGGCCCGGCACCACGGCGAGGTCTTGCAGGCCGCGCTGGCCGCGGCCGGCCACGACACCGCCGTACTCGTGATGCCCGACGGCGACGATCAGAAGACCTTCGCCCGGGTGGCCGACCTCGTCGATGAGCTGGCCGCGCTCGGCTGCGACCGCGAGGCCTGCGTCGTGGCCGCCGGCGGCGGCGTGGTGGGCGACCTCGCCGGCTTCGCGGCCGCCATCTACATGCGCGGCGTGGCGCTGGCCATGGTGCCCACCACGCTGCTGGCGATGGTCGACGCCCACCTCGGCGGCAAGACCGGCGTCAATACCGCCGGCGCCAAGAACCTGGCCGGCGCCTTCCATCCGCCGCTGCTCGTGGTGGCCGACCCGGTCCTGCTGGCCACGTTGCCCGACCGCGAGCTGGCCTGCGGCCTGGCCGAGGTCGTCAAGACCGCGCTGATCGGCGACGCCGACCTGTTCGCGACGCTCGAAGCGGCCCTGATCAAACGCCCGGTCGGCGCGGGCACGGTCGCCCCCCGCCGCGACGCGGGTCTGCTCGACCGCTGCGTGGCGGGTTCGGCCGCCGTCAAGGCGGGCGTGGTGGCGCGCGATCCGTGGGAGCTGGGCGAACGGCGCGTGCTGAACCTCGGCCACACGCTCGGCCACGCGCTCGAGGCCCAGCGCGCGCTTGGCCTCGCCCACGGCGAGGCGGTCGCGATCGGCCTGAGCGCCGCTTGCCGGATCGCCGCCGACCGCGGGCTCATCGAACCCGAGGTCCTGGAACGCACGCGCCGCCTGCTACGCGCTTGCGGCCTGCCGACCGGCGCGCCGCCCGTCGCCGACGCGCCCCTGCGCGCCTGCCTGCTGCTGGACAAGAAGAGGCGCGGCGAGGTGCTGCGCTTCGTGCTGCCGCTGGCGATCGGCCGCGTCGCGGTGGTCGAGGACGTCACGGTCGACGAGGCCCTCGGGGCCCTGGACAGGGAGCGGACATGCGCATCGTCGTGATCCACGGCCCGAACCTGAACCTGCTGGGCGTCCGCGAACCGGACATCTACGGACGCACCACCCTGGCGGAGATCGACGACAGCCTGCGCCGGCGCGCCGCCGAGCTGAACGTCTCCGTCGTCACCTTCCAGAGCAACCACGAGGGCGATCTGATCGAGCGCGTGCAGGCGATGATCCTGATCGAACCCGGCGACGACGGCCTGGTGATCAACCCCGGCGGCTACACGCACACGAGCGTGGCCCTGCGCGACGCGATCGCCGCCGTGGCGCGACCCGCCTGGGAGGTGCACCTGAGCGACCCCGCGACGCGCGAACCGTTCCGCCGCGTCTCGCTGATCCGCGACGTGTGCGTCGGCGACACCCGCGGCCAGGGCGCCGCGGGGTACCTGATCGCCCTCGCGGGCCTGGTCGCGTTCATGCGCCAGGCGAAGGAGGCTTGAGATGTCCAGCACACACGGCGAGGTCTTCCGGGTCAGCACCTTCGGCGAGAGCCACGGCCCCGGCCTCGGCGCGGTGATCGACGGCTGCCCGCCGCGCCTGCCGCTCGACGCAGCGCTCATCCAGGCCGCGCTCGACCGCCGGCGCCCCGGCCAGAGCGACCTCGCCACGCCGCGCCGCGAATCCGACCAGGTCGAGATCCTCTCGGGCGTCCAGGACGGCCTGACGCTGGGCACGCCCATCGGCCTCCTGATCCGCAACGGCGACCAGCGGCCCGCCGACTATGACGACCTCGCCGCCACGCCCCGCCCGAGCCACGCCGACTACACCTACCAGGCGAAGTACGGCATCCGCGCCGTGAGCGGCGGCGGGCGCGCCAGCGCGCGCGAGACGTGCGCCCGCGTGGCGGCCGGCGCGGTCGCCGAACAGTTGCTCCGGCTGCGCTGGGGCGTGCAGATCGTGGCCTGGGTGCACGCCGTCGGCGCCGAGGCGCCCGGCGAGGTCGACCCCACAACGGTGACCCGCGATCAGGTCGACCGCCACGCCGTGCGCTGCCCGGATCCTGTGGCCGCCCTGCGGTTCACCGACGCGATCGCCGCCGCGCGCGACGCGCAGGATTCCGTGGGCGGCGTCGTGGCGTGCGTGATCCGCGGCGCGCCGGCCGGCTGGGGCGAACCGGTCTTCGACAAGGCCGAAGCACTGCTCGCGCGCGCCATGCTCTCGCTGCCGGCGAGCAAGGGCTTCGAGATCGGCAGCGGCTTCGAGGGCGCGCGCCGGCGCGGCAGCGAGCACAACGACGCCTTCGTCGGCCGTGCCGACGGCATGCTCGGCACCGCGACCAACCGCAGCGGCGGCGTGCAGGGAGGCATCACGAACGGCGAGCCGGTGCTCCTGCGCATCGCCTTCAAGCCGCCGGCCACGATCGGCCGCGAGCAGCGGACGGTCGACTTCGCCGGACACCCGGTGACCCTCGCCGCGCGCGGCCGCCACGATCCGTGCGTGGTGCCGAGGGCGGTGCCCATCGTCGAGGCGATGGCCGCGCTGGTGATGGCCGACCTCGCGTTGAGGCAAGCGGCCCGCGGTTGAGGTCAGCCCCCTTCGCGCCGCACGCACGGCGGCAACGCCGTGCCGTCGAGGTGCGCCATCTCCCGGCACTCCACCGGATCGCAACACGTGTGGCAGACCCGCTTGAGCGCCTGGAAACCCAGCAGCTCGACCTCGGGCGACAGGAAG
>CAZVWL010000225.1:0-4611 GCA_964630845.1 uncultured Fibrobacteraceae bacterium
GTAGACCGCCTCCCGCCACGGCCGCGGGCACCAGCGCACCACGACCAGCAGGCGCCACGGCCAACGCAGGTGCGACCCCGCCCGCCACACCGCGTCGCTGGCCAGCCACGCCCCGTCGGGCGCGACCAGCAGCACGGCGTGCAAGGCGGCGGGGTCGAGCCCCTGGTCGGCGCACAGCTTGCGACCGGCCGGCGAGAGGGCCGGCGCGAACCGCAGCGAGCCGGGCCGGATGCGGGCGCGCAGGAAACGCACCGTGGCCCGGCACAGGGGGCAGCGGCCGTCGAAGACCAGGACGGGCGTCACCGCAGGTCGATGCTGGCGCCCGGCTCGAGCACCATCACGCGCGCGGCGGTCTTCGATTCGACCCGCTGGCGCCAGGCCTCGGGGTCCTGGTTGATGATGTCGAAGGTGTTGTAGTGGATCGGCAGCACCAGCGTCGGCTCGAGCAGCGTCACCGCGCGCAGCGCGTCGTCGGGGCCCATGGTGAAGTTGTCGCCGATCGGCAGGATGGCGAGGTCGATCCCTTCCTCGCCGATCAGCTTCATGTCGCCGAACAGGCCGGTGTCGCAGGCGTGGTACACCTTCTTGCCGCCGACGGTCAGCAGGAACCCGCAGGGGTTGCCGCCGTAGCTGCCGTCCGGCAGAGCGCTGCCGTGCAGGGCCTGGGTCAGCTTGACCGTGCCCCACGAGTGGCGCGAACTGCCGCCGATGTGCATCGGGCGCAACTTCTTCAGGCCCTGCTTCTCCAGCCAGCCGCAGATCTCGAAGTTGGCGATCACCAGCGCGCCGGTGCGCTTGGCGAGCGCCACCGTGTCGCCGACGTGATCGCCGTGGCCGTGGCTGACCAGGATGACGTCCGGCGCCACCTGATCGGCGCCGACGGGCGCGGTCGGGTTGCCGGTCAGGAAGGGGTCGATCAGCAGCGTGGTGCCGCCGGTCTCGATCTGGACCACGGAGTGGCCATACCAGGTGATCTTGGTCATGTCGGCGCCTTTGGTCAGGGCTGCGGGCGTTGCTCTTCGCGCAGGCGATACCGAGGCATCTTGAGGATGTCGGCAGCTTCTTCGAGGTAGCAGATCACGGCGAGGTCGGTTTCCGGATCGAGCTGCGCGTCGTCGAGCCGGCGGCTCTCGGCGAGGCTGCGCATCAGCAGCTGCACATGCGCGACGTGATCGCCGAGGTGGGCGATCGCGCACTGGATCGCGAGCTGGTGACGGTTCATGGCGCGCGGACCTCATGGCCACCGGTTGTTGATTGTTCGACAATCTTAGCATACGGCGGCCTTCGCGCGAAGTAAAATCATGACTGACAATTGGTTGCGGGGTTTATTCGATATCGGAATTCACCTTCGTTATTGGCGGGCCAGGGTTCGTGGGCTACATTGGAGGCCGTCAACCGACCTGGAAGGATACCTGCCACCGTGATCGATGCCATCGCCATCGCGGCCGCCCTCGAACGGCACGCCGCAGCCACCCCGGCCGCCATCCGCGACGTGCTCGCCAAGGCGCAAACGTTGGCCGGGCTCGATGACCAGGATGTGGCCATCCTGCTGGCCAACGAGGACCGCGACCTCGACGAGGAGATCTTCCACGCCGCGCGGGTCGTCAAGGAGACGATCTACGGCAACCGCCTCGTGCTCTTCGCGCCGCTGTACATCACCAACAAATGCCGTAACGACTGCCGTTACTGTGCCTTCCGCGCCTCCAACACCGACCTCGTGCGCCGCGACCTCACCCAGGACGAGATCGCGCGCGAGGCGGCCGCGATCATCGATGAAGGCCACAAGCGCATCCTGCTGGTGGCCGGGGAGAGCTATCCCGCGGGCGAGGGCCTGGACTACGTGTACCAGGCGATCGAGACGATCTACGGCGTGAAGTCCGGCAAGGGGGAGATCCGGCGCCTGAACGTGAACGTCGCCGCCCTGGACGTGGAGCACTACCGGCGGCTGCACGAGTGCCGCATCGGCACCTACCAGCTCTTCCAGGAGACGTACCATCGCCCGACCTACGCCTCCATGCACCTGTCGGGCCCCAAAGCCGACTACGACTGGCACCTGGGCGCGATGGACCGCGCCATGACCGGCGGCATCGACGACGTGGGCATCGGCGTGCTGTTCGGCCTCTACGATTACCGCTTCGAGGTGCTGGCCATGATGCACCACGCCCGCCACCTCGAGGAGCGGTTCGGCTGCGGGCCCCACACCATCTCGGTCCCGCGCATCGAGCCGGCCGCCGGCAGCGTGGTGGCGCTCAACCCGCCGGCGGCGGTGCGCGACCACGATTTCCAGCGCGTGATCGCCATCCTGCGCCTGGCCGTCCCCTACACCGGGATCATCCTGTCGACCCGCGAGAACGCGACCATCCGCCGCCAGTGCTACGCCCTGGGCATCTCGCAGATCTCCGCCAGCAGCCGCACCAACCCCGGCGGCTACACCGAACACGCGCGCGACCCGCACGCCGGCAGCCAGTTCTCCCTGGGCGACCACCGCAGCCTCGACGAGGTCATCGCCGACTGCCTCGAACTCGGGTTCCTGCCCTCGTTCTGCACGGCCTGTTATCGCCGCGGCCGCACCGGCGCGGATTTCATGGACCTCGCCAAGCCCGGCCTGATCAAGGAGTTCTGCCAGCCCAACGCCATCCTGACGATCAAGGAATACCTCGAGGACTACGCCAGCGAGGAGACCCGCGAGCTGGGCGAGCGCCTGATCGGCCGCACCCTCGAGACGATGCAGGCTGCAGGCCTGCGCTGCGACCTCTGCGATCGCCTGGTGAAGATCCAGGACGGCGAGCGGGACCTCTACTACTGAGGCGTCACGGCGCGACGGCCGCGGCCGTCTGCACCAGGTCGAGCAGCTCGGCGATGACCTCGTGTTTGGCCGGATCGGCCGCGTAGCGCGCCGCGACCAGCTTGCGCGCGCTTGCCACGTCGCCGCAGGCCTTGCCGCGGGCGATCAGCCGCCGGCAAGCCGCGGGCATGGGTCCCCAGTTGCCGCACTCCACGTACAGGTCGCTGAGGAAGACGAACTTGGGCACGGCCTCGCCGCCGTTGGTCAGGAACCGCGCGAACACCTCGGGATGCTGCGCGCGCGTCGCGTACCGCACGTGCAGGTGGTCGCTGAGGTCGGCCATCGCCTGCAGCACCGGCACGTGGCGCACCACGTCGCCGCACCAGTCCTCGGCGAACGCCACCACGCGCACCGGCCGCGCCAGGTGCTGCAGCAGCGCCTCGTGCTGCGGCTCGAAGGTCTGAGCGGCGAGCGCCTCGGTGATGGCGATGACCTGGTCGGCGCTCTCGGCGATGTCGAGCCAGTCCTCGAACGTGGAGCCGAGGGTGAAGATGGTGGGCCAATCGACGGCGGGCAGGATCGGGGGGCGAGGCATGGACTTCCTCCTGGGCTGGCGGGTCGGACGGATGTCCCCATGGTAGGGCCCACTTGACGCCGCCGCACGCGGCGATAAGATGACGTCCACCAACAACGAAGGATACCCAGACGATGACCGAAACCGTGCGCGTGTTCGTGACCGGCGGCACGTTCGACAAGGAATACGACGAACGCACCGGCAGCCTGTTCTTCAAGGACACGCACCTGCGCGAGATGCTCAAGCTCGGCCGTTGCCGCGTGCCGGTCGAGGTGCGCACGCTGATGATGGTCGACAGCCTGGACATGGACGACCACGACCGCGAGCTGATCCTCAGCCAGTGCCGCAAGTGCGAGTCGCGGCGCATCGTGATCACCCACGGCACCGACACGATGGCCACCACCGCCCGCACCCTCGGCGAGGCCTCCTTGCCCGACAAGACGATCGTGCTGACCGGCGCCATGATCCCCTTCGCCTTCGGTTCGTCGGACGGCCTGTTCAACCTCGGCGCCGCGCTGGCCTTCGCCCAGAGCCTGCCGCCGGGCGTCTACGTGGCGATGAACGGGCGCGTGTTCCCCTGGCACAACGTACGCAAGAATCGCGATGTGGGGGAGTTCGAGGAACTGACATAAGGAAACCTCAGATTGACAGGATCGGGGCTCTGGGTGTGGTATCATGCTTGCTTACCACGCCGGCATCCGTTGCCGTCTGCCTGGTTCCGTGCACGAGAGGATGGTTCGACATGCCACCACGTTTCCCGTTGCTCCTGGTCGCGGCGGCGCTCCTGCTTGCAGGCGTCCCGGCGCTCGCCCAGAACGGCGACGACTCGGACGACGACCTCGAGAGCCTGCTCGTCCAGGTCGGCCGCGAATACGCCACGTCCTACATCGCGCCGCTCGCCCACGGCTGGGGCGCGAACCAGAACAGCGGGTTGTTCCACACGGCCAGCATCCCGCGTTCGCGGATCACCTTCTCGCTCGGCCTGAAGGTCATGGGTTCGTACATGAGCGAGGACGACAAGACGTTCCGTCGCGTCCTGCGCGACGTGCCGCTGAACGACTTCTTCGACCTGCAGCCCGGCGACCCGGGATACGGCCAGAACGGCGACATCGTGTTCGAGGGTCCCACGGTGATCGGCGACCCGGACGTCGACGGCACCGCCACCGGTTACGTCAACGGCTTGCCGATCGCTCAAGCCGAAACGATCGGCGGCCTGGTGGAGACCCGCTGGATCCCGCTGTTCGCCCCCGAG
>CAZVWL010000226.1:0-4605 GCA_964630845.1 uncultured Fibrobacteraceae bacterium
TAACTAGATTTGTGCAGTTCTCCCCAACCCCGAACCCCCATTGACACTCGATCATCTTAACCGACCCTACCCCCCAGATCAACCCCCATCCCCCCCGTTTGTCCCTCACCGTTGACACGATACCCAGGCAAGCTAAGCAAAGGCGACACGACGAACCCTCCCGCCATCGGCCGCCCGCTCAACGCCCCCCACCCCACCCGACCAGCGTTCCCAGCTTTGCCAGCACCTCGCGAAGAACCTCATCGGAAACCTCGTCGAACTTCTCCGCCCGGCGCGCGCGCCAGTCAAGGCTCTTGACCTTGTCTGCAAGAACAGCCCCTTCGGCCTTTCTCCCCGGCGGCAACGCGACCTCGAAGGGATAGCCTTTGACCTGGGAGGTCAACGGACAGAACACCGCCAGTCCAACCCGACCGTTGTAGGCCTTGGGCGAGATGACAAGCACCGGCCTGCGGCCGGCTTGCTCGCTGCCGGCTTGCGGATCGAGTTGCAGCCACACCACGTCTCCGCGAGCCGGCACGTAACCGACGGGCTTACGCGGCGCTACCATCGTTCGCGACCGATCGGCTTGCCCGGGTCTACCTCCGCATGGAGGTTCTCGTCGGTCACGCCGCCGAGAAGCTCGTCGAGCGAGTATCCCTTCGGCGGCGCCGGTCGGATCACGATGCGACCGTTTTCCAGGTTGAGGTCCACGGCCGAACCGTCCGTGACCTGAATTTGATCGGCAAACGACTTCGGAATTCGTAAACCGAGGCTATTTCCCCATTTGACGATCTTCGTGCGCATGTTGACCCCCTTGGATATACATTGAGTATACAAGCGGTCAAGCGCGCGGGCAAACTGGTTCGGCATCAGCGTTTCCTTTCGTCGCAACCGTCACTCATCCAACGGACTGGCCACCCCCCTCCCCCCACGATTCAGCACGTGCGTGTAGATCATCGTCGTGCTCACATCCCGATGCCCGAGCAGCTCCTGGATCGTGCGGATGTCGTACCCGCGTTCCAGCAGGTGCGTCGCGAACGAATGGCGCAGCGTGTGGCAGGTCGCCGGTTTGGAGAGGCGCGCCAGCCGCACGGCCAGGCGCACCTCGCGCTGGACCACCGACTCGTGCAGGTGGTGGCGGCGGCGCTGGCCGGTCTCGGGGTCGCGGTAGTGGCGCGTCGCGGGAAAGAGCCACTGCCACGCGGGCTCGCGGGCTGCGTGGGGATACTTGTGCACCAGCGCGTGCGGTATCTCGACGTATCCGGCGCCGTCGGCGAGGTCGGCGGTGTGCTGGACGAGGGCGGCGTCGCGCTGACGGACAAGCGGTTCGAGCAGCGTGTTGGGCAGCATGGAGACGCGGTCGCGGCCGCCTTTGCCGTCGCGGACGGTCACCTCGCGGCGTTCGAGGTCGACGTCCTTGACCCGCAGGCGGAGGGCCTCGAGCAGGCGTAGGCCCGAGCCGTAGAGCAGGGCGGCCACGAGCCAGGCGACGCCGTTGAGGTTCGCGAGCACGGCCGCCACCTCGCCGCGGGTCAGCACCGTGGGCAGGCGGGCGGGTTTCTTGGCGCGCACGAGGTCGTCCAGCCAGGGCAGATCCACGCCCAGGACCTCGCGGTACAGGAACAGCAGCGCGGCGAGGGCCTGGTTCTGGGTCGAGGCGCTCACGGCGCGGTCCACCGCGAGGTGCGACAAGAAGGCCGACACCTCGGCGGCGCCCAGCTCGCGCGGGTGGCGTTTGCCGTGGTGCAGCACGTAGCGGCGGATCCAGGCCACGTACGCCTTCTCGGTGCGACGGCTGAAGTGGCGGGTGCGGATGGCGGCGCGCACGGTGTCGAGCAGGCGCGGTCCGGGCGGCGGGGTCTGGCTCATCGTGGTTACCTCCGGCGAAGTTGACGACCTCGCCGCCACCGGAGCACGACCTGGACCCGCGTCCACGTCCGCCGCTTGCCGCCCGCTACGGCGTGGTCTACCATCCCTCCGAACCGCCCGACCGCAGAGGCCGAGCCATGCCGACCAACGTCTCGCCCGAGTACAAGAAGGCCCAGGAGCAGTATCGCAAGGCGCGCGAGCCGGCCGAGCGGCTCAGCTGGCTGCGCGAGATGCTCGCCACGATCCCCAAGCACAAGGGGACCGAGGCGCTGCAGGCCGACATCAAGACCAAGATCAAGGAGCTGACCGAGGAGCTGGCGGGGCCGCGCAAGGGGGCGGCGCGCACCGGGCCGGTGCAGGTCATCAAGCCGGAGGGGGCGGCGCAGGTGGCGCTGCTGGGGCCGCCGAACGCGGGCAAGTCGAGCCTGCACAGGGCGCTGACGGGCTCGCGGGCGGAGGTCGGCGCTTATCCGTTCACCACGCAGCATCCGTTGCCGGGCATGCTCATGCACCAGGACGTGCCGTTGCAGTTGATCGACCTGCCGGCGGTGTCGGCCGACTTCATGGAGCCCTGGCTGCCCAACGCCTTACAGCCGGCGCATGCGGCGCTCCTCGTGCTCGACCTGCATGCGGCCGACTGCGCCGAGAACCTCGTCGCCATCGTCGAACGCCTCGACCAGAAGCGCATCGGCGTCAGCGATGACTGGCAGGGGCGGTTGCCGGAGGGGCTGGTGCCGACGGACTGGGCGCCGGGGCGGGAGGGCGCGGGCGTGGCGGACGGCGTGGTCGAGCCCGGGTGCGCCGGCGCACCGGCGAAGGGGCAGGCTGGAGCGGGCGAGGTCGACCCCGATCAGGACGAGCCGCTCGACGACCCCTTCCGCGTCAACCTGCCCACGCTCCTGGTCGTGACCAAGGCCGACCTCGGCGGCGACCTCGACGAGGTGGCCGTCCTGCTCGAGCTGACGGGGGCGCGGTTTCCGACGGTTGTCGTGTCGGCCGAGGCGGGGTCCGGCCTGGAACGGATCGGGGCGCTGCTGATGCACGGTCTGGGCATCGTGCGGGTCTACACCAAGATCCCGGGCAAGCCGGCGGACCACGAGCGGCCTTACACCCTGTTTCGCGGCGAGACGGTCGAGGACCTCGCCCGCCTCATCCACCGCGACCTCGCCGCCTCGCTGCGGCACGCGCGCGTCTGGGGCAGCAGCAAGTTCGACGGGCAGCAGGTGGGGCGGGATCATGTGCTGGCAGATGGGGACATCGTCGAGATCCATGCGTGAATGGACCGGGATATTCTAAATTGACACTTTACTTCATCATGATAAACTAAAACTCATGTTGATCGACAGGACGCTCCGGCTGCCGGCTCCCGGCAGCGAGACCTTCTTCCTCTGGGGCCCACGCCAGACGGGCAAGACCACGCTCCTGCGGGCGTGCTACCCGGACGCCTGGTGGGTCGACCTGCTCAAGTCCGACGAATACCGGCGTTACCTGCAGGAGCCCGAACTGCTGCGCGAGCAGCTGTCGGCGATCGACCTGGCTGGCCGGCAGGTGGTGATCGATGAGATCCAGAAGGTGCCGGCCCTGCTCGACGAGGTGCATTGGCTGCACGAGAACAGGGGAGTGCGCTTCGCGCTGTGTGGTTCGAGCGCGCGCAAGGTGCGTCGTGGCGGGGCCAACCTGCTTGGTGGCCGCGCGCTGCGTTTCGAGCTGCACGGGTTGACGGCGAGCGAACTGGGCGACGCTTGCGACCTCGGTCGCCTGCTCAACCACGGCTTCTTGCCGCGTCTGCAACTGGCCACGCAGCCGCGTCGGTTGCTGGACGCGTACGTTGCCGACTATCTGCGCGAGGAAATCGCCGCCGAGGGGCTCGTGCGCAACCTGCCCGTCTTCTCCACCTTCTTGAACGTCGCGGCGTTGAGCGATACCGAGCTGGTCAACTTCGCGAACATCGCGCGCGAGTGCGGTGTCTCCGGCCCCACGGTCAAGAACCACTTCGAGATTCTGACCGACACCTTGCTCGGGCGCTGGCTGCCGGCGTATCGCAAGCGACCGAAACGGCGGGTGATCGCGGCGCCCAAGTTCTACTTCGCCGATGTCGGCGTGGTCAATCGCCTGTCCCGTCGGGGCGACCTCGAGCCTGGTTCCGAGCTTTACGGCAAGGCCTTCGAGAACTGGGTCTGCCACGAGCTGTGCGCCCACATCGCCTACGAGGCCCCGGACGCGACCCTGTCTTACTGGCGACTGGCGAGCGGCATCGAGGTCGACTTCATCGTCGACGACATGCTGCTGGCGATCGAGGCGAAGGCGAGCGCGCGCATCACGAACGATCATCTGAAGGGATTGCGGAGCCTGGTCGAGGACCAGCCGGTCGGGCGCCGTGTCGTGGTTTGCCTCGAACCGCGGGCGCGCCTCACCGACGACGGCATCGAGATCCTGCCCGCCGTCGAATTCGCCAACAGGCTGACGGCGGGCGACCTCTTCTGAGAGGCCGCCCGCTCTTTCCAGCCGTCGCCGTGGTCAGCGACCGCGCCCGGCCGGCAGGTTGACCTCCACCGAGCCCACGTCCACGAGGATCTCGTCGAGGCGCTGCTGCGTCTCGGGGTTCACGTCCTCTTGATAGCGGCCGCCGAGCTGCTGGCTGAGGAACTTTTCCATCGCCACCGCGAGGGCCTTGCGGTTGTTCGGGGCGCGGAAGCCGTGGCCCTCGTCGGGGGCCACGATGTAGGTCACGTCCTGGCCCTTCTCGCGCAGGGCGAC
>CAZVWL010000227.1:0-4588 GCA_964630845.1 uncultured Fibrobacteraceae bacterium
GGGCCATGTCCCCCAGGATCACGACGAACTCGTCGCCGCCGAGCCGGGCCACGGTGTCGCCCTCGCGCACGCAGCCCCGCAAGCGCTCGGCCACGGCTTTCAGCAGTCGGTCGCCGGCGCTGTGCCCCAGGCTGTCGTTGATCGTCTTGAAGCGGTCGAGGTCGAGAAACAGCACGCCGGCCGCGCGCCCGTGGCGCGCGGCGGCGACCAGCGCCTGGTCCAGGCGGTCGGCGAGCAAATTACGGTTGGGCAACCCGGTGAGCGCATCGTGGCTGGCGAGGTGCGCCAGGCGCGATTCCATGTCCTTGCGGGCCGTCACGTCCACCATCACACCGCGCAGCCGCCCCGCGCCCTCCGCGTCCCGGGTCAGGTGCACCACGTCATGAAGCCAGATCACGCCTTCATCCGCCTTGCGCACGCGATACTCGATTTCGAAGCGCTCACGATCTTTGCTCGCGTCGCCGTCGCCTTCCAGTATCCGGTTGTAGAAATCGAGTACCGTGTCACGGTCCTCGGGGTGGATGCGGGCGGGCCAGAAATCGGGTTCGGACAGCCAGCGTTCGACGGGATAACCGAGCTGGGCCTCGGCGCGGCGGCTGATGAACGTGAAACGGACCTCCGGCCCGTGCACCACCGCCTCCCATACGATGGCGTCGAGCCCTTGGACCAGGTCGTGGAAGCGGCGCTCGTGCGCCTGCGCCTCGGCGCGCAGATGCTCGCGTTCGCTTACGTCCTCGACGACCACGAGCAGGCGGCGCTCCTCCTCCTCCTCCTCCTCCGCAAGCCGTATTCCCGTGAAGGTGATCGCAAGGTGTTTGCCGTTCAACATGGCATCCACGTCATGCACGGCCACCCCGCTCGCGAGCACGCCTCGGGCCTGCTCGCGCAAACCGGGAATCGGCAGCACGGTTTCCAGCGTCTCGTCCTCGATCCGGGATGGCCGCTGGCGGCTGAACATTTCCCGGAACGAGCGGTTGGCGCGCAGCACGCGAAGATCCGCGTCGACGACCAGCAGGCCGGCGGGCAGGCTCGCGAGAATATCCTCGGCGAATGCCTTCAGGCCCAGGATGGTCCGTTGGTCGGCGTGAATATAGGTGTCGATGGCGAACCCCATGTCGAGGAGCACGACCTTGAGGAGGGCGCGGTAGGCGGCGATGAAGCGGTCCGGGTCGTCTTCGTGCAGGCGCCAGACGTGGGGTAACAGGCCGCAGAGGTACTTGCTGTAGGCGCCGATGTACCACTTGGGTGCGAGCCCGATGCGCTCGTGCGCGAGGCCCACGCGCAGGCGGCCGCGGACGTATTCGCTGCCGTAGTCCCCGGCGGTGAGGCTTTCGAAGTATGCCGCCTGAGTGCGCTTCAGCCGCTCCAGGGCCTGCCGGTCTGGAACGAAGCGCCGCGTCTCCTCGAAGGCGAGAAGGTGGGCGTAGAAGTCGTCCACGAACTGCCGCTCGGTTTCCAACAGGCGTGCGTGGAGCGCCTTGAGCCGCTCGACATCGGCTTCGTCAAGATCGAGGAACGCCTTGCGGCGCGCGATCTCCGCCTCGTCGATGCCCAAAGCGCGGGCGACCGTGGAGATAGCATCGCCTAACGGTTTCACGATCCCGCCCTGGGATTTATACGGCCCGCGGCGGGCTGGAGGGCGTCAGGCTTGCTTGCTTGCTTGCTTGCTTGCTTGCTTGCGCAAGGGTTTTTCCTGACCCATGGTTTCTCTTTCTTGTTTGTCGTTCGTCACGGACTCATCCGGTTGCACAGCGGCGGCATTCCGAAGGTGGCACAGAACGCCGCGTAGACCGCGCGCTCCACGTCGCGCCAGTTCTCGTTCACCGGACGGTACCGAAACCAGACATCGCCGGCCTTTACGAACTCCCGCAGCCGCGGGTTGTCGCTGTAACCGCGCAGGTGGTCGCCGAGCCGTTTCGCCAGATCGCGGGCGCTGCCGATGTAGATTATAGATGCCGTGTCCGGTGCCGCCAGGCGGCTGCGGATCTCGTAGACCCCCGGCGCAGGCGATACCTGTTCGCGCAGGACCGCGAGATCCAGGGGCTGCAAGGGCGAAAAGTCCGCCGTGGCCGTCAGGTATTCGGTGTGTCGCGCCCGCGCCCGGAAATCCGGGATGCCCAGGTCGCGCCGGGCGTAGGCGACCCGGCGCCGGGAGAGCCGGGCGCCGAAAATCCGCTTCACCACGGCGGCGATCTCCCTGTCGCGCAGGGGCGTGGACCGAACGCCCGCCACCATCCCCGCCCGTTCGCGCTTGACCGCGTGCGCGACGAAGCCTCGATGCAGGTCGCGCGGCTTCGGACACAGCTTGCGCGCCGGCACGAGTTTCCCGCCCGGCAGCCGCAGCGCCAGCCGGCGCACGAGGCGCGAGACGCGGCTCGCGTCGGCGATCACGGGGCAGTCGCCGCGCGCGCGGATGCGCGCGGCGAGCTCGGCCTGACTGAACGGCTTCAGCCGCAGCAGGTCGCCGCTACGTAAATACTCCACTTGCGTTGCCAACACGACTTGTACCAGCGCATGGGTGAGGCGGTTGCGCGTATTGACCAGGCGCAGGCGGCTGACCAGCCGTTTGAGCGCTGGATCGTCGCGCCGACGCGCGAGCACGGCGGAGAGCCTGTCCTCGTCGAACAGGTAGACGCGGTCGAAGGCGGCGCACGCGTAGCGCAAGCGGGGCCCGTCGTCCTCCCAGTACACCTCACCCAGCACGTTGCCTTGGGCCGGCCGCGTCCGCATCGCCGGCGCGAAAGAGAGCCGGGCGCGGCGGACCGCGGGCCGCAGCACCTCGAACAGTCGGTCCCGCTCGAACGAACGCACCCGTCGTTCCAGGGTGCGCAGCGGCAGTTCCAGGAACCGCGCGACCACGATCCGGCCCAGGAGCTGGGGGTCAATCCACGATCCGCGTGCGCTTCGTTTGCGGTCATGACGGGTCCGGCTCACCTCCGGCATTCGGCGGCGAGATCAGCAGCGATGAGGGGCATGAAGCAAAGGCGGGTGCCGCTCCCGCGCGGTGCGCGGCCGAGCAGCGGTTCCCGCCGGGTTCTTGTTCTTATTTCACCGTGACGCGAACAACAGGGGTCGAATCTAGCACAGCGGCATCTCGCGAAACGGCTTGACGGCGCACGCTATCCGATGAGTCTTTTCCTCACGACCGCCACGGGCACGTCGTAGGCCGGCCCGCTGCGGCGTCCCTGGCATTGAACCCGCGCGACCGACCGTGCATCGGGTTTTTTCGGGCAAACTGCTAGTATTTGACGAACATCATTGCCCGACGGCATCGGGAGGGATGTCATGGCGAAGACCGCCAAGCAGGTTTCCGTCATGTGCTTTCACGACGAACTCTGTCAGGTCTTCAACGCCCTGATGACGGCGTTGAGCCTGTTGCGCGAGGGTTCGCGGGTGACGATCTTCTTCGGCTCCCGCGGGATCAACGCGGTCCATCGCGAGAAGGTGAAAGACCTTCGATGCCTGCCCGACGAGCCGCCCGAGGTCGGCAAGGCGGTGACGGCCAAGATGAACGAGATGGGATTGCCGCTCGTCGAGGACCTGTTCGTGATGCTGATCGCGGAAGGCGCCACGGTGCTCGCCTGTCCGCTGAACCTCACGCTCTTCGGCATGACGCCGCGCGATTTGGTGGACGGCGTCAAGGTCGCCGACCCGGCGAAGTACTACAAGGAAGTGGTCGTGCCGGCGGACATGGACCTGACCTTTTGAGGGCCCTGTCATGACAACAGCCGATACGGCCGGCCAAAACGGCGTCGTCGCCTGCGACGTCTGCCTCAAGGAGGTCCCGAGATCCGTGGCGCGCAGCCTCGAGGGGCCGGATTACGTCTATCACTTTTGCGGCCAGGCCTGCTACGAAAACTGGCTGGCCGGTCCGGCGATGCGCGTGATCGGCCTGGTGGTCAGCGGCCTGGCGCTCGATTTCGAACAGGCGCAGGCGCTCGCGCGAACCGCGGCGCAAGGGGCCATGCTCCTGGCCTGGTTCGACCGGGAACGGGGTCGGGAATCGCCGCGGGTCCCCGAGTGCCAGCACAAGCCCGGCTGGCTCGCCTACGCCGAGAGCCACGGCGGTAATTTGAAGGTGGACATAAACCACGGCGCCTACGTTTTCATCTTTGCCATCGGACAGCAGGGCTGACCGACAAGCACTGGTCCCGATGTTTCGGTGCCTGGCATGAGACGCCCGTGACAATCGCCTGGGAGGAAAAATGACCGACGACAGGACAGCGGGCGCCGGCCGCACGCGCCTGCTGCTCGTCAACCCGCGGTTTCCGGAAAGCTTCTGGAGCTTCCGCTGGGCGATGGACACGGTCCTGCCCGGCAAGCGCGCGCTGAACCCGCCGTTGGGGCTCGCGACCGTGGCGGCGCTGTGCCCGCCGGACTGGGACGTGCGGATCGTGGACGAGAACGTCGCGTCCGTGCCGCTGAACCCGGAGGCCGACCTCGTCGGCGTCGGCGGCATGGCGGTGCAGTTCGCCCGGGGCCGCGAACTGCTGCGCTTTTACCGCCGCCGGGGCTACCGCACGGTTGCCGGCGGCAGCTACGCCTCGCTCTGCCCCGAGCAGTATGCCGACCTCGCGGACACGGTGAT
>CAZVWL010000228.1:0-4577 GCA_964630845.1 uncultured Fibrobacteraceae bacterium
GGCCACCCAGATGCTCGACGAGGCGGAAGCCAAGGTGTCCGAGATCAAGGAGGCCGGCGCCAAGACCACCCAGGGTTTCCGGCCGGTGCAGCCGCTGCTGATGGAAGTGGTGACGCGCATCGACGAGCTGTACAACCGCGACAACCCGAGCGAGGTCACCGGCGTGCCGACCGGTTTCTCCGACCTCGACGGCAAGACTTCCGGCCTGCAACCGGGCGATCTGGTCATCGTCGCCGGCCGGCCGTCGATGGGCAAGACCGCCTTCAGCCTGAACATCGCCGAGAACGTCGCGCTCGACGCCAACCTGACCGTGGCGGTGTTCAGCATGGAAATGGGCGCGGCGCAGCTGGTCATGCGCATGCTCGGCTCGGTCGGCAAGCTCGACCAGCACAAGCTGCGCACCGGCCGCATCGGCGAGGACGACTGGCCGCGCCTGACCCATGCGCTCGGCCGGCTCAACGAGACGCCGTTCTACATCGACGAATCGCCCGGCCTGACCGCCATGGAGGTGCGCGCCCGCTCGCGCCGGCTGGCGCGCCAGTGCCAGGACGACCGGCCGCTCGGCCTGATCGTCATCGATTACCTGCAACTGATGTCCGGCAACGGCCAGGGCGAGAACCGGGCCACGGAAATCTCCGACATCTCCCGCTCGCTCAAGGGTCTGGCCAAGGAACTGCACGTGCCGGTGATCGCGCTGTCGCAGTTGAACCGCTCGCTGGAACAACGGCCGAACAAGCGGCCGGTGATGTCGGATCTGCGCGAAAGTGGCGCCATCGAGCAGGACGCGGACGTCATCCTGTTCATCTACCGCGACGAGGTCTACAACCCGGACAGCCCGGACAAGGGTACCGCCGAGATCATCATCGGCAAGCAGCGTAACGGTCCGATCGGCACCGTGCGCCTGACCTTCCTGGGCGAATACACACGCTTCGAGAACTTCGCCGGCGGGGGCTGGGACGGTGGCGAGCACTGAGCCGGCGGCGACGCACCGTTTGTCGCGGCGCCCGCTGGTCGCCCGCGTCGACACCGCCGCGCTCGCGCACAATCTGGCGCTGGCGCGCCAGGCCGCGCCCGGCGTCCGGCTGCTCGCGGTGGTCAAGGCCAACGCCTACGGCCATGGCTTGGCGCGGGCGGCGCGGGCGTTGCGCGGCGCCGACGGTTTCGCGGTGCTCAGCCTGGACGAGGCGGCGCTGTTGCGCGCCGAGGGCTACACCCATCCGATCGTCCTGCTGGAAGGCTTCTTCCATCCCGACGAGTTGCCGGAGATCGCCCGCCTGCGCCTGCGCCCGGTCATCCACCGCGCCGATCAGGCGGAAATCCTGACGCGCGCGCGGCTGCCGCACCGGGTCGACGTATTCGTCAAACTCAATACCGGCATGAACCGGCTGGGCCTGCCGCCCAAGCGGCTGACCGAGACGCTGACGCTGCTGCGTGCTTGCGGGCACGTCGGCGCGATCACGCTGATGACCCATTTCGCCGCCGCCGACGAAACCGGCGATGGCGTCGAGCGCCAGCTCGAACGCTTCCACGCCGCCACCGATGGCCTCGACCTGCCGACCAGTCTGGCCAATTCCGCCGCCCTGCTGCGCCATCCGGCGGCGCATGGCGACTGGGCACGGCCAGGCATCATGCTCTATGGCGCCTCGCCGTTCGCCGGCGAGGATGGCGAGAGCCTCGGCCTGCTGCCGACGATGACCCTGGAAAGCCGCCTGATCGCCACCCAGTTCACGCGCAAGGGCGAGGGCGTCGGCTACGGCCCGGCCTTCGTCGCCGAGCGCGACATCCAGGTGGGCGTGGTCGCCTGTGGTTACGCCGACGGCTATCCGCGCCACGCCGGCACCGGCACGCCGATCCTGGTCGACGGCCGCCTCACCCGCACGCTCGGCCGGGTATCGATGGACATGCTCGCGGTCGACCTCTCGCCGATCCCCAATGCCCACGTCGGCAGCCCGGTCACGCTCTGGGGCGCCGGCCTGCCGGTCGAACGCGTCGCCGCCGCCGCCGGCACCATCGCCTACGAACTGCTCACCGCCCTGGCCCCGCGCGTACCCGTCGAGGAAACCTGACCCCACATCCCCCACTCCCTACTCCCTACTCCCTACTCCCTACTCCCTACTCCCTACTCCCTACTCCCTACCTCCCACTCCCCCATGTCCGACATCCTGCAAAAGATCCTCGCCACCAAGGCCGGGGAAATCGCCGCCGCCAAGAAGGTGGAACCCCTGGAAGCCGTGCGCGAGGCCGCCGAATGGGCGCCGCCGCCACGCGATTTCGTCGGCGCGCTGCGCGCCCGCATCGACGCCGGCCGGCCGGCGGTGATCGCCGAAATCAAGAAAGCCAGCCCGAGCAAGGGCGTCATCCGCGCCGATTTCCGGCCCGGCGAGATCGCCGCCAGCTACGCCGCCGGTGGCGCCGCCTGCCTGTCGGTGCTGACCGACCGCGACTACTTCCAGGGCACGCCGGAATACCTGAAGGCGGCGCGCGACGCCTGCGATCTGCCGGTGCTGCGCAAGGATTTCATGATCGACCCCTATCAGGTCCACGAGGCGCGCGCGATGGGCGCCGACTGCATCCTGCTGATCGTCGCCGCGCTCGATCTCGGCCGCATGCTCGAACTGGAGGCCCTGGCCATGGAACTGGGCATGGCGGTGCTGGTGGAAAGCCACGACGCCGAAGAACTGGAACTCGCGCTGCGCCTGCGCACGCCGCTGATCGGCGTCAACAACCGCAACCTGCGCACGTTCGAAACCCGGCTGCAAACCACGCTCGATCTGCTGCCGCGCATCCGCGCCGCCGGGCCGGAGCGCCTGCCGATCACGGAAAGCGGCATCCTGACCGAGGCCGATGTCGCCCTGATGCGCGCGCGCGACGTGCATGGCTTTCTGGTCGGCGAGGCGTTCATGAGGGCGGATGAGCCAGGCCGGGAACTCGCGCGCCTGTTCGGTGCCCCAGACGCTACCGTTTGACCCCCGCCCGCCCATGCCGAAAACGAAAACCTGGCTCGCCGCCCTGCTGGCGGTCGCCATCGCCGCCGTCCTGGTCTGGTGGCAACCCTGGAAGAAAACCGAACCCGCGCCCCGCTACCGCCTCGCCCAGCTCGAACGCGGCCCGCTGTCGGCGGCCGTCACCGCCAGCGGCACGCTGAACGCGCTGGTCACGGTGCAGGTCGGCTCCCAGGTTTCCGGCCTGATCCGGGAAATCCACGCCGATTTCAACAGCGCCGTGAAACGCGGCCAGGTGATCGCCCGCATCGATCCGGAAACCTTCGAATCGCGCGTGCGCCAGGCCGAGGCCGACCTGCGCGCCGCCGAGAACGCGGCGGAAGTGGCGCGCGGCAACCTGCTGGCCCGCCAGGCCGACGCCAGCCGGGCCAATCTGGCGCTGGCGGAAAGCCGGCGCAACCTGGAACGCAAGCGCGGCCTGGTCGCGCAGGGCTTCATTTCCAGCGCGGAACTCGATAGCGCCGAAACCGCCGCCGGTACCGCCACGGAACTGGCGCGCATCGCCGAACTCGACATCGGCGTCGCCCGCGCCCAGCTCGCCAGCGCCCAGGCCGGCATCGGCCAGCGCCAGGCCGCGCTCGACCAGGCCCGGCTGGAACTGGCGCGCACGGTGATCCGCTCGCCGGTCGATGGCGTCGTCATCGGCCGCGCCGCCGATGTCGGCCAGACCGTCGCAGCCTCGTTCCAGGCGCCGGTGCTGTTCACCATCGCCCGCGACCTGAGCCGGATGGAGGTCAACGTCGCGGTCGACGAGGCCGACGTCGGCCGGGTGCGCGCGGGCCAGAAGATGCGCTTCACGGTCGACGCCTTTCCCGGCGAACGCTTCGATGGCCAGGTCACCCAGATCCGGTTGGCGCCGCAAACCACCAACAACGTCGTCACCTACAGCGTCATGGCCACGGTCGACAACCCGGCGCTGAAGCTGCTGCCGGGCATGACCGCGAGCGCGCGCATCCTCACCGAGGAGCGCGGCGACGTCCTGAAACTGCCGAACGAGGCCCTGCGTTTCCGGCCGACCCAGCCGGACGGCAGCCCGGTCAAGCTGGAAGTGCGCGGCCGCGAGGACGGCCCCGGCATTCCCGGCCGCGTCTGGCTGCTCAAGGATGGCCAGCCGGAAGCGGTTTCCGTGCGTCTGGGCGTGTCCGACGGCCGCCATACCGAAATGCTGCGCGGCGAACTCGAAGCCGGCCAGGAAATCATCCTGGGCAACGAGGAAGCCGGCGCGCCGAAACGCGCCGCCCGCCCGTTCGGCATGGGCATGTGAAGCCGCGCCGGCCGACGCCCTCCCGCCCGCCACCGTCATGCCGCTGATCGAAGTCGCCGACCTCGCCCGCCACTATCTGGTCGGCGACATCGACGTGCCCGCCCTGCGCGGCGTCAGCCTGACCATCGAACAGGGCGAGTTCGTCGCCATCATGGGGCCGTCCGGTTCCGGCAAATCCACCTTCATGAACCTGCTCGGCTGTCTGGACGTGCCCAGCGCCGGCCGCTACCGCCTGGCCGGCGAGGACGTCACCGGCCTCGATGCCGACCGGCTGGCGCGCATCCGCAACACGCGCATGGGCTTCGTGTTCC
>CAZVWL010000229.1:0-4566 GCA_964630845.1 uncultured Fibrobacteraceae bacterium
CCGGTGCGATAGAGCGCCGCCGAGATGATGAACATCGCCGCCACGGTGACCGTGGCGGGGTTGGAGAACCCGGCGATGCCTTCCTCGGCCGAAACAAGGCCCGTCAGCAGCAGCGCTCCCATCAGGAGCATGGCCACGAGGTCGACGCGGAGCTTCTCGGTGGCGAACAGCACGACCGCCGCTGCGGCAAGGGTCAGGACGAGGGCGATGTCGAGCGTCATCGTCGCTGCTCCTCATGCAAGCCGCGGCCATCCGCCGGGCGCCCCGATGGCGTTCCTTCGAGCGTAGCCCCTCCGCCGGGGCGGGACGAACGCGCAACATCCTATCCGAGCAAGCCAGAAAAGGCGAGGAAAGGACACATCTCCTCCCAAACCGAACGCCGCCGCGCCACTCAAGAAATCCTCCACAAGTACGTAAAAATATGGTAAATTAGCTGATGCGCCGTTGGGGGCGTCGCCGACCCTGGAGCAACGACTCGCCATGGACCGCTATCAGAAGCAGCGATTCGAGCTGAAGTACCGCATCCCCACTCGCTTGGTGGTGCCGATCCGGCAGTACGTGTCCTCGTACCTGGCGCTGGACCCGCACGGCTCCGGCAGGCCCGACCTCGCCTACCCGGTCCACAGCCTCTACCTCGACTCGCCCGACCTTCGCCTCTACCAGGCCACGGTCAACGGCGATCGCAACCGCTACAAGCTCCGGGTGCGCTACTACACCGACCAGCCGGACGCGCCGGTCTTCTGCGAGATCAAGAGCCGACGCGACAACGTGATCAGCAAGCAACGCGCGATGGTGCGTCGCGAGGCGCTCGCCGAACTGCTGCGAGGTCGGGCGCCGCTGGCCGAGGATCTCTACGAGACCGACCCCGCCCAGCTGGCCGCCCTGCTGCGGTTCTGCCAGCGGTGCCGGTCGATCGGGGCCGCGCCGAAGACCCACGTCGCGTACCAGCGCGAAGCGTGGCTGGCGGCCGACAACTCGGTGCGCGTCACGCTCGATCGCCGCGTCTGCACCGGGGTCGACCTCGCCGCCAGTCTCGCCACCGACGTGCAGGGCCTGGTGCCGGTCTTCGGGGACCGCGTGGTGCTGGAGATCAAGTTCACCGACCGCTTCCCGCGCTGGCTCGCCGATCTCGTGCGCTCGTTCGGATTGCGGCAAGGGTCGGCCGCCAAGTACGTGGACGGCGTCGAGGTGCTCGGCGAACATCTGTTCCTGCGCGCCTCCGGCCGCAACGAGGTGCGACGGAGGGCGATGCGCGCCACCGGCTGACCGCTGGCCGACGGCCAGCCGCGCGCCGCGTCTGGTCCGGAAAGGAATTCCCGCCATGGACCAGCTGCACGACCTGCTCTCGCACCACCACGCGGTCGGCCTCGTGCCGCTGCCCCAGGTGCTGCTGGGCCTGCTGGTCTCGCTGGCGGGCGGCATGGTGCTGGCGTGGGTCTACATGTTCACCCACACCGGCCTGTCGTACTCGCGCAGCTTCGTCAACTCGCTGATCATCATCCCGATGATCGTCGCCCTGGTGATGATGGTGATGGTCGACAACATCATCACCGCGTTCGGCTTGATGGCCGTGTTCGCGATCGTGCGTTTCCGCAACATCGTGCGCGACACGCTCGACACCGCCCACATCCTCTGCGTCCTGGTGGTGGGCATGGCCGCCGGCACGCAGAAATACGCGCTGGCGGTCATCGGCTGCCTGGCCACGGCCTCGGTCATGCTCTTCCTGTGGTGGACGGCGTTCGGATCGCGCCACCGCTACGACCTGATCGTGAACTTCCACTGGGCTTTGCCCGTGGGCGGTCTCGACCCGGTGACCTCCTTGCTGCGCCGCCACGCCGACCGCGTGCATTGCGCCAGCCGGCACACCGCGCCGGACGGCGCCGGGGCCGACCTCTCCTACCGCCTGCTGATGCGTGACCCGGCGCGCCTGGACGACCTCGTGCGCGATCTCGAGAGCACGCCGGGCGTCTCGCGGGTCCTGAGCATGCAGGCCGAGGACGAGGACGAGCTATGAAACACGCCGCCGCGACCGGCCAGCCCCGTGTCCCCATCCCGCCCGCGCGGCGCCTGTGGCTGTTGCGCCGTCAGGCGCTGCCGGCGGCCGTGTTCGTGGCCTTGATCGCCGCCATCGTGGTGCTGTGGCGCGAGCACGTCGTGCCGGTCGAGATGGTGGGCGAAGCGATCGCCCCGCGCGCCGTGGTCCTTGCGCCCCAGGCCGGCCGGATCGTGTCGATGCAGGCGCGCCAGCACGCGCGCGTCCGCCTGGGCGACACGCTCGCCGTCGTGATGACCACCGACCCCGCCCTGCTCGAGGCCCAGCTCGCCGTGATCCGCGCCGAGGTCGACGTCCTGCGCCACAGCCTCGATCCCCTGGTCGGACGCCGCCGCGCCGACCTCGACCACGAGCGCCTGCGCCTGGAGCTGATGGACCAGCGCGTGGTGCTGGCCGCGGCCGAGGTCCGGCAGGTGCACGCCGAGAATCAGCTCGTGCGGGCGCGGCAGCTTCACGAAGACGGGCTGCTGGCGATTGCCGACCTCGAGACGGCCACGGCAGACCGCGACGCCCTCGCGACCGAGGTCACCGGGCGCCGCCAGGTCGTCGCCACGCTGCGCGACGAGCTGGCGCGCCTGCAGCTGCCGCCGCTCGAATCGGCCGAGGCGCCGCTGCGCGCGGCGATCAGCCTGCACGAACAACGCCTGCGCGTGGTGGAGGCGGAGCTGGCGCCGATCACGCTGCGCGCGCCGCTGGACGGGGTGGTGGGGGTCGTCCTGCGCGGCGCCGGCGAGCATGTGGTGGCCGGCGAACTGCTGCTGACGGTGCTGGCCGAGACCAGCGACCAGATCCAGGCGTACCTGCGCCAGCCGCTCAAGGTGGAGCCGCAGGTCGGCATGGCGGTCCGCATCCGGGTGCCCGCGCGCGGGAAGGGCGGCGGCACGGTCGGTTACGGCGAGGTCGTCTCGGTGGCGGCGCAGCTGGAGCTCTTGCCCGAGGACATGCTCGGACCCGCCGGGCGGCCCGAAAAGGCGCTGCCGCTGCTGATCAGCGTGCCGGAGGGCCTGCCGGTCAAGCCCGGCGAGCGGCTCGAACTCGCGCTGCTGCCTTGACGGTCCGGTCGCTGCGTCCTTAGTCTGTGCCCCCATGAACACCCAGAACCTGACGGCGAGGTTGCTGACGATCGCCGCGACGCTCCTGTTCGTGTTGCTGGTCGCCGCCTGTGGCGGACAGCAGGACACGCAGCAGCAGCCCGCGGCGCGATCGGCGGCGGCTGACGCCAACCCCGCGCCCGCGGCGGAGCTTGCGACCGACGACGGTCCCACCACCCACGCCGAACCCGGCCAACCGGTGACCATCGCCGGCGTGACCGTCACGCCGCCGGCGTCCTGGCGGGACCTCGGCGCCGCCGGCATGCGGCAAGCCCAGTTCCACCTCGATCCGGTCGGCGACGACGCCGCGCCCGGCGAGGTCGCCGTCTTCTACTTCGGACCGCAGTCCGGGGGCGGCGTGGAGGCCAACCTCCAGCGCTGGATCGGTCAGATGAGCCTGCCGGATGGGGGCGACCCCGCCCAGGCCGCGTCGCGTCGCAGCTTCAGCGTGGGCGGCATGCCCGCCCACGTCGTGGCGCTCGACGGCACCTACAACGCGGGCGGCATGGGCGGCATGGGAGCCGCGGGACAGCCGCAGCCCGGGTTCCGGCTGGTGGGTGTGGTGCTCGAGGGGCCACAAGGCAGCTTGTTCTTCAAGCTGACCGGGCCCCGCGAGACGGCCAACGCCATGCAGGACGGGCTCTTGACCATGGTCCGCGGCGCGCGGATCGGCGGTTAGTTAGGCCCGGTGCCGATGAACTCGGCCAGCCAGGCGCGCTTCTCGCCGTACCAGTGCAGCGAGTTGTTGGGCTTCAGGATCCAGTGGTTCTCGTCCGGGTAGTAGACCAGGCGCGAGCGCACGCCGCGCTTCTGCAGCGTGTTGAACAGCTCGAGGCCATGGTTGACCGGCACCCGGTAGTCAAGCTGGCCGTGGATCACCAGGGTCGGCGTCGCGAAGTTGCCGGCGCCGTAGTGCGGCGACGACGTCTTGAAGTTCTCCGGCTGCTCCCAGAATTCGCCGAACCGCCGCTTGCTCGCGCCGTAATCGGCGCCGATCTGCGTGTACCAGTTGTAGACCGCCGCGTGCGCCACCAGCGTCCGGAACGGGTGCTCTCGGCCGAGCAAGATGGACGCCAGGTATCCGCCGTAGGAGCCGCCGCCGGCGGCGAGGCGGTCGCCGTCGATCCAGGGCTTCTGCTGGAACCAGGCCGCGGCGCGGATCGTGTCCTCGTACGGCAGCTCGGACTGCAGCGGGTTGATGGCGTCGGTGAAGTCCTGCCCGAAGCCGCTCGACCCGTGGAAGTTGTGCCAGGCGGTCACGTAGCCCCAGCCGGCGAAGATCTGGGCGTTCCAGCGCCAGTGGAAGCTGTCGCCGATGCCGTTGTGCGGGCCGCCGTGCAAGAGCAGGTAGAGGGGCCAGCGCCGGGTGGGGTCGAAGTCGGGCGGATACACCACCCACATCTGGATGTCTGCGTCGTTGGC
>CAZVWL010000230.1:0-4563 GCA_964630845.1 uncultured Fibrobacteraceae bacterium
CGAGGTACGCCAGCCCGTCGCGGACCGCGATGCCGCCGCCCGTCGCCATGCCCGCCGAGCCGATCTGGATCGGGTTCTCCGGGTTGCCGATGTCGATGATGTGCAGGCCGCTCCAGCCGCCGGTCGCATAGACGAGCGGCCAATCGGCGACGAGGCGGCCGGGCATGATCATTTCCGACGCCGTCCCGAGGACGCTGGGATGCTGCGGGTCATAGACGTCGATGATCTGCAGGCCGTGCCATTCGATCGCGACGCACGCGTAGCTGTTGGTCACGGCGATGGCGCTGGGGCTGTCCGGCAAGGGCACCGTCGCGATGACGATCGGGTCGCTCGGATCCAGGATGTCGATGACGTGCAGCGCGGGCGAGAGATCGCCGACCAGCGCGTAATCGCCGTCCAGGGCGACGCAGTAACTGCTGGCATCGGTCGCGACCGAGCCGAGCAGGACCGGCGTGTCGGGCGCGCTGACGTCGAGGATGTACAGGCCGCCGCCGACCCGCGTCGCGTACGCGAGGTCGTTCCGCACCACGACGTCGGTCGCCCAATCGCCGAGGTCGAAGACGGCTGTCAGCGCCGTGGCCGCGGGGTCGGCGATGTCGACCACGGCGATGCCGACCGAGCTGATCAGGTAGGCGTGCGGCCCCGCCAGCGCGACCGACGTCGCCAGATCGGCCTGCGGCACCAGCGTCACCAGCTGCGGCGCCGCCGGATCGGCAACATCGACGATCTGCAATCCACGCGACGTGGCGAGATAGGCGAGTCCGCCGGCGACCGCGACGGCATCGACGGTGGCCCAGTCGTCGACGGTCTGCAAGTATCCCAGCGGCACGGGCGCGGACGGGTCGCCGACATCGACGATCTGCAGGCCGTGCTGGTAGACGCCCACGAACGCCGTCGTGCCATCGATCGCGATCGCGCTGGCCGGACCGACCAGCGCGAGCGACCCGACGATCGCCGGCGCGGCCGCATCAGCGACATCGACGATCTGCAGGCCGCTGTCCCAGTCGGCCACGAAGGCCATGCCGGCGGACACGGCGACGCGCCGCGAGTAGCCCGGCAGCGGCACCGAACCGACCACCGCGGCGTTGGCCGGATCGGCGACGTCGACGATGAGCAGAGCCTGATAGTCCGCGACGTAGGCGTAGCCGTCGGCAACGGCGACGCCGCTGGCGAAGTCCGGCGTCGCGACCGCGGGCAACGCGACGATCGCCGTCGGATCGCCGACATCGAAGATGCGCAGACCGCCGTTGCGGTCCGCCACGTAGGCGTACGCCCCGACGACGGCGACGTCGCAGGCCCAGTCGGGCGTGTCGGCGCCGCCGAGCAGCTGCGGCGCCGTCGGATCGGCGATGTCGAAGATGCGCAGCCCCGTCACGCCGGCGGCGACATAGGCCGTCTGGCCGACGACCACGATCACCTGCGCGTCGTGGCAATCGGCCTCGCCGATCACGCGGATCAGGCTACCGTAATCGATGCAGTCACGCGCGCCTGCCGGCGCGGCGATCGCCAGGATCAGGCCCAGTGCGTTTTGCAGCCATCGTTGGCGGTTCATGAGGCGCCCTCCTTGTCAACGTTCGTACCGTGGGCGACGGCGCGAACGCGCATCCGTCGTCGTTGATCGGTGGTGACGTTAAGCCGTGGGCGTTACGCGAACGTTACGGGATGCCGGCCGGAATCAAGATTTCGGAACTCCCAGAAAACGCGTCGGCATCGAAACCGCTCTGCGCTCTCCCATCCCCACGATTGACCCTTCCCTCCACCCATCGCCCGTGCTAACAAGATGCGGGCTATCTGCATGTCCGATAACCAAGGAGCCGACACGATGCGATCCCGCTACCTGCTCATCGCCTCGATGCTGTTGCTGGCCGCGGCGTCACCCACGTTCGCCCAGACCTCCGAATTGACCGGATTCGTCGACGCGAGCTGGGTCTACAACACCGCCGACCTCAACGGCGAGTTCAGCCTCAACGAGGTCGAGCTGAACTTCCTGCACCAGGTGAGTCCGCGGACGCTCATGCGCGCCGATCTCGAGTGGGTCAGGGCCGGCGAGGAATTCGCGGCGCAGGTCGAGCAGGCGTTCATCAGCTACACGGTCGCAAACGACTGGACGTTCACCTTCGGCAAGTTCAACGCCCCGATCGGCTTCGAGATGAACGACCCACCGGACATGCACCAGGTGAGCCACTCGCTGGTCTACGACCACGGCTCGCCCACCAACCTGACCGGGTTCTCGCTGGGGCGGGACCTCGGGCGCGGGTTCGAGGTGCTGGCCTACGGTTGCAACGGCTGGGACCGCAACACGAAGGTCGCCGGCGCGATGACCTGGGGCGGTCGGCTCGGGTTCGAGCGCAACGGTTTCGTCTGGGGACTGTCCGGAATCGGCGGCAAGGAAGAGAGCGACGGCGCCACGTTCACGCGCACGGTGGTCGACCTCGACACGAGCTACGAATCGGGCCCCTGGTTGCTGGGCGCGGAGTACAACCGTGGCGAGGTCACGCATGCCTCGGGGGCCGAGCAGTCCTGGTCCGGGTTCCTGGTGGTCGCCAGGCGCTCGCTGAACGACTGGTCGGGCCTGACCCTACGCTTCGACCACTTCGACGACACCGACGGCTACGCGTTCGCGGCGGTGGACGGCCGGTTCCAGCGACGGCAATCGCTGACCGTGGCCCCGACCTTCGACCTGGACGAAGGTCTGGTGGCGATCCTCGAGCTGCGGATCGACATGAGCGACCGCAACGCGTTCGTCGACCGCGAAGGGATGCCGACCGACAGCAGCACGACGATCGCCTTCGGGATGACCTACGCGTTCTAGCGTGATGGTAGGGAAGGCAAGCGCATGGCTGGGTCGGCGAACGTGAGGTCGCCGAACTCGAATCCGGGGGCGCAGGCGCAGCCGACGATGGCCCACGCGCCGGCGGGCTCCGCCCCCATCCAGACGCCTGCCGGCACCGTGACCTGTAACGACGCGGCCGGCCCGAGCGTGTGAATCTCGTGCCGGCCGCCCTCGGCATACTGGTGCAGGAAGAGCCCCGCACCGTCGTGGAACGACCACACCTCGTCCTGCCGCAGCCGGTGCCAGCGGCTCACCTGGCCGGCGGCGAGCATGTACACGATGCTCGTGCCCGCCGGCCGCGTGCCCCACGGCGTCGTCACCACGTGGGCTGCGCGCCACGTCTCCCGGTACCAGCCGCCTTCCGGATGGGGCGCCAGGCCGAGCCGGTCGCGCAGGGCTCGCGCGGTTCGGCCCGGATCACGCGACGGCATGTCGCTTGAGCGCCTGGACCAGCGCCTCGACATCCTGGGCCGTGTTGTAGGCCTGGATACTGACCCGCAGGTAGGGTCGTTCGTTCCAGATGAACACGGGGATCTCGATGTGCTCGTGCTCGCGCAGGCCGCGCTGCAGGACGGCGGGGTCGGTACCCGGCGGTAGCGGAAGCGTGTGCATCTGGGCGAACCAGAGGCCGTCATCGGGGCAGATGGGCACCATGCCCGTCAAGCGGCTGACCTCGTCGCGCGCCTGGCGCACGAGCGCGCGGCAGCGGCGTTGCTCACGCGGCCAGTCGTGCGCCCGCTGGAACGCGATCGCGTCGGGCACGGCGAGCCAGGCGGCGGGGTCGCGGGTGCCGGTCCACTCCTGCTCGGCCACGAACGTTCCCGGCCAGCCCCAGCTGACGACCAGCGGCTCGAGGCTCGGCTGCACGTCGGGGCGCGCCCAGAGGAACCCCGCGCCCTTGGGCGCGCAGAGCCATTTGTGGCAGTTGCCGGCGTAGACGTCGGCGCCGAGTTCGGTGAGGTCGAGCGGCAGGTGCCCCGGCGCGTGCGCGCCGTCCACGACGCTGAGAATGCCGGCGCGGCGGGCGCGGCTCAGCAGGTCGGCCAGCGGCATGGTGAGGGCCGTCGGGCTGGTGATGTGGTCGAGGCAGAGCACGCGCGTGCGCTCGGTGACCTGGCGCCAGATCTCGTCGGCCACCTGCGGCGCGGACTCGACGGGCAAGGCGACGCGCGCCTGCACCAGACGGGCGCCGCGCCGCTCGCAGACACAACGCCACAGACGTTCGACCGCGCCGTAGGCATGATCGGTGATCAACACCTCGTCGCCCGGCCGCAGCGCCACCGAGCGAGCGACGACGTTCAGAGCGTAAGTGGCGTTGGGCACGAAGACCAGGTCGGTGTGGCGGGCCCCCACGAAGCTCGCCAGCGCGAGGCGGGCGGCCGCCATGCGGCCGGGAAACTCCCGGTCCTCGCCCAGGAACGCCATCGGATTGGCCTCCAGCTCGCGTTGCAGGGCCTGGTACCGCTCGTGAACAGGTCGCGGGCAGGCGCCGAACGAGCCGTGGTTCAGGAAGACCAGGCCGTCGCGCAGCAGGAAGAGATCGCGCAGGTCGTCGTTGCTCATGCCGACGAGCTTACCACCGGCGTCGCCACGCCGGCAATACTTAGCGGAACCGACGCTGCAACCGCCGCGTCCGCAGCAGCAGGGCGGCCAGGACCGCGACCAGCGCGACCCCGCCGAGGATGGCAGCCATGCGACCGCTCGGCAGCCCATGAGCCTGCCGCACCGAG
>CAZVWL010000231.1:0-4558 GCA_964630845.1 uncultured Fibrobacteraceae bacterium
TGTGGATGCGCCGTATGACGGCCTGCTCGAGCTGGCCGGCACGGTGAGCCAGTCGGCGGCGGCAACGGCCACGAGCGCGTTGCTGTCGAAGTTCGTCGGCGAGTCCATCGCGGACGTCCCGAGTCTGTGGGAGCGCGGCGTGATCGCCCTGTCGCCGGCCGTGGCCGAGACGATCCAGGCCGACGAGGCCTCTACCGCCTATCGCGGCCGGTTCAACATCGACGACCGCGGCGGTATGCGGTTCGGCCGGTGGCCGGTCGTGGTCAGCCCGGCCGTGGGCCTGAACATGCTGATGTTCGATCCCGCTCATCTGCATGTCGTCAACCACGGCACCACGCTGCTCATCGACGACAAGTCGATGGCCAAGTACCTGACCGTCGTGATGGCCATGGTGAACTGGTACGGGTACGGCGTGAGCCTGCCCGGCACGGTGAGCAAGGCCGTGATCACGAATCTGGCGTGATGGTCGATGTCGCGGCGGGTTTGTCCATCGCCCGCTGCGGCAACCGGGGCGGCGGCTAGACCTTCGGCGCAAGCCGATGCGCCGCCCCGCAGCCCCCGCCGGGAGTCGTGCCCCGGCAGCCTGGGGCGCGCTTCCTCCGTGGCGCGCCCTGGGCACAAGCAAGCCGGTCCTGAGGTTCAACCTCGCCTCTTAAGCGGCCGGCTGGCCCCCCGACTCTCCCGGTCCGGGGGGCTTCTCATTGCCATACGAGCGTTGACACGCCATGCAGGCCGGTGTACGATCTCGGTGCCTGTCGGTAGCATCATGGCAAGGCATGGCAAGGCATGGAACGGAACGGCAGAATCCACGCGCGTTGACTGGTGCGTGGAGGTATTGTCGGGGTCACTGAATTCTCGGTGGCCACGATCCTTAACGCCTGAATGAACACGGAGAACGCCATGATGATCTACAAGAACCACCGTTTCGATCTGGACACTGCCGAACTGATCGCCGGTGACGTCGATCATACCTGGATCGGCAAGACCAAAAAGGGAACCTGGTTTCTGTACGCTGACGATGAGATCCAGGGTGCATTGATGCCCAACGTTGATTGTGACGAAGCCGACTTCGTCGAATTCCTGATTGAATCGGGATTTGCCGAGGTCGTCGATGAGCACTTTCCGCGCTACGCGGACAGCATCCCGGAAGCATAGTCAGCAGCCCGCTACCGAGACCACAGGCACGCCCCCGGCTAGTCACCGGGGGCATTCTCGTATCCCACCTGGTCCACCTGGTCCGACCGCGAGATAGCGCGGCGGTGCAGGGTGAGCTACATGACGGTCTGCCGCATCCGCGAGTCACTGTCACATTGTGATAGTGACCCCGCCCCCGCCGAGCGCAAGTACACCGACAAGCACGGAAAAACCACAACATCTAGAGCGCGTAGGCCCTGGCGACACCATATATGGTGCCTTCCCGGAGGGTTTTGCGTCTTCTGAATTCATCTAGCCGAAAAAAAATATGTCGTTGTCCCGCAACGAGATAAGAACAAAGGTGTGGCCGGGGATCATGGGTATCCCCTAGACGGTTGCCGCAGTCGTGTCAGAATGCCCCTCGCGAGACACCTTCACCCGAACGAAAGGATCGCGACATGGGCAAGCACTCACTCGTGAAACGGCGACCCCGTCCCGGGCCGGCTGCAAGTGACGTCGTGCTGCTGCAGCACCTGGCGGCTGCTGCCGTTGCACTCGGCGCCACCAGGACAGCCGCTGCCAGAGCCTGCGGCGCGGCATGCTACGCAGATCTCGAGCGCGGCCAGGTGCCGGCCAACGTGACGGTGATCGCCCGGGCGCAGGCGCTGCTGCGGGCGCAGGCCGAGCGGTGGGCCGATCAGATGCGCCAGCTCACCACGATGAACCTCGTCTCCGAGGACCATGACCGAGCGGCCACCTGCGTGCGTGGCGCCCTGCTGGACATCGTCGGCGGTGTCGCCCACACCTGGATGCGCGACGTCAAGCTGCAGCTCGCCTACGCGCTCGAGGCGGGCATGGTCGACCCCTCGCGCGAGCGTGCCGTTGCGGACTTCATCCGTGGCCCTGGTCTGGCCCGGGGCACCGAGCCGCGCACCGACCCGGCGATGGTGGCGGCGTTGCGGCGTGCTCACGAGGAGATCAGCGAGCAAGACCGGAAGACCGACTGACGACACGCCCGGCCGGGGCTTGCCGGCCAGCACGGGAGGAACCGTGACTCGGAGTCAACCGCGCGGGCAGTTCCGCGCAGGCACGGAGGACGAAGTGAACCAGACCACCCCTCACCAGTACCAGCGGCGGCTCATGAACGAGCACGAAGCCGCGTCCTACTTGAATGTCAGCGTTTCCACTCTTCGCCGCTGGCGCGCTGATCGTAACGGCCGAGGACCCGACTTCCTGAAGCTCGGGGCATCGGTCCGCTACGAGCTGGCCGCGCTGCTCGAGTACATCGCCACCTGCCGGCAGCGCGGGGGGGTGGCGCTATGATCCCCCTACTTCTGAGGCTACATGTCGCGCGCGACCCGGTGCATGCCGTGTTCGCCGACCTTAAAGGCGATCCTGACGCCGTTGCTGCAAACGTCTGGGCGCGCTTGGGATACCTCCAAAGCGTCGGCGTGATCTCAAGCCGGCTGCAGGCGGCTGCTACGGTGGCGCAGCACGTCGCACTCGACCCGGAAGCAGGGGCACGCCTCCTGCGCCTGGTCGGCGAGGAAGTCGCCGCGATGGCGGTGACGGCATGACAATGGACCGCGCCGAGGCGCGCGACCTCCTAGGCCTAGGCGGTTCCGCGTTATCCGTTACCGATGCCGTCTCTTTCCTTCTACGACAAGTAGAAGGTACGGCGTGGCTGGTGCCCGACTACCTGCCGGCCGGCTCCTGCTGCGTGGTCGGTGGTCAACCCAAGAGCTGCAAGAGCTATATCACGCTGGACCTCGCACTGGCGGTAGTCGCTGGTGGCGACTGGCTCGGCAAGCCGGTGGAGACGACCGGCCGCGTGCTGCTTGTTGACTGCGAGACGCCAGACCGCGCCCTGCAGGATCGCATCAAGTCGCTGGCAGCCGGACGCACGACCGACAACCGCGACCTCGAGCGACTGCTCATACTGGACAAGACCCACGTCGACCTCGCCGACGCGGACTCGGTCAGCAGCCTGCAGGCCGTGGTCGCCGAACACGAGCCGACGCTCATCATCATGGACCCGCTGCGGTCGCTGCACTCCGCAGAGGAAAACGACGCGGGGGCCATGAGCGGTGTCCTCGTCGCGCTGCGAGAGCTGACCCACGTCTGCAATTCGACGCTCGTGCTCGTGCATCACACGATCAAGAGCACCGAGAGCGGGCGCCGCATGGGCGCCCTGCTGCGCGGCTCAAGCGCGCTGCACGCCTGGCTCGACGCCATGCTGCTGATCAAGCGCGAGGGCGACACGATCACCGTGGAGGCGCAGGGACGCCACGCGCCCGACCAGGCGCCGATCACCGTCAACCTGGACATCGACTCCACTGGTCCCTCGCCCGTCGCCAGGATCAACGTCGTGGGCCTGCCGGCCTTCCTCGCAGCACGCGCCGATGAAGTCCTGGCGCTGCTCCTGAAGGCACCCGGTGGACTCAACCTGACGAGCATCCGCGACCAGCTCCGAGCCAACAGCATGTCGGTCCGCCGAGCACTCGCAGAACTACGAGAACGCGACCTCGCACGCTGCACCCGCATCGCAGGAATGGACGTATGGAAGGCCAGTGTAGAAAGCTCATAAAAACATACAGGGACATCAAGGGACACCTCAGGGACTCTTTGAGAATAGGTATTCAAAGTGTCCGAACGCTGTCCCTGGCCTGTCCCTGGCTGTCCCTGCGCGGTCCGGCGCCTGGGACCCGGACACCCGGACACCCCCCTATATGGGGGGTCCGGTCCGTCCCGATGGCCGAGGCTACAGGCACTACTGGCACGAGTGCAAACAACGATGGCCGTGGAGCAGCTTTCTCAAACAGATGCCGCCGATTCCAGGGGCTTGCCCTAACCGCTTGATTCACCGTCAGGATGGACAAGCTCGCAAGTAAAGGGCGGACAAGGGCTTACGAGAGCGGCGCGTAGTATGGCGCGTAGTATCGTCGCAGGAGCGTGCTAACATGAAGAAATCCGCATTGACCGCGCACGAGGTCGAGCTGGTGCGCGTGGCGATGTTGCGCTACATGGCAGCAAGGGAGTTATCGGCCGCTGGCGTGGCCCACAACATGCCGGAGGTGAGGTACGTGACCTTGCGGGCCTTCCTGGCCGGCACGAGGCCGAGCAGGCGCGTGGCCGTGGCCCTGGTGGCTCGGTGGGGGCCGGTAATCGGCCTGGCCTACTCGCCGCCCGAGATCTCGGCCACCCGCGCCATGGCGCCGTCTACCGCTTCCTGAATGCGGTCCGCGAGCAGGTGCGCGTATCGCTCCGTGGTTCTGATGGACCGGTGCCCGAGCTGGGCGCCGATGATCTGCAGGGGCACGCCATCTGCGGCCATGATGGACGCGTGCGTGTGGCGCAAGTCGTGCAGCCGGACATCCTCGAGCCCTGCCACCTTCCTGACCGCCTCCCATGCGTTCCTGGGGTC
>CAZVWL010000232.1:0-4527 GCA_964630845.1 uncultured Fibrobacteraceae bacterium
GCCGCGTCGCCCGTCAGGCGAAGCAGGACACCGAGTTGCAGATAAGGTTGCACCCGATCGGGGTCGCGGCGGACGACGTCGCGCAGCGCGTCGCGCGCTCCGGTGAGGTCGCCTTCGAGCCACCGTTCGATCGCGTGTTCGTAGAGGTCGGCCGCAGGCCGGCTGCCGGACCGCCGCAACGCCAGGCGAAGGGCCACCGCCCCGAGCGCAAGGACCACCGCACCGATCAGCCAGGGCCAGAGTTCCTGCGCCACGTCAGTCGTCCTTCGCCTGGCCGTCGCCGGTCAGATCCTGCAGCGGCAACGTCCGCAGGTCGCCGATCTCGCGCTGCACGGTGGCCAGCTGGCGACGCAGCTTGCCGACCTCGCGATGATGCCGCCACTCGCGCGTCAAGAGCGCGATGCCCGCGCAGAACACGCCCGCGATGAACGACCCCGCCACGATCCAGAACAGATCGACCGCGAGATACTCGCGGCCGAAGAACCGCAGGTCGACGGCCTGACCCGCATTGCTGGCGATCAGATACGCCAGCAGGACCAGCAGCAGGAGGAAGACCACGAGCCTGACGATCAGCATGGCGCGCACCTCGCTCAAGGAAAGCGAACCTGGCATCGACCCCGCCAATGTAGCCGAATCGGCGCACGGTTCCAACAAGGGGATTCAGGCCGGGGTCCCGAGAAAGGACGTGTTGCGCCAGCCGACGACGCGCACGGACACGGTCTGCCCCGCCGCAGGGTCGATCAGCGGCGCGATGACCTTCCGGTTCGACGCGGTCCGCAGGCGCCAGTGGCCCTCCGGACGCCGCGCCGGTCCTTCGACGACCGCCGTCCAGACTGCCCCGACCTGCGCGGCCGCGATCGCCTGCCACGTGTCAGCCTGGACGGCGTGCAATTCGGCCAGCCTTCGCTCCTTGACCTCTTGCGGCACGTCGTCGAGCAGGCGCGCCGACGGGGCGCCCGGCCGGGGGCTGTACTTGAAGGCGAAGATGGTGTCGAATCCGACCGTGCGCACGAGGTCGAGCGTGGCGACGAAGTCGGCCTCGGTCTCCCCGGGGAACCCGACGATGAAGTCGCTGCTGAACGTCACGTCGGCGATCGCCGCGCGCGCGCGCTCGATCATCTGCAGGTATTGCGCGCTGGTGTACTGGCGCGCCATGCGCGCGAGCACGCGGTCGCTGCCGCTCTGCGCCGGCACGTGCAGCCACGGGCAGACGCGCCGCTCGCCGGCGATGAGGTCGATGAGCTGGGGACGCATGTCGCACGGATGCCCGGTCAGGAATCTAATACGTTTGATCGCCGTATGTTCCAGGATCTGGTCGAGAAGTTGCGTGAAGTCGAGTTCGCCTCGCCAGCGGTACGCGGTGACGTTCTGGCCGAGCAGCGTGACTTCTTCGCCCCCGGCGGCGACGACGCCGGCGATCTCCTCGAGGATCACCGCCGGCGGCTTCTCGCTCTGGGGCCCCCGCGTCGACGGCACGATGCAATACGTGCAGCGATGATCGCAGCCCTTGTGGATCGTGACGAGATGCGAGCTGTTGGTGGGGTAGAGCTCCGGCGGCGCGACGTAGTGCACCGAGGCGTCGTGGCCGACGGCGATCGCCGGGCCGCGCGCGCCGGCCGGCGTGGCGGCGGCGAGGTCGTCACGGGCGGCCAGGCGTTCCCACGCGAGCCGAGGCAGCTCGTCGTAACGGTCCACGCCGACGACCAGGTCGACCGGGTGCTTCTGTCGGGCCAGTTCCTCGCGCATCCGCTCGGCCATGCAGCCGCAGATGCCGAGCACGGCCGGCGCGTGGCCGGCCTGCCGGCGCAGGTGCCGAAGCTCCCCCAGGCGGGAGATCACCCGGTGTTCGGCGTGTTCACGCACCGAACAGGTGTTGACCAGCACGAGATCGGCGGCCAGGTGATCAGTGACCGCGAGGAACCCGGCCGCGGCGAGCCGGCCGAGGATGACCTGCGAATCGTAGGTGTTCATCTGGCAGCCGTAGGTCTCGATGTAGACCGTCGGTGGTGTCCCGCCGCCCGGAGGCGCCACGCGGGGGGCGTTCTGCGGCCGGGGCACGAGGTCGAAGGGCTGCGAGTCGTTCATGCGTCGACCTCCGCGACGACCCGCTCGAGGTCGCCGCACAAACCCGACGGCGTCCAGGCGGTGGGGCGCACGGCCACCAAGGTGCCCGCCGGCAGGTCGCTCGCCACCCGCACGGCGGCGTAGTTGTCGAGGGTCACGCGACGCCAGCGCGCGTGGTCGCGGTCGGGGCGTTCGAGAATGCCCCGGCGCGTCTTGCCGATCAGCCCGTGGGCGAAGGCTTCCTGCTTGCGCCGACCGAGGGCGCGCAGCGCCTCGGCCCTGGCGGAGACGACTGCGGGCGGCACCGGCGCCATCGCCGCGGCGGGGGTGCCGGGCCGCGGCGAGAACCGGAAGACGTGCAGATAGCTGAACGGCAGCGATTCGACCAGGCTCACGGTCTCGGCGAACTCATCGTCGGTCTCCCCCGGAAAGCCGGCGATCAGGTCGGCGCCGAGGCCGCAGCTCGGATCGATGCGGGCGAGCGACGCCGCGGCCGCGGCGACCTGCCGGCTGCGATACGGCCGGCGCATGCGCTGCAGGACCGTGTCGCTGCCGCTCTGCAGCGACAGATGGACGTGCGGCGCCAGCTGCGGCTGGCTGGCGATCAGGTCGACCAGCACCGGCGAAAGCTCGTCCGGGTGCAGGCTCGCCAGCCGGATCTGGGCCGCGGGCAAGGCCCGGCAGATGGCGACCAGCAGATCGGCGAGGGAGGCCGGACCCTCGGCGAGGTCGCGCCCCCAGTCGCCGAGGTGCACGCCGGTCAGGACCAGTTCCCGGTAACCCGCCTCGTGGTGCAGGCGGGTGATCTCCACCAGGACGTCGCGCAGCGGCCGGGAGCGCGCGGGGCCGCGGGCCTGCCAGATCTGGCAGTAGGAGCAGCGCAGGTCGCAGCCGTCCTGGATCTTGACGTACGCGCGGGTGCGCGAGGAGAAGCGCGCGACCGGTGGGTCGGTGAACGGTTGGCGCGCGCCGAACGGCTCGACCTGGACGACCTGGCCGTCGCCGGCCAGCAGCTCCGGCAACCAGCGGTCGATCTGGGTCTTGAGCGTGTTGCCGACCACGGCGTCGACCTCGGGCATCGCCGCGAGCTCGGACGGCTGGGTCTGGGCGTAGCAACCGGCGACGACGACCCGCGCCTGCGGGTGGGCGGCCTTCGCCTGGCGGGCCAGGCGCCGGCAGGCCTGGGCCGCCTTGCCGGTCACGGTGCAGCTGTTGAGCACGTAGACGTCGGCCGCCTCGTGCCAGGACACCTCCACCACGGGCCGCCAGCGTGCCATCGCGTCCTTGAGGACCTCGGTGTCGTACTGGTTCAGCCGGCAACCCTGCGTGTGGAAAGCCACGCGCAGGGGACCCGGGCGGTCGCGCTCCATCTGCTCCGTCCTCCGACGGAAACGGGGTGAGGGTCGGCCCCCACCCCGCGTCCGATTGCTCGCCGGCCGTCGCTGCGGCCGGCGCCAGGTGCCGCCGGCTGACGGCCTAGCCCTGGTCGGCGTTGTCCCGCAGGTAATCCGCGGCCTCGCGCGCGAGTTCCTCGTCGCCGGGCAGCATCTCGGTGCGGTTCTCGCCGGCCTGGTCGGCCGCCGCCACATCGTCCAGGCGCGGATGCGCGGCGATGAAGGCCTCGAGGGCGTCCGGGCCGAGATCCTGCAGCCGCTCGCTGAGCGACAGCACGATGCGACGGTTCTCGATGTCCATCTTGATGACCTTCAGGTCGAGCCGCTCCTCCTCCTTGAAGTAGTAGTTCGGCTTGTCCTGCTTGGGGATCGCCAGGCCCAGGTGACCGGTGGGCACGAAGCCCTCGAGGTCGTTGCCGAGGTCGACGATCAGGCCATGCTCGAGCATCCGGATCACGGTGCCCTCGATCGTGCGGCCGCTGGGGAACTCGTCGGCCAGGTTCGGCCAGGGGTTCTCCATGAGCTGCTTGATGCCGAGGCTGATGCGGCGCTTCTGCGTGTCGATGTCCAGGATCTGGACGGTGACGCTCTCGCCCTTGCGCAGCATCTCCTTCGGGTGGCGCACCCGCTTCGTCCAGCTCATGTCGCTGATGTGCACCAGGCCGTCGATGCCCTCCTCGACCTCGACGAAGGCGCCGAAGTCGGTCAGGTTGCGCACCTTGCCCTCGATGATGGTGCCGACCGGATACTTCTGCGTCAGCGACTCCCAGGGATCCTCCTCGGTCTGCTTCAGGCCGAGGCTGATCTTCTCGTTCTCCTTGTCGATCTTCAACACCATGACGTTCACCTCGTCACCGATGTTGACGACCTTCGACGGGTGCTTGATGTGCCGCGTCCAGCTCATCTCGCTGATGTGGATCAGACCCTCGACGCCGCGCTCGAGCTCGACGAAGGCGCCGTAGTTCGTGATCGACACCACGCGGCCGCGCACCACCGCGCCCTCGGGGTACTTCTTCTCGACGTCTTCCCACGGGTAGGCCTGCAGCTGCTTGAGGCCGAGGCTGATGCG
>CAZVWL010000233.1:0-4517 GCA_964630845.1 uncultured Fibrobacteraceae bacterium
CTGCAGCGAGGTGATCAGCTTGCCGAACCGACATCGATCCGCTGCGAACAAGAGAGCCCGGTCCAGCGACCACGCCCGTCCTGACGTGCTCGTGCTGATCGCCGTCGCGTCGTTCGGCGCGGTCGCCGCGATCGCCGCAACGAGCGCCCGCGGCGCGCCTCTCGATTCGCTGGCGACCACGCCGCCCGCGTCCGCGGCGACCGCGACCATGGTCATGACGCGCAGCACCCTGCCCGACGTCTCGACCACCACCGTCCCGCGCCAGCCACCGCCGTCGATCCCGCCGCGGCTGGACGACCCCA
The DNA here is from genome assembly GCA_964630845.1 of uncultured Fibrobacteraceae bacterium. Taxonomy (GTDB): domain Bacteria; phylum Krumholzibacteriota; class Krumholzibacteriia; order LZORAL124-64-63; family LZORAL124-64-63; genus Glo-17. Next base: position 303 of record CAZVWL010000233.1, read on the forward strand.
GCGGCGGCGAGCGGCTGTTCCGCGCCGCCCAGCATGCGGCGCGTTCGGGCCGCCGCGACCAGGCGGACACCGCGATCCGGGCCGCGCTCGCCGCGCGCCCGGGCGACAGCAGGCTCGCGCTCTGGCAGATCGAGCAATCGCTGCGCGACCGCGAACTCGGCGCGGTCGTGTACAACCTGCCGGGCGCGGTCCGCGCGCTGCTCGGCGACCCACTCGCGCCGCCTCGCCTGGCGGTCCTGGCGCATCAGGCCGCCATCGTGCTCTTGGCCGTGTTCTGGACGCTTCTGGTCGCGGCCGGGCTGGCCGCGTGGTGGCGGTCGCTGGCCCACGACATGTCGGCCCTGATCTTCCGCGACGCCACGCACCGCCTGCGGAACTGGACGCCCTGGCTGCTCATCGGCGGCGTCTTGCTGGTGCGCCCGGGCTGGTTGGGCGGCCTGGCGCTGCTGTCGATCCCCCTGCTGCTGCAGGCGCGCGGCCGTGCCCGCGCGCTGCTGCTGACGACCTGGCTCATCGGCCTGGTCCTCACCTTCCCCAGCTGGCCGCCGCTTCGCGAGGCCGTGCCCGTCATCGACCCCGAGAGCGAGACGTCCCTGCTCGTGCGAGCCGGCCGCGAAGACGCCTCGACCGCGCTTATCCAGGACCTGCGCGAACGCCTCGCCGGGGCCGAGGACCCGCACCGCCAGGCCAGGCTTCAGCTCGCCCTCGGCCTGCAGGAGGCCCGGCGAGGTCGTTACACCCAGAGCAGCGAACACTTCCGAGCCGTGCTGACGAGCCGCCCGGACGACGTGACCGCGCTCGTCGGCGAGGCCAACAACGCCTACTACCTGAGCCGCTTCGACGAGGCGTTGCGAGGTTACGCCCGCGCGCGCGAGTTGGCGCCGGCTCAAGGCGAGATCCCGTTCAACATGGCCCAGGTCTACTTCAAGAAGCTGTTCGTGCCCGAAGCGGGCCAGGCCCTCGAGGACGCGCGCCGCCTCGGTTTCGCGCCGCTCAACGAGCTGCCGGCGGCCCGCGGCGCCGGCGACTTCTCGCCGACCATCTACCTGGACCTGCCCCGCGCCGATCTGCGCGCGAGCGCGCGCGCCGAGCTCGAGCACTACCCGCCCTTGACCGGTTTGGCCGCCTGGCGCGACGTGCTCGGGGCGCCGCCGTTGCCGCCGTTCCTGCTGCTCGGGGGCCTGCTCGTGGTGGCCCTGCTGCTCGCCTGCTGGGGCGGCTTGCAGGACAACGTCCGCTGGTGTGATTGCTGCGGCGCCGAGCTCTGCCGAGGCTGCTGCAAGGAGCACGAGAGCAACCTGATCTGCAACGCCTGCGCCGAGACCGCCGACCGCTCGCGCAGCGAGATGGTCCTGGCCACGCTGCTGAAGAACCGCAGCCGGGCCGTCGGCCTGGCCACCACCACGCGCCTGGTCCGCCTGGCGCGCCTGGTGCCCGGTTCGGCCTACCTCGCGATCGGAGAACCCGGTCGCGCCCTCAGGCGCCTGACGTTGCTGACGGTCGCCTGCTACCTGATCGGCTGCGGCTGGGCGTTCGACCTGTCGGCGGCGTTCGCCTCGCCGGGACTCGTGCTGGCGGAAGAATCGCTGCATCCGTTCTGGTTGCCCCTGCCCGCGGCCGCCTGGCCGGGCCCCCTGGGCTGGCCGGTGGTAGTCGGCTGGGGGCTGCTCGTGCTGGCGATCGCGCAGGCGCTGCTCGATGGCGTCCGGCTGCGCCAGCGCCTGCCGGAACGATTGATCCAGCTGCAGACCGGTCCGGTGACGGGATCGTCTCGGGCCTGAACGAGCGGCCGCGCCCGGCCGCAAGAGGGATGACGACATGGCACTGAACGGCCAACTCCACGACTTCAATCTCGCGGAGATCCTGCAGCTGATCGCCAGCCAGCAGAAGAGCGGCTTCCTCGTGCTCGAGGGCCACCGCGAGATGGTGTTCGTGTTCGACAAGGGTGTGCTCATCTCGACCCGCGACCGGCGTAGCGAGGCCCCCGACCCGCTGGAGATGTTCCTGCGCAACTACGGCTTCTTCACCGAGAGCCAGTGGGCGCACATCGCCTACATCCGGCAGAACAGCTCGCTCGACCTCGCCGAGATCCTGCTGTCCGAGGAACTGCTCAGCCGCGACGCGCTCGACCGGGTGATGCAGAACGTCGCGCGCGAGCTGGCGCACAAGGGCATGAAGATGCGGCGCGGTCGTTACCACTTCACGGCGACGAAGGACTCGCCGCCGGGCGTGCGCTGGCGCATCGCGATGGACGTGCAGGGCGTGCTGATGGAAGCGGCCCGGCGGGTCGACGAGGAAGGCGAGCTGGCGCGGGTCCTGCCGACCCAGGCCATGACCTTCGCCCAGGGCCCCACGCCGCCGCCGGCCGACGCCCTGTCGGCGACCGGACGCCGCATCATCAAGCTCGCGCTCGGCGGCAGACCCCTGGGCCGGATCATCCGCCTGGCCCGCACCGACAGCTTCACCACCCGCGAGATGCTCAAGACGTTCCTCGAGAACGGCTGGCTCGTGGCCGAGATCCCCCAGGACGAGAAGGACGCCGACGCCTCGGGCGGCAAGGACCGTCGTCGGTTGCGCCGTCGCACCATCCTGCGCCATCCCGTGCTGTCGCTGCTGCTGGTGACGGCGGTGGTCGGCCTCGGCGGCGTGCGCTGGGCGCCTTTCGTGTTGGGCCAGACGGCGGTCATCGGCCTGGCCGCGCCCGTTGCCGACGCCACGGCGGGCGCATCGGCAACCCCGGTGTCCTGGCTGGACGCGGATCAGCAGGTTGCGCGTCAGTTGCGCCTGCGGCAGCTGCGGGCCGAGGTCGGCGAGGCGGCCAGGCAATACCAGGCCGTGCACGGCGCCTATCCCGAGGCGTTGGACCATCTGGTGAGCGCCGGCCTGCTGCCGCGGGAAACGTGGCGCACGGTCGACCGCCTCGGCTGGCGCTACGCCCGCCTGGAATCGGGCCTCGCCTACCGGCTCGCCCCCTAGCGTCGCCGCTTGGCCGCCGGCCGGTGCGCCGCGTGCACCAGGCGGTCGGGATCGAACCACGCGGCCGCGCAGCGCATCACCGCCTCGCGATCCACCGCGTCGACCTTCGCCACCACCTCGCTCATCGGCAGGAACCGCCCGAAGACGATCTCGTTCTTCGCCGCCCGGTGCATCTGGTTGTGCACGCCCTCGAGCGCGAAGATGAGCTGCGACTTGATCTGGGCCTTGTTGCTGGCCAGCTCGTCGTCGCTCGGCCCCTCCAGCATCAGACGGCGGTACTCGGCGCCGACGACCTCGCGCACCCGCGCTTCCTTCTGCGGCGAGCACGACCCCGCGCAGCTCACCAGGCCGGTGTCCCGCCCCATGTCCGTGTAGTTGTAGATCGTGTAGGCCAGGCCTTCCCGTTCCCGCACGGCCTGGAAGATCCGGCTGCTCATGCCGCCGCCGAGCAGGTTGTTCACCAATAGCAGCGGCACGCGATCGGGGTGGGTCGTGGGTAGCGCCTGGTTGCCGATCTCGAAATACGTCTGCAGGACCGGGCTCTGGATGATCAGCTCCGAGGCGCCGCGCCGCGCCGCGTCCGGAGCTTCGGGGCCGACGTCGACGGTCGCGTCGAAATCGCCGCCCGGCAGATCCGCGAAGGCCTCGACGACCACGTCGCGCTGGCGTCCGTCGAGGTTGCCGGCGAGCGCCAGCACGACGTTCGCCCCCGAGACGTACCGGCGGTGCTCGGCGCGCAGGATCGTGGCCTCGAACGAACGCACCGTCTCGGGCGTGCCGAGGATCGGCCGGCCCCGGCGGTGAGCCTGGTAGATGTGGGCGGCGTACGCCTCGTGCAGGCGATCCTCCGGCGTGTCCAGCGCCTCCTGGATCTCCTCGCAGACCACGTCCTGCTCGAGCGCGATCGCCGCGGGGTCGAGCGCCGGACGCAGCACCATGTCCGCCATCACCGTCACGGCCTGGGCGAAGAACTCCGGCAGCACCTTGACGGTGAAGGCGACGTAATCCTTGGTGGTGAACGCGTCGACCGAGGCGCCGATCGCGTCGAAGGCCTCGGCGATGCCCAGCGCCGAGTAGCGTTCGGTGCCCTTGAAGACGATGTGCTCGAGGAAATGCAGCACGCCCTCGCGCCCGGGCACCTCGGCGGTGCTGCCACGCCGCAGCCAGACGCCGAAACTGACGGCCAGGGCCGTCGGCACGGGCTTCTCGAGCAGCACCGCCCCGCTGGAGAGCACGCTC
>CAZVWL010000234.1:0-4435 GCA_964630845.1 uncultured Fibrobacteraceae bacterium
ACGACGGGGGCCGCAAGGTGGCTTCCGGCATGTACATGGCTCGTTTGCGGGCCGGGAGCGAGCAGGCGACGCACCGGTTGATGCTGGTGGAATGACCGGGCATTGAGGCGGTTGGTTCGAGGGCGGGTGCCGAGATCTTCCAGGCACCCGCCCACGTTTTTTGCGCGATTCTTCTTTTCTTTTCCGTGTGATTAATTGTATAATCATGCCCGCGGAAGCAACGCCTCGCAGATGACGGCATCACCCTGGCGAAACAGAGTTGACGGCCATGCCTACCCGGCAGAGGGTCTCGCTCCATCTCACCCTGACGTTGGCGACCATCTTGACCGCCGCGCACGCCCTTGCCGAATCGGCCGGCTGGCAGGATGGGCTCGCGCTATTCGAATCGTTCGGAGTCTTCGAGGCGCCGGGATCCGAAGCGCCGGCAACCGAAGAACAGCGTCTCGAGGCGGCGCTGGCCGACCTCTACCACCTGGCCGACCTCGGCGGCTGGCCGACCGTCGGCCACGGTCCACTGCTCAAGCCCGGCGCGCACGATGGGCGCATGCCCACGCTGCGCCGGCGCCTGGCGTTGCCCCCGGTCGACGGCCCCGACTCCACCCGTTTCGACCCCGACCTGGTGGCGGCCGTGCGCCGCTTCCAGGCCCGGCACGGTCTGGCCCCGGACGGCTTGCTCGGCCCAGCGACCGTGGCGGCCCTCGACGTGTCCGCCACCGACCGCGCCCGGCAGATCGCGTTGAACCTCGAACGCCGCTCGTGGTTGCCGCCGGACCGCGGGTCGCGGCACGTCCTGGTGAACGTGCCCGCCGGCACCCTGGCGATGATCGACGCCGATTCGCTACGTGGCGTGATGCGCGCGGTGGTGGGGCGCCGGGAGCGGCCGACGCCGAGCCTGGCCAGCACGATCACGACGCTGGAGTTCAACCCCGTCTGGAACATCCCGGCGCGGCTGGCGCGCCTGGACGTGCTGCCGAACCTGCGCAAGGATCCCCAGTACTGGCGCGAGCACAACATCCGCGTGTTCGCAAGCTGGCAGAACGGCGCGCCGGAGCTGGATCCTGCGCAGATCGACTGGTCGGCGATCAGGCCGCGCGACCTCGCGTACAAGCTGCGCCAGGAGCCTGGCCCGCTGAACCCGCTGGGCCGGCTGAAGGTCCTGTTCGACAATCCCTACAGCGTGTACATCCATGACACGCCGAGCCGCGAGCGCTTCAACGCGCCGGCGCGGTTCTACAGCTCCGGCTGCGTGCGCATCGAGGACCCCGACGGTCTGGCCGCCTTCCTGCTCGAGGGCGCCGACGTCCGGGTGCAGGAGCGCGTCGCGGCCGCGCGGGCGGCGACCGACACGCGGTTCGTGCGCCTTTCGCAGCCGGTGCCGGTCTACATGGTGTACTGGACGGCCTGGGTCGATCCCGACGGCACGCTGCAGTTCCGCGACGACATCTACGGCCACGACGGCCAGCTGGCGGCGAGTCTCTTCAGCGCGCCGGCGCCGGTCGTGGCGGCGTCGTCACCATTGCCGGATCGGACCGGTGTCGAGGTGCACGAAGTCGGAACGAGGATAGTGGCCGACCCCGCCGCGCTGTTCCCGCAAGGCGGCGCGCCACAGGACGGCCGTCTGGATCCCCGGTAGCCGCACGTCGACGGCCTTCCCCTGCAGGTGGAAGCTGCGGCTGGCCACGCGGCGTCCCTGCTTGCGCAGCGCGGCGTTGGTGGCCGGCGACCGGTAGCCGGAGATGATGTGGAAGGGCTCGCGCGCGCCGAGGCGCTTGGCGAGGTCGGCCAACCAGTCCAGGAGCCCGGGATCGATGGGCTTGACCTCGTCGGTGCGGTGGTCGCGCAGGATGTGGCTGACCGCGTCGAGGGCGTCCGGCAACACGATGCCGCCCTCGCGATAGGCGCAGGCGAGCGACTCGCCGGTGTGGGTGTTGAACAGCGCCAGTCGACGGTCGCGGGGGGCGACGGGCCCGGCCAGCGCGGACTGCCAGGGCACGGGCGCCAGGGCGATCAGGGCGGCGCGGCCGCAGAGGCTCAAGAAACGCCGTCGGTCGAGGCTGCTGGAACTGGCGTCGCTCACGCGGGCGGGGTCCTTCCTCGCTTCGGGGTCCATCCGAACTCCGCTCGGTCCAGGGGACAATGCCTCATATCGCCGGCGGATGCAAGCAGCGGGCCTGAACACGGGTCCCAGGGGTCGAGTTCCCGGTGAGGCCCGATCGCGGCGCGATGGACCGCGCCGTGGAGAGCGGCCCCTGTCAGCGGTCGCCGCAGAGCGCGATCGCCAGTTGCACAAATTGCCGGCGCGACGTTCCATTGGTGCAGACTACCGCACCATCGAGAGCAGAAGACCATGGCACAACCCGGCCAACCCGCGGTGCTCGTCACCGACTTCGACGGTACCCTGACGCGCCACGACTTCTACCAGCTCGTCCGCGACCGCCTCGTGCCGGCCGACACCCCCGACCACTGGGAAGCCTACCGGCGCGGCGCGATGACCCATTTCGCGGCGCTGCAGGCCTACTTCGACGCCGCGCGGCCCGACCCGGAGGCGCTGATCGCCATCCTCGACGGCATGAACCTCGAGCCGCGGCTGACCGAGGGTCTGGCGTTGCTGGAGCAGGCCGGCTGGTCGGTCGTGGTGGTCTCCAACGGCTGCCGCTGGTACATCGACCGCTTGCTCGCGCGCGCCGGCGTGTCGCTCACCGTGCACGCCAATCCCGGCACGGTCGTCGACGGACGGCTCCAGATGCAATGGCCCACGGACACGCCGTTCCCCTCGCCGCAGACCGGGATCAGCAAGGCGGCGGTCGTCCAATCGCTGCTCGTCGAAGGCCGCGAGGTGGCGTTCGCCGGCGACGGCCCGCCCGACGTCGAGCCGGCCCTGCTGGTGCCCCCGTCGCGCCGCTTCGCCCGCGCGCACCTCGCGGCGGCGCTCGACGCCCGCGCCGAGCCGTACCGCCCGTTCACGCGCTGGCTCGACATCGCCGCGGCCCTCGCCGGCAAGGAGTCCTGATGGAACGCGCCCGTGCCCTGGTGACCGTGCCGACCTTCGTGCGCATCAAGCCCGGCGCGCTGGCGAGGCTCGGCGTCTACGCCGCGCGACACCAACACCGCCGCGTGGCGCTCGTGGTCAGCGACGGCCTGCCGATCGGGTTCCAGGCGCTGGCCGAACAGAGCCTGAACGCCGACGGCGCCACGCGCGTCGTGAACGTGGATGCGGCCGAGGCCAGCTTCGAGGGCGCCTCGGCGATCTTCGCGGGCCTGCCGCGCGACCTCGACGCCGTGGTCGGCCTGGGTGGCGGCAAGGCTCTGGACGTGGCCAAGTACGTCGCCTTCCTCGCGGGCAAGCCCATGTACGCGGTGCCCACGTCGCTCTCCAACGACGGCTTCTGCTCGCCCCAATCGAGCCTCACCCTTCAGGGCGCGCGACGGTCGCTGCCGGCGGCGATGCCGTTCGCCGTGGTCGTCGACACCGAGGTCTGCCGCGGCGCGCCGCTGCCTTTGTGGTGGTCCGGCGTCGGCGACCTGACCGCGAAGGTCACCGCCGTGCGCGACTGGAAGCTCGCCTACCACGCTGTCGGCGAGCCGGTCGACGACTTCGCCGCGCTGCTCTCCGACGCCACCGTCTCGCAGTTCCTCGCGCGGCCCGAACGCGACCACGAGGGACTTCGCCTGCTGGCCACCGCGCTCATGCTCAACGGCATCGCGATGGCCATCTGCGGCTCGTCGCGGCCGGCGAGCGGGTCGGAGCACCTGATCTCGCACGCGCTCGACGCCGCGTCGACGCGACCCCGCCTGCACGGTCTGCAGGTGGGCATGGCCACCTACCTCGTCAGCCGGCTGCAAGCCGAAGGTACCGACCGCATCGCCTCGGCGCTCGACCGGACCGGCTTCTGGGACGGCATCCGACAGGATCCGTTCTCTCGCGCGGCCTGGCTGGAGGCGGTGCGCCGGGCGCCGTCGATCAACCCGCAGCGGTACACGGTGCTGTCGACGCGGGACTGCGTGGGAGAGGTGGCGGCGATGATTGACGGCGACGAGCGGCTACGCGGCTGTTTCGACTGATCCGTTATTCCGCGAAGAATGTTATTGCCCCTCAGCTGCTAGCATAACTCTCATTATTCAAGCAGCATACAGCATTTCGTGCCGCCGGTTCAACGTCAGAGCGCGAGTCTGGAGTTTGAGCCAGTAGGTGACGGAGTAGAACTGTGAACTAGAGGTGGCGCCGCAGGCGGTTCGTTTGAACCTGCGGATACGTTGTGGGTGGGTAATTCGGTGGTAGTAGCCGAAAGGCCTGAATGCCCATTCCTGTGCCAAAGGGTTGCGGGAAAGGCACTTGCGTGAAGGACCGAGGAGCGGCATCCACCGCTGGTGGTAGAGGTCGTGGTTGTCCATGCCCGGCAAGGGGCAAGCGATGGGCCCGTCACATTCTTCGCGG
>CAZVWL010000235.1:0-4365 GCA_964630845.1 uncultured Fibrobacteraceae bacterium
CGAGTGGTTGGGCGGCCGATACGGTGAAGCAGGCCGACAGGCTGCAACCAAGCGAAAGGAGGTTGTCGGATTGAAGAACCGGCTAGTCCTCTTTGTCATCGCGGGGGTGCTGGTGGGACTGATCGTCGGTTACGCCGCGTGGGGTACCAGGCCCGCGGCACCGAAGGAGTACGAGACCCGCACCATAGTTGCGATCCTTCCGCCAATCCCTCCCCGTCACGGCGTTTGAAACAAGATAATTGAGTATTTCACCGGACTTGCGTAAATTCCTGCTAACGACATGCCCGCTATTTGGGAGTTGCCGCCAATGCGACCGCTGCGGCGAAGTTGCCTGTGAGCGCGACAACCTCCGAGCATCTCAGGCTCGTGCGAGGAAATCGTCCAGTTCCTGCAAGAACGCCTGGACCAGTCCCTGGAGGGGGAGGCGGCGGACCGGGCGGCCGTGGCGGAAGATCAGGGCAACTCCTCCCCCTCCGGCCAGGGCGATGTCGGCCAAGAGCCGGCTGCGACGCCGGAGACGGGCGAGACCACCCAGCCGGTGGCCGTCGTTCCGGAACCGCCGACGCTGCCGGTGCCCGAGACGACGCCCGAGACGACGCCCGAGCCGCCCGCCGCAGCCACGCCGCCGCCTGCCGTCGACCCGGCGACGTTCGACTGGAGCCCATTCCAGAAGCCCGTCGGCCAGGACGGCTGGGCGCTCTGGCTCTACTCGTTCCCGGACGAGGCGGGCGCGGTGGAGGAAGCGCGTCGCCTGGAGCGGCGGGGGCTGCGCGCGGAGGTGCGCGCGGTCGAGCTGCCGGACCAGGGGCGCTGGTTCCGCGTCTACACGGGCAGCTTCGCCGACCGGGTCAGCGCCCGCGAGGCGGCGCCGCTCTTGATCGCCGAGCTGAGGCACAACTGGGCGCAGCCGGCCCGGTTCTGAGGATCGAGACGTTTGCACGAGGACCCGCAACGCTAGCTCAGAAGGAATGACAGCGTGAAACTCAAGCGCATCGAGCTGCAGGGCTTCAAGTCCTTCGTCGACCGCACCGTGCTGGAATTCGACGCCGGCATCACCGCCATCCTCGGCCCGAACGGTTGCGGCAAGAGCAACGTCGTGGACGCCGTGCGCTGGGTGCTCGGCGAGCAGTCGGCCAAGAGCCTGCGCGGCGACAAGATGGACGACGTCATCTTCAAGGGCACCACCAAGCGCCGCCCCGTCGGCATGGCCGAGGTCACGCTCACCTTCATCAACGACGACGGCCGCCTGCCGGTCGAGTACGACGAGGTCGCGATCAAGCGCCGCGTGACGCGCGACGGCACCAGCGACTACTTCCTGAACGGCACGCCCTGCCGCCTGCGCGACCTGCGCGACCTGCTGTGGGACACGGGCGTGAACAACACCAGCTATTCGATCATCGAGGAATCGATGATCAAGCAGATCCTCAACGACAACAACCAGGAGCTGCGGCGGTTGCTCGGGGAGGGGTCGGGCATCACCAAGTACAAGGCCCGCCGCAAGGAGACCCAGCGTAAGCTCGAGCGCACCCAGCAGGACCTGCTGCGCCTGAACGACATCATCGAGGAGATCGACCGCGAGGTGCGCGCCCTGCAGCGTCAGGTGGGCAAGGCCCGGCGTTATCAGCGGCTCTTCGCCGAGATCCGCGCGCTCGACCTCGCCCTGGCGCGGCGCCGGCGCGACGACCTGGACCGCCGCGAGCACGCGATCAAGGACCGGGTGCAGGAGCTGCGCACGCTCGCCGAGTCGGACAGCGGCGAGCTGGGCGACCTGCGCGCGCGCGTCGCCGCCCAGCGCCCGCTGATGGACGAGCGCGAGGAGGAGCGGCGCCAGCTCGAGCTCTCGCTGCAGGCCTACGAGGAAGAGCTGCAGGAGAGCGAGCGCCAGGTGGTGGTGCTCGAGCAGCGCATCGGCGAGTACCAGCGACGCTGCGAACAGGCGGCCCGACAGGCCGGCGAGGCGGGCGAGCGTCACGTCGAGGTCGAGCGGCGGATCGCCGCGCTCGAGCAGCGCGCGCGCGATCTGGCCGAGACCGTCTCGACGGCCGAGCAGGAGCTGGCCCGTCAGGCCGAGGAACTGCACGTCGTGGAGGCGCGTCTGGCCGATGACCGCCACGCGCTCGAGGAGGCCGTCCAGCGCAACCTGCAGGTGATCGAGAGCGACGCCGCGAGCAAGAGCCGCCTGCGCGAGCTGCAGGTCCGGCGCGAGAACCGGCAGGAACGGCTCACGCTGCTGCAGGACGAGAAGGCCACGCTGGATCAGGAGGCCGGCCAGAGCGCCCAGCGGCGCGAGGAACTCACGCACGACCGCGACCAGCTGGCCCAGCGCCGGCGCGACCTCCTGGCCCACCTGGCGCAGACCGAGCGCGAGATCACCGACCTGGATGCCGATGCCCACGCCCTGCAGCAGGACATCTCGGCCGCGACGGGTCGCCGCGAGGCCGCCGCCGGCCGCCTCGAGCTGCTGCGCCGGCTGCAGGCCGAGTACGCCGGCTACGGCAAGGGCGCCCGTCACGTGCTGACCACGCACGCCGGCGCCGCCGACATGCTCGGCGGTCTGGCCGACCGTCTGCAGGTCGAGGACGCCTGGACCGGCGCCTTCGAGACCCTCTTCGGCGAGATCCTCGACGCGGTCGTCGTCGGCGGCGCCGCCTCGGCGGCGACGTTCGCGCGTGAGCTGCGCGAGGGACGGCACGGTCAGGCCGCGTTCCTGTGGCGCGACCAGCAGCGCGAGGAACCGGCGGCCCCGGCGCCGGCCGGCGGCCAGCAGGCCCGCGCCGTGGTCAAGGGCACGGTCGACGACCTGCCGCACGTGCGGCGCCTGCTCGCGCGCACGTACCTCTTCGAGACAGACGACGCCGCGGTCGCGGCCGCCCTCGCGGTTGCCGGCTCGGCCCCCGTGCTCTGCCTCAGCCGCACCGGCTTGCTCGTCGGCAGCGACGGCCTCGTGCGCGGCGGCGCCGGTGAACGCGGCGAGGTGAGCGTGCTCGGCCGCGGCGAGAAGCTCGACCAGTTGCAGGCCGAGGTGCAGACGCTGCAGGGCAAGGTGGAAGCCGCCGAGCGCAAGCTCGCCGCGTGCCGCGAGCGGCGCGATCTGCAACAGTCGCTCCTGCGCACCGGCCGGGACGACCTCGCCGGCCTGGACACCGAGCTGCAGGCCTCCCAGGTGGCCCTGGCCGAACTGGCCCAGCGCGCGGCCTCGGGCGCGGCCCGTCGCCAGGAGCTGCAGGGCGAGGAAACCCGCCTCGGCGGCGAGATCGAGCAACTCTCCCGCGACGAGGACGCGCTGCTGGCGAGCCTGGCCGAGTCGGGCCGCCTGCGCGAGGACAGCACGCTGCAGCGCGAGGACCTGCGGCGGCGGGTGCAGACCACCGAGGCCGACCGCGACGAGCTGCGCCTGACGCACGAGGAGATGCGCCTGCAGCTGCAGCGCTTGCAGGGCGAGCGCCGCGAATCGGAGACCGGCCTCGGGCACCTGCGCGCCAACCTCACCGAGCTGGACGAGCGCCGCGAGCGCCTGCTCGGCGAGGCCGAGCACGGCCGCGTGGAGGCCGCCCGCATGGTCGAAGAACTGGAGGCGGCGCGCGAGAAGCTCGCCGGCGGCTTCCAGGAGCGGGAGCGCCGGCGCCAGATCGTGCGCAACGCGGCCGCGGCGTTGCAGGAGCTGCGCCAGCAGACCGAGGCCTGGCACGACCGCATCAAGGCGATCGAGGACCAGCGCCATGGCTGCCGCGACCAGATCCACCAGCTGGAGACCGAGCTGGCGACGCTCGACCTGCGCCGCAACAACCTCGAGGAGCGGCTCGAGCAGCAATACGGCAGCGGCTTCGACGCCCTGGTCGCCTCGCTCGACGAGTAGAAGCTGCCGCGCGAGCTCGAGCGGGACGGCGGCGTGTTCCAGGTCGACCAGGCCGAGGCCTTGCTCGAGGCCCGCCGCAAGAGCCTCGCCGAGCTCGGCCCCATCAACCATCTGGCGCTCGAGGAGTACGAGACGCGCAAGGAACGCCTCGATTTCCTGACCGCCCAGCGCACCGACGTGGTCAAGGCCAAGGACGACCTCGAGAAGGCCATCGCCGAGATCAATCGCACCGCGCGCAAGCTCTTCGCCGACACGTTCGAGGCGGTGCGCCGCAACTACGTGCAGGTGTTCACGACCCTGTTCGAGGGCGGCCGCGCCGACCTGCAGATGCTGCGCACCGACGACCCGCTCGAGAGCGACATCCAGATCACGGCCCAGCCCAAGGGCAAGGTCATCGACAGCGTGTCGCTGCTCTCGGGCGGCGAGCGCTGCCTGACGGCGCTGTCGATCCTGTTCGCGGTCTACCTGGTCAAGCCGTCGCCGTTCTGCCTGCTGGACGAAGCCGACGC
>CAZVWL010000236.1:0-4361 GCA_964630845.1 uncultured Fibrobacteraceae bacterium
CAGCACATCGTCTTCGTCGGCTCCACCCTCATCGACGCCATCTTCGTCCGCCCCGGCGTCACCGTCGACTTCACCCTCAGCGGCACCGGCGCCGACAAGATCTATCTCGGCGGCAACCGCGCCGACTACTCCACTTCGCTCGCCGGCTCGATCATGACCCTGACCCGCGGCACCGGCGCCACCCAGGAAACGGTCAAGTTCGTCCGCGCCGCACAGGGCGTCGGCGCCAGCGACCAACTGATCTTCGCCGACGGCACCCTCAGCAGTTTCGACCTCTACGCCCATCTCAACCCGGCCACCCAGACCCCCCTCCCGGCCCTCGGCCTCGCCGAGACGGCCCTCGCGCCCCTGGCCCCGGCCGCGCCCGGCTCCGCGCTGAACGCCAGTCTCAAGGTCTTCTCCCTCGATGCCGGCGGCGAGACCTTCGCCACGGCCCGTCAAGGCATGACCGTGACGGCCGTCGGCGGCGTCGGCGTCGACAAGATCTATGTCCCCGACGGCGGCCAGGTCGACGCCACCCTGCTCGGCGGCGGCACCGACCTCATCTACCTGCGCGGCAACTGGAGCGAGTACAGCAAGCTCGTCGCCGGCAGTTTCATCACCTTCTCCCGCACCGTCGGCGGCAGCACCGAATCCGTGAAGGTCGTCGCCTCCACCGGCAACTCCAACGACCTCCTCGTCTTCGCCGATGGCGCGGTGTTCTCCAACAACGTCAAGCTCGCCCTCGCCAGCACCCCCAACGCCGCCATCCACACCATCTCCGGCTACGACGCCGGCAACGTCACCCCGGGCATCACCTCCACCACCCTGCTCGCCGCCGCCCTGGCCAATGACACCGGCAGCAGCGCCAGCGACCGCATCACCCGCGAGGCCGCCGTCAATGGCAGCGTCACCGCCCTGGCCGGCATCACCAGCCTGCGCGCCGGCATCGGCGCCCAGCCCGACGCCAGCATCCTCGATCTCCTCCAGGGCAACGGCGGCTTCAGCCTCGACCTCGCCCGCCTGCAGGCCCTCAACGGCGGCAGCCTCCCCGATGGCGAGCACACCCTGCGCCTGACCGCGACCGACAGCAACGGCATCGCTTCCCTGCCCTATACCCTCTCCTTCACCCTCGACACCCTGCCTCCCCCCATCAACAGCCTCGGGCTGGCCGCCAGTTCCGACAGCGGCGTCGCCGGCGATGGCATCACCAGCGCCACCAAGGTGATGTTGACCGGCAACGCCGAAACCGGCGCCCGCCTCAGTCTCTCCGGCATCAACATCCTCGCCGGCGCCGGCGGTGCCTTCCAGATTCCCAATGTGGTCCTCGCGGAAGGCGCCAATCTGCTGACCCTCTCCGCCACCGATGCCGCCGGCAACAGCGCCCAGAGCAGCGTGACCCTCACCCGCGGCGGCGCCGTCGAGGCCGATGCCGTGCTGACATGGAACCAGCGGACGCTGGAGGCCATCCGCCTCTCCGTCAGTGATCCGACCGATGCCAGCCGCCTCATGGCGATGGTCAGCCTGGCCCAGTACGACGCCCTGGCCGCCATCGACGGCACCACCCCCTATCTGGTCAGGACCACCGTGAGTGGCCCGGTGTCGGTCGATGCCGCCATCTCCGAGGCCGCCTACACCATCCTCTATCAGTTCTTCCCCAGCCAGCGCGCGTCCTTCGACGCCGCCCGCGCGGTCACCCTCGCCGGCATCGCCGACGGCGCCGCCAAGACCGCCGGCACCGCCCTCGGCCGCGATGTCGCCAATGCCATCCTCGCCCTGCGCGCCAACGATGGCGCCAATGCCTTCGTCACCTATGACGGCAGCACCGCGCTCGGCGCCTGGCGGCCCACCGCCCCCACCTACAGCGTCGCGGTCGATCCGCAATGGGCCACCCTGCTGCCCTTCGCCCTGACCAGCCCCAGCGCGTTCCGGCCGGCGCCGCCGCCCGCCCTGACCTCCGCCGCCTATGCCGCTTCCGTCGAGGAGGTCCGACTCCTCGGCGCCGCCAACAGCGCGACCCGAACCGCCGACCAGACCGAAATCGCTCAGTTCTGGGCCGACGGCGGCGGCAGCTACACCCCGCCCGGCCACTGGAACCTGATCGCCCAGGGCGTGGCCCTGGCCGAGGGCAACAGCCTCACCGAGAACGTGCGCCTGTTCGCGCAGTTGAACGTGGCCATGGCCGATGCCGCCATCGCCGCCACCGACGCGAAGTATTTCTATGGCCTGTGGCGGCCGATCAATGCGATCCAGTCCGCCGACCTGGACAACAACGCCGCCACCCAGAAGGATGCCAACTGGGCGCCGCTGCTGATCACCCCGGCGCATCCGGAGTATGTCTCCGGCCACTCCACCTTCAGCGGCGCCGCCGCCACGGTGCTGGCCAGCGCCTTCGGCGACACCACCGCCTTCTCCACCACCGCCTATACCCTGCCGGGCGTCACCCGCGCCTACACCAGTTTCACCCAGGCCGCCAACGAGGCGGGCCGCAGCCGCATCTATGGCGGCATCCACTACGAGTTCACCAACCAGGCCGGCCTGCAACTGGGGGCCCAGGTGGCCAACGCCGCGCTGACCCGCTTCACCCTCGCGCAGGATACCCAGGCGCCGACGGTCATCGCCAACGCCACCCCGGCGGCGCTCAACAGCAACCTCACCCTCAACGGCCAGATCCTCGACAATCTCTCCGGCGTGGCCAGCGCCCAGTACCGCGTCGATGCCGGGGCCTTGCAGCCCCTCACGCTCGATGCCGAGGGTCGCTTCAACATCACCACCGCCTTCGCCGTCGATGGCAGCGCCGATGGCGCCCACAGCATCGGCATCGTGGCCAGCGATGCCGCCGGCAACAGCACCACGTCCTTCACCCGGTCCTTCTCCCTCGACACCCGGGCGCCGGCGATCACTCTCTCCAGCCTGGCCGAGGGCGCCAACCTCGATCAGAACAGCCGCGTGGCCGGCAGCGCCGATGCCACCGGTACGACGCTGACCCAGTTGAGCTACCGCATCGACAATGGCACCACCTTCAATCTGACCTTCGATGCGACCACCGGCGCCTTCGATCGCGCCCTGACCCTGGGCAACCTGGGGGTCGGCGCGCACACCCTGACCCTGTCCGCGCGCGATGCCGCCGGCAATCTGGCGACCCTGACGCGCAATGTGACGCTGAACGATCTGACGCCGTTCACCGTCAGCCGCGTCACCCCGGGCGACGCGGCGGTGGATGTCGGCGTCACCTATCGGCCGCAGGTCTTCTTCTCGCGCGCGGTCAACACCGCCACCCTCAACGCCAATACCTTCTGGGCCACCGGTCCGGATGGCGCGACGATTCCGACCACCATCGTGCCGGCCCTCGACGGCGGCTATGCCTGGCTGTTCTTCAACAATCCGATGCCCGGCGGCAGCCGGATCACCCTGCATCTGAACGGTTCGGCGATTCGCGCCGCCAGCGACAGCCTCTTCCTCGACGCCGACGGCGATGGCACGGCGGGCGGCGAGCTGACCTGGAGCTTCACCACGGTGAGCAGCACGGTCATCGCCGGCACCACCCTGGTCGGCAAGGTGGTCGATCCCGGCCCAGACCTGGAGCCGATGACCTTCGATGACATGGGCCGCGGTGACGATGGCATCGCGCATACCGCCGACGATGTCTTCAAGCTGCCGATCGCGGGGGTCAAAGTCTGGATCCTGGGCCAGGAAGCCCAGACGGTTTATACCGACGCGGAGGGCAATTTCTCGCTGACCGGGGTGCCGGTGGGCAATGTGAAGATCGCCATCGATGGCCGCACCGCGACCAATGCGCCGTCCGGGGTCTTCTTCCCGGAAATGGTGATGGACGCGACCCTCGCCGCCGGGGTGACCAATACGGTGATGGCGAGCATGGGCTCGGTGGAGGAGCGCGCGGCCAATGCCGGCCGCCCCGAGGTCTATCTGCCGCGGGTGTCGACCACCATCCTGCAGTCGGTCAGCGCGACCGAGACGACCGTGATCACCACGGATGAGTCCGCCGCCCCGGAACTGACCGATAGCCAGCGCCAGCAACTGACCTTGAGCGTGGCGCCCGGCAGCGCCATCGGCGAGAACGGTCAGGTGCTCGACAACGTCCAGATCGGCGTCTCCACCGTGCCGCCGGAACTGGTCCGCGACATGCTGCCGCCAGGGGTGTTGCAGCACACCTTCGACATCA
This sequence comes from uncultured Fibrobacteraceae bacterium, assembly GCA_964630845.1. Classification (GTDB taxonomy): domain Bacteria; phylum Krumholzibacteriota; class Krumholzibacteriia; order LZORAL124-64-63; family LZORAL124-64-63; genus Glo-17. Next base: position 4,163 of record CAZVWL010000236.1, read on the forward strand.
CCATCCAGGCGCCGGGGGTCTCCACCTTCGCCGAGCCGGTGGTGATCACCCTGCCCAACGTCTTCGGCGCCGCGCCGGGGACCCAGCTCAATATCCTCTCCTTCGACCACACCACCGGCCGCCTCGTCATCAACGGCACCGGCACCGTCTCCGCCGATGGCCTCACCGTGGTCTCCGATCCAGGATCCGGCGTCCTGGC
>CAZVWL010000237.1:0-4315 GCA_964630845.1 uncultured Fibrobacteraceae bacterium
CGCCCTGCGCTCGCTGGCGGCCGTGGATTTCATGCCGCCGCAGGGCGCGTCGGCGGGCGAGGTGGCCGCGGCGCTGCAACGCGCCGAGATCGAATTCGCCGGCGCCCTCGAGGGGCGCGACCTGCCGGCGATCCTGGCCGCGGTGGAGGCGTCCGCGGCGGAGCCCGAGCCGCTAGCCGAACCGCCTGTCGAGCCGCGCGCCGAATCGCCGGCCGAGCCGGCGCCCGCCGCGGCGCCGACGCCGTACAGCCTCGAGGCGGAGCTGGCGCTGATCATGGCCGAGTTCGGCATCGACACCGCCAGCCAGCCGATCCCCGCCGACCTGCTGGCGGCCATCGATCGCCAGGTGGGATTCTGGACCGGTGAGATGCAGGGCTTCACCCGGCGGGCCTGGCGTCGCGGCCAGGCGCACCTGCCGATGATCGAGGCCACCCTGCGCCAGCACCGGCTGCCGGAGGTCTTCAGCTACCTGCCCTTCATCGAGAGCGGCTTCCAGACCGACGTGGTCAGCCACGCCGGCGCGCGCGGGTTGTGGCAATTCATGCCGGGCACGGCGCGCCAGTACGGCCTGCGCGTCGACGATCACGTCGACGAACGCACCGATCCCATCAAGGCGACCCTGGCCGCCTGCCAGTACCTCGAGTACCTGCTGAACGCGTTCGGGGCCAACTCGTTCATGAGCGCGATCGCCGCCTACAACAAGGGCGAGCACGGCCTGCTGCGCTGCCTCGGCCGCGGCGCCGACTGGCGGTCGCGCTGGAACTTCTGGGACATCGCCACGCGCGGCGACGGCTGCCTCAAGCAGGAAACGATCGACTACGTGCCCAAGTTCCTGGGAGCCGCCGTCGTGCTGCGCCGGCCGGATGTCTTCGTGATCGAGGAGGGCGGGGCATGACGGCGATCGCGGTGCGGCTGTGTCGTCGTGCGCCGGCGTTGCTCGTGGCGGTGTCGACCTGCCTGGCGGCCGTGGCCTGGGAGCAGCCGCTCCAGAAGCTGCTGGTGGAGCCGGGTTGGCCCGAGCCGCCCGGTCGCCTGGTGATCCCCGTGGCCGGCCTCGACGGCCAGGGGCGACCGGTGCCGCTGGACCGCGCCGACCTGCAGGTGTTCGCCGCCGGGTCGCCGCTCGAACTGATCGAGGTCGTCGCGCAGGCGCCGGCGGCGATCCTGGTCGTCAGCGACACGTTCGTGCCGGGCGTCGGCTGGGCCACGCTGCCGGTAGTGCAACCGGGGTCGCGGCACTGGCTGGGGCTACGCGACGCCGGCGTGGGCCGGGCGTCCGTGCTGCCGCTGCAACCGGCCGCGAACCTGGGGACGGTGCCCGACGTCGTGGCGCCGTCGGCGCCCCGGCTCTGGGACGCCGTGCTGGCGGGGTTGCAGGATCTGGCGCTGCTGGACGACGCGCCGTCGCGCCGGGTGCTGGTGGTGCTGGGGGATCTGCGCGAGGAGGAAGCGAGCCTGCGTCCGATGGCGGCCTGCCTGGAGGCGGCGCAGGAACTGGCCATCCCGATCTATGGCGCGGTGGTCGACGGCGCGCACCCCGCGGCCGTGGCGCGCTTGAAGCACCTGGCCGAGAGCAGCGGCGGCGATCTGGTCGCCGCGCCGTCGCCGCTGGCGGCCGTCAAGGCGGTGCTCGAACGCGTCCAGGGTGCGCAGGCGCTCGTGCTGGCCGATCCGGGCCTGGTGTTGCCGGCAGAGGTGCGCGTCTCGACGGGCGCCGGAACATCCGGGCGCGCCGAGGTCAGAGCGCGCGCCGCCGGCCGCTGGTCGCCGGGACCCGGGCTGGTCGTCGCCGGCGCGGTCGTGCTGGCCGCCGCCGCGGGGTTCGTGGGCTGGTGGCGGTGGCGCCGACGCGCGATCGGCTGGCTCGTGTCGGTCGATCCGGCGCGCCCGTGGCGCTGCGCGGTTCCGGCCGCGGGCCTGACCATCGGCCGGGCGCCGGACAACGGTCTGACCCTGGCCGAAACCAGGGTTTCCAAGCATCATGCCATCGTGCGGTGGCGCCGTGGCCAGGTGCAGCTCATCGACCTCAAGTCCACCAACGGCACGCAGGTCGGCGGCCGCGCGGTGCGCACCGCGGCGCTCGCCGACGGCGACCAGATCGTGTTCGGTGACATGGTGACCGTGCAGTTCCGGCGGCGTGCGCCGGTGCCGCGGGATCGGATGTAGGCGGCGCGACGGCGCCGTGTCATGATCGGGGTCGACGAAGGTCCCGTGGCCGGCGGCGGACGCCGGCCGTCAGCGAGGAAGGCAGATGCAGGAGCAAGGATACAGGACGACGCTGGCGGACCTCAAGCTCGTGCACGCGTGCGTGACCGACCCCGGTTGCCGCCGCGAGAAGAACGAGGACGCGGCCGGCTTCTTTTCGGGACCCGACGGCAGCGGCGCCTACCTGATGGTCGTCGCCGACGGCGTCGGCGGCACGCTCGCCGGCGAGGTGGCCAGCCACCTGGCCGTCGACACCATCGGCGGCGCGTTCTTCGCCGCAGGCGACCCGGCGCGGCCCACGCACGCGCTGCGCGACGCGATCACCGCCGCGAACGAGACGATCCGCGAGGCGGCGGCCCGCGAGCCGCGCCACGCCGGCATGGCCACGACGTGCACGGCGGCGTACCTGCGGGGTCATGACCTCGTGCTCGGGCACATCGGCGATTGCCGCGCCTACCTCATCGAGCAGGGGCAGATCCGGCGCCTGACCCACGACCATTCGGCGGCGGCGGAGATGCAGCGGCGGGGTCAGCCCGTGCCGCCTGACCGCCCCGATCTGGCGAATACCCTGACGCGCTGGCTCGGCACCGAGCCGACCGTCGAGATCGACGTGCATCAGCCCATCCCGTTCGCGGCCGGCGCCACGCTGGTCCTGTGCTCGGACGGGCTGGTGAAGGTGGTCGAGGACTTCGAGATCGTGCGCACGTGTTCCTTGCACCTGCCGGGCGGGGCCAGCCGCAAGCTGGTCGACCTGGCGCGCGAGCGCGGCGGTCCGGACAACATCACCGTGCACGTGGCCCGGTACTGTCCGGCCTGAGCGGCCGGCGGAGAGAGCGATGAAGCAGACGTTCCACGGCTTCGAGATCCGCGAGAAGATCGGCTCGGGCGGCATGTCCACCGTGTACCGCGGCGTGCACGCGACGCTCGGCTATCCGGTGGCGATCAAGGTGCTGCACCCGGCGCTGGCCGGCGACGAGAACTTCATCGCGCGGTTCGAGCGCGAGGCGCGCAGCGCCTCGTCCCTGCGCTCGAACAACATCGCGACGGTGATCGATTTCGGCACCGAGAACGACATCTACTTCATCGTCATGGAATTCGTCGACGGGCCGGACCTCAGCCAGCTGCTGGTGCAGGCGCAGGACAAGGACGCGCAGGCCCGCGGCCTGCCGGCCGAGATCGCGCTCATCCTGCTCGACGAGTCGGCCTACGGCCTGCAGGAAGCCCACCATCAGAGCATCATCCACCGCGACGTCAAGCCCAGCAACATCCTCTTGAACACCAAGGGCGAGGTGAAGATCGCCGACTTCGGCCTCGCGCGCGACACGAGCAAGGTGTCGCCGCTCGGGCGCCAGGACCTCACCATGCCGGGCATGGTGGTCGGCACGCCGTCGTACATGTCGCCCGAGCAGGCCGTGGGCAAGGAGAACATCGATCAGTGCACCGACATCTTCAGCCTCGGCGTGGTGGCCTACCAGCTCTTGACCGGCCGCAAGCCGTTCCAGGGCACGACGCCGGCCGAGGTGCAGGAGAACATCATCAACCAGCCGGTGCCGCCGATCGATGCGGCCGAGTGCCCCTTGCGCACGCCGGAGATCGATCAGTTGCTGGCCAAGATGCTGGCCAAGGATCCCGCGCGACGCTTCCAGAGCATGGAGCAGGTGCGCCGCGGCATCCAGGCGGCCATCGACAGCATCGACGTCGCCGGCAACGTGGGCCGTTACCGCCGCGAGTACCTCAAGCGTTTCGTGGCCGACCCGCGCGTCTTCGCCGAGGACATGCGGCAGCAGAACATCGCCGACCGCCTCAAGCGCGGCTACCACTTCAAGGAGATGGGCCTGTCGAACATCGGCGACGCGGTGCAGGAGTTCTCGGTCGTGCTCGCGCTCGACCCCGAGAACAACAAGGCCACCGCGGCGCTGGCCGAGCTGCAGCGCAAGGCCGAGGAGTCGGGCGTGGTCTTCCCCGCGATCAAGGCGGGCGCCGGACCGCTCCCCGCCGCCGCGGACGACGTGACGCGCATCGTGGGGCCCGCCTCGACGCCGCGCGGCGCCGGTCCGGACACGACCCGCATCGTCGCCGATTCCCAGGCCGCCGGCGGAGCCGGCAAGCG
>CAZVWL010000238.1:0-4277 GCA_964630845.1 uncultured Fibrobacteraceae bacterium
AAGTCGATCACCGCGCCGCCGTTCGTGGTCACCGGCGCCCGGTTGTCGAAGAAGAGGTCGAAGCTGGCGGTGTAGGCCGGCGGGGTGGTGCCCGCGTTGCCCGCGTGCAGCGCCACCGAGCCCACGGTGAAGGCCAGGGCGAGGTCGTTGACCTGGGTCGTCCAGGTCTCGCCGTCGGTCGAGGTGTCGACGCGCCAGAGGCCCGCCACGCGCACCACGCGCAGCCAGTAGTCCTCGGCCACCGGCAGCGCCAGGTTGGCGTGCGTGGTGGCGGCCGAACCGTTGTAGCTCGCGGCGAAGAAGCGCGGCGACGCGCCGTTGTGGTGCACCTCGACGCGCAGCCAGCGCGAGCCCGTGCCCTCGAAGAGCAGGCCGTTCATCTGGAACGCCGACTGCGGCGTCGAATCGATCTTCAGCAGCAGGTCGCAATCGCGGTCGGCCAGCGTCTGGCGCAGGCGCGGCGCGGTGACCCCGTCGGTCCAGATGTCGTGCTTGATGCCGCCGGGCACGTCGATGTAAAGGCGCCCGTCGGCGATCCAGTAGCTGGCGTCGGCGCGCGGGTCGATGAACTGCCAGACGGCGGGGTCGAGCAGCTCGCTGCGGAAGTCGTTCGAGAAGGCGGCCGGCTCGTGGCCCGGGCCGCCGGCGAAGGCGGCCACGGTCACCGGCTCGCTCAGCGCCTGGCGGCCGCCGCTGTCGGTCGCGCGCGCCACCAGCAGGTAGGTGCCCACCGGGGGCGACCAGGTGGTCTGCAACGAGCTGTTGCTGGTCTCGGCCACGAGCACGCCGTCGGCGAACAGCTCGACGTGCACCACGTCGCCGTCGACGTCCACGGCCTGCACGTTGAGCGCGGTCGGCTCATCGGCCGCCAGCAGCGCCAGGCTGGTCGGGGCGAGGATCGCCACCGTGGGCGGCGAAGGCGCCAACCCGGTGCCGAAGGGACCGAGGTCGTAGTTGCCGGTGATCTCGGCCGGCGACAGCGCGCGGCTGTAGAAGGCCATCAGATGATACGTGCCCAGCCACGGCCGGGTTCCATCGGCCTCGGCGCCCAGCAGGAGCGGGAACGAGCTGTCCCAGTTCGCATAGGTGCCCGTGCGCGTGCCGGACGCCACCTGCGCGCCGTTGACGAACAGACGCACGTTGCCGGCGGCGTCGCCGACGGCGACGACGTGCTGCATGGCGCCGGTCACCGTACCGGAAGGCGTGTTGAGCGACGGCAGCCCGTTCAGGCCGTTGGTCGTGGTGCGGGTGCGCAGGTCGTACACCGAGCCGGGCGCGCCGCTGGAGGCGCCGTGGCCGAGGGTGAGGTTGCGCTCCGTGGTGCTGGTCGACAGCGAGGCGATGCGCGCCGGGCCGCCCTGGCTGGCCGTGGTCGGCGTGATCCAGGCCTCGATCGTGTAGGCGTTGGTGGCGCGGATCGCCTGGTTCAGGCGCGTGGCCGCGCCGCTGGTCTGCAGGCGGGTGGCGCTGTTGAGCTGCAAGGCGCCGCTCGGCAGCCAGCTGGTGGCCGCCGGGTTGTTGATCGACAGGTTGAGGGCCGGCATCACGCCGGTCACATCGTGCACCACCGAACCGACGCCCTCGGTGAACACGTAGAGCGCCTGCAGATCCTGGATCACGCGGCCCTCGCTGGGCGCGGCGATCACGAAGCTGGCCACCGCGGTCGCGCTGGGCAGCACGTTGCCCTGGAACGCCACCGCGCGCACCGTCGTGTTCTCGGTGAGCGTGAACGGCCCGGTGTAGAGCGCCGAGGCCTCGGTCGGCTGGGTGCCGTCGAGCGTGTAACGCACCTCGCTGTCCTGGTCGGCGGTGATGGACACCAGCACCGACTCCTCCTGCACCCCGCCCGGCGGCGTGATCACCGGCGTGGCGGCCGAGCGCTGGTACCGGACCGCGACCATCGGCCCCGGCCACAGCACCTCCACCCCGTGGTGGATCGTGGGCGACGAGAAGGTGAGCTGATTGACGCCGGTCACGAGCGACCCGAGCGGCAGAGCGATCGTCGACATCGCGTAGTGGTGGTCCGCGCCGAAGCTGGTGCGCGTCCACAGGTCGTTGAGGTTCATGACCCCGCCGTCCAGCCCGTTCCACGTGCGCACCACGAGCTGCGCTTCCATGGCGCGGCCCAGGTCGTCCGACTCCGGGATCGTGAACTCGGCGGTCCGTGACTGGCCGTTGCGCACCCAGAAGGACTGGGGAAGCGTCGGCGTGGTGTAGAGCTTGACCACCTCGGTCGGTCGCTCGAGGCTCAGATTTTCGACGATGTCGGCCACGTACCACCAGCCGGCGTCGTCACGGATGCGGGCCTGCAGCTTGATGGCGCCCGGCTCCTGGTCCGGCAGCCAGCGCGTGTCCCAGGTCATCTGGAAGGGCGCCGTCGTGCTGCGGCCCACGACGCCGGCCATGGTGAGCTGGTTCGAGCCGTACGGGCGGTGGTAGTGGCGGTGCCAGTCGGTGAAGTATCCGTTGCCGTCGACGTCGATGCCGCGGTAGTTGCCCAGCACCACGACCTCGGCCACCTGGCCGACCGCCGTGGCCTGCACCTCGACCTGCACGGTGTTGCCCAGGCTGCTGCCCGCCACCGGCGACACGATGCTGCCCTGCGGATGGGCGATGTCGCCCTCGTAGTAGATGCGCATCACGAAGCCGTACCAGCCCCACTGGCCCCAGTTGAAGTTGTTGCAGAGCTGCCCGGCCGAGGTCCCCTCGAGCGTGTTGACACCCTCACGCAGCTGCGCCAGCGGGATGTCGATCATCATGTTGTCCTGGTACATGTAGCACTCGGGATTGCCGCTCGGCGTGGTCTGCAACTCGGGCAGACGCAGCCACGACAGGCCGTTGAAGCGCAGCCTCTTGTTGGTCGTGCCCACGTGGCCGCCCCAGCGGTCGACCACCATCTCGGCCCGCACGGCGCCCGTCAGGTCGGGTAGCGTGACCGAGATCACCGGGTTGGGCAGGTACTGCTGCGCTCCGGCGGCGCCCGCGTTGGGATCGGTGACGCGCCACTGGTTGCTGGCCATCACCCGCGTCACCTCGCGGTACACGTCGCCGGGCGCCGGCCCGGCCGAGTAGACGGCCTGGCCGTTGGTGGCGAAGACCGCGTTCGCGCGGAAGGTCGCGTTGCCGGCGGCGTCGATCGCGATGATGCGGTAGTTGTAGACCTGGCCGGAGAGGAGCCCGGCGAGGTCGACCACGTGCTCCTGCAGCGGCTGGTCATAGACGGCCGTGCCGGCCTCGTAATCGAGCGTCAGGCCGTAATGCAGGCGGATGGTCGCCGGCTCGTTGGTGGTGAAGGTCAGGCGCGCGGTGTTGAAGGTGGCCTCGACCGCCACGGCGCTGATCACCGGTCCGGTCACGTCGCCACCGCCGGACGGCGGCAGCGGGGTGGCCAGGTTCTCGATCTGGTCGACGGCCACGGTCACCGGCCCGCCGACATCCATGCTGCCGGCCACCCAGCCGGTGCGCGCGAGGGTCAGCGGCTGCGTGAGGTCCGCGGCCACCTGCCACCAGAGCCCGTTGTGCGAGTAGAGAAGCTTCCAGGCGTCGCCGAGCCGGCGAACCTGCAGATGCAACGAGTCGCCCACCTCGGCCAGCGCGAGCGAACCGGGCTCGACGAAGAGGCCATCGCCGCCGGCCGCGCCCCAGCCCAACTGCCAGGCGCCGCCCTGATCGCGGCTCGCCACGACCATGACGACCTCGCCGCCCGCACCCTCCAGGCGCAACCCGCCGAAGCCCGCGTTGACGAAGCTCGCGGTCGCCAGCTTGACCTGGACCGCCAGACCGTTGCCCGAGTCGTTCTGACGGGCGTAGAAGAACTGCGCGCCCGGCGCGAACGGATCCTGCGACACGCCGGGCACGGTGACGCGCACCAGGCCGCCGCCCTGCACGACGCCGGCCTGACCCGTGCCATCGACAACCTGCCACATGCCGCTGAACGACCCGGCGGAGAACCCATCGGACACCAGCTGGCTGGTGGCGTACGCCGCCGGCAACAGCACCTGCACCGGCACCGAGCCGGACATGCTCTGCTGCTCGTCGTCGTCGGTCACGACCGCGCGCAGCAGGTACGTGCCTACCGGCGGGTTGGTCCAGGATACGGTATAGGGCGCGTTGAACCGGCTGGTGATGACCTGCCCGGAGGCCAGGAAGTCGACCCGTTCCACGTCGCCGTCGGGGTCGCTGGCCTGGGCGACCAGCGCGATGGTCTCGTCGAACTCGAACGGCGTCGCGCTGAGCGGCACGTCGAGCGTGACCACCGGCGGCATGGGCATCAGGTC
>CAZVWL010000239.1:0-4258 GCA_964630845.1 uncultured Fibrobacteraceae bacterium
GCCGCTCAGCTTCGAGGAGGTGATGGCCATCGTCGAGCGCGAGCGGCCCGACGGCGTGCTCGTGCAGTTCGGCGGCCAGACGCCGATCAACCTCGCCCGCCGCCTTGCCGATGCCGGCGCGCCCATCTGGGGCACGCCGCCCGACAGCCTCGACCTCGCCGAGGACCGCGGCCGCTTCGGCGACCTGCTGCGCGCCCTCGAGGTCGACCATCCCCGCTGGGGCCTCGCGCACGACCGCGCCGAGGCCCGCGCCATCGCCGCCGAGATCGGCTTCCCGGTGCTGGTGCGTCCGAGCTTCGTGCTGGGCGGGCGCGCCATGGTGGTCGCGTACGACCAGGACCAGCTCGACCGCGGCCTCGAGCGCGCCGCGCAGGCCTCGCCCGGCGCGCCCGTGCTGGTCGACCAGTACATCGAGGATGCTTACGAGGTGGACGTCGACGCCCTGGCCGACGGCCGCGACGTGGTGATCGCCGGCGTCATGCAGCACATCGAGGAAGCCGGCGTGCACTCGGGCGACAGCGCCTGCGTCCTGCCTCCCTACAAGGTCAGCTTCTACCACCTGGGCCTGATCCGCGAGGCCGTCGAGAAGCTGGGCCGGGCGCTCGGCGTGCGCGGCCTGATGAACGTGCAGTTCGCGGTCAAGGACGACGTGGCCTACGTGCTGGAGGTCAACCCGCGCGCGAGCCGCACCGTGCCGTTCGTGAGCAAGGCCACCGGCGTGGAGGTGGCGCGTCTGGCGGCCAAGGTGCAGGCCGGCCTCACGCTGCGCGAGCTGGGCTTGACGACGACGCCGACGGTCGACGGGTTCTTCGTCAAGGAGAAGGTGCTGCCCTTCGACAAGCTGCCGGGCGTGGACCCGCGCCTCGGGCCGGAGATGCGCAGCACCGGCGAGGTCATGGGGCATGCGTCGCGCTTCGGGCACGCGGTGGCCAAGGCGATGATGGCCGCGGGCAACCGCCTGCCCGAGTCGGGTGCGGTGCTCATCACGGTGAACGACTACGACAAGTCCGGCGCCATCAGCATCGCGCGCGACCTCGCGCGTATGGGGTTTGTGATCTTCGCCACCGCGGGCACGGCGGCCGCGATCGCCAGGGTCGGCGTGCCGGTGACGGCGGTCGCCAAATCCGGCGGCACGGTCGACCGGATCGCCGGCGATACGGTCGACCTGATCGCCGGCGGCAAGGTGCAGCTGGTGATCAACACGCCGCTCGGTCAACAGGCCCACGCCGACCAGCAGGCCATGTACGCGGCCGCGATCGCCCACCGCGTCCCCTTGATCACGACCCTGTCGGCCGCCCGCGCCGCCGTCGGCGGCATCCGCGCGCTGCGGGGGCGCGAGTTGCGGGTCCGCGCGTTGCAGGAGCACCATGGCCGATCGTGACGGCGTGGCAGGAACCATTAGTCCTGGCCAACCCCGCTCCCTGTGTTATCCTGCCGCCGACGAATCCCGATCGACCAACCGCGCCGCGAAAGGTTCTCCCGCACCGCCATGCGCATCGGCTTCGGCATCGACCGCCACCGCCTCGTCGAGGGACGACGTTGCGTGCTCGGCGGGGTCGTCTTCGAGGATTGCCCGGTGGGGCCGCTCGGCCATTCCGACGGGGATGCGGTCTGCCACGCCGTGGCCGACGCCATCCTGGGCGCGGCCGCCCTCGGGGACATCGGCCGGCATTTTCCCGACCACGACCCGCGCTACGAGGACGCCGACAGCGTCGAGCTCTTGCGCGCGACGGCGCGGGTGCTCGAGGACGCCGGCTGGCGCACGGTCAACGTCGACCTCACCGTCATGACCGAGCGGCCGCGGATCGCCTCGCACGCGCAGGCCATGGCCGCGAACCTGGCCCGGGCGCTCGGCATCGCGGCCGGGTGCGTCTCGGTCAAGGCCACGCGTGGCGAGGGGCTCGGGCCGGAGGGACGGGGCGAGGCGGTCACCGTGCACGCGGTGGCCATGGTCGTGGCGGTCGGTCCATGACGCAGCGGGACGCGTTCTGGCAGCAGCTGCGCGAGGGCACCGAGGAGCGTTTCGGCGGCTTTGGGCGGCTGATGCCGTTTCGCATCCAGGAGATCCTGCTGGTCGCGTCGCTCTACGACGCGTTCACGCTGGAGGAGGGCGGTCGCCTCACCGAGCTGCTGCTGCACGAGTATCGCGAGCTGAACCTCAGCTTCGCGCCGCGCATCACCAAGGCCACCAGCGGCCAGGAGGCGCTCGAACTGCTCGAATCGCGGCGGTTCGACCTCGTGCTGACCATGGCGCATCTGGGCGACCAGCACGCCGCGACCCTGGCCGAGAGCATCAAGCGGCGCTTGCCGGATCTGCCGGTCTACGTGCTGGTCCTCAACCCGCGGGAGCTGCAGCTCATGCGGGCCCACCCGTCGGCGTCGGCGGTCAACCGCGTCTTCTTGTGGTCCGGCGACGTGCGGCTGTTGCTGGCCGGGATCAAGAGCTGGGAGGACCAGCGCAACCTCGAGCACGACACGCGCCAGGGCGACGTGCGGGCCATCCTGCTGATCGAGGACTCTGAGCGCTTCTATTCGGTCTACCTGCCGCTGCTGTACACCGAGATCGTGCGGCAGACGCAGGCCTTGATGGACGAGGGGATCAACCTCTCGCACCGCCTGCTGCGCATGCGCGCACGACCCAAGATCCTGCTGGCGACCAGCTTCGAGGAGGCGTGGCGCTGGTTCGAGCAGTACCACGGGTCGCTGCTGGGCGTGATCGCGGACGGGCGCTTCCCGTGGGGCGGCGAGCCGGTCGAGACGGCGGGGCTGTCGTTCATCCGTCAGGCCAAGGCGCTCGATCCCAACCTGCCGGCGGTGCTGCAATCGACGAACCTGGATCTGCTGCACGAGGCGGCCGCCGCGGGCGCCGGTTTCATCCACAAGGACTCGCCGCGGCTCCTGCAGGATCTGCGGCGCTTCATGGCCGACAACTTCGGCTTCGGCGACTTCGTCTTCCGCCTGCCTGGCGGCCGCGAGGTGGGGCGCGCGCGGGACCTCCGCGAGCTGGTCAAGCTGCTGCAGGAAGTGCCCGATGCCTCGGTGTTGCACCACGCCAGCCGCGACCATTTCTCCACCTGGCTGCGCGCGCGCACCGAATTCGCCCTGGCGGCGATGATCCGGCCACGCAAGGCCGACGAATTCGCCGACACCGGCGCCTTGCGGGCCTGGCTCGTCGAGAGCCTGCAGCGCTTCCGCACGGAGTCGCAGCGCGGCGTGGTTGCGGACTTCACGCGCAGCCAGTTCGACGCGAGCACCGACTTCGTGCGCATCGGCGGCGGGTCGCTCGGCGGCAAGGCGCGTGGCCTGGCCTTCATGAACACGGTGCTGCACCGCTACGGCGTCAGCGAGCGGTTCCCCGGCGTGGTGATCGCGGTGCCGCCGACGGCGGTCGTGGCGACCGACGTCTTCGACGAGTTCCTGGATCGCAACCGGCTGCGCGAACGCGTGCTCGGCGGCGGGCTGGATGACGGCGAGGTCGTGCGGCTGCTGCTCGATCACCCGCTGCCGGACGGCGCGCTGGCCGACCTGCGGGCCTTCCTCGAGCAGGTGCGTTACCCGATCGCCGTGCGCTCGTCGAGCCTGCTCGAGGACAGCCGCTACCAGCCGTTCGCGGGCGTCTACGCCACGTACATGTTGCCGAACAGCCATGACGACCTCGCCGTGCGCCTCGACCAGCTGAGCGACGCGATCAAGCTGGTCTACGCCTCGGTCTTCCAGGCCGGCGCGCGCAGCTACCTCGAGGCGGCGGGCAGCCGGGTCGAGGAAGAGAAGATGGCGGTCGTGCTGCAGGAGGTGGTCGGACGGCGGCACGAGCATGTCGTGTATCCCGACTTCGCCGGCGTCGCGCACTCCACGGACTTCTACCCGCCGCCGGGGTTGCCGCCGGAGGAGGGCGTGGTGTGCGCGGCGCTGGGGCTCGGGCGCCTGGTGGCCGATGGCGGCAACGCGCTGCGTTTCAACCCGCGGCGGCCCACGAAGCTCGGTCAATTCGGCACCATCGAGGACTGGCTCAAGGGCAGTCAGCGCGAGTTCCTGGCCGTCGACGTCTCACGGTCCGACCTCTACCCGCAGGCCAACGAGACGTACAACGTGGTCAAGCTCGACCTCGCCGACGCCGAACGCCATGGCACGCTGGCCGCGGTCGGCAGCACGTTCTCGCGCGAGAACCGCGCCATCTACGACGGCATCGACCGGCCGGGGTCCCGCCTGGTGACCTTCGCGCACGTGCTGAAGGCGAGCGTCTATCCGCTCGCGGAGA
>CAZVWL010000240.1:0-4225 GCA_964630845.1 uncultured Fibrobacteraceae bacterium
GTCTGGAAGCCGCTGCGCATCTACCTGGTCTACCTCGCGCTCTTGAACTCGGTCTCGGCGGCGTTCTTCCTGATCTGGCCGGCGCATTTCCCGTATACGGTCGCCGACTTCAGCCAGCTCTACATGGGCACCCAGCTCGGCATCTGGTTCATGATCCCGCTGGTGATGGGAGTCGTGCTCCTGCCGGTGCCCGCCGCCGTCGGCGAGAAGATGCTCGTGACCCTGGCCACCGGCGCCTGGGCGGTCCTCTTCGGCATGCTGCGTTACGCCGCTTTCTTGTACGTGTTCGACACGGGGTCGGTGCTCTACATGGCGGCCATGTTCTTCGCGCTCGGGCCTTTCCTGGACTTCGTCTACATGGTCGCGATCTACTCGATCTACCTGAATCTGGTCGCCCTGCGCGTCCAGCGGCAGCAGGGGAGGTGGCGGTGGTCATTCTGATCTTGAAGGCGTACATCGTGCTCGTCGTCCTGGTGATGGCGGTGTACGCGGTGCGCCACTACCGCTTCACGCTGAACCGGATGCTCGGCCGGCAGCGGCTCTACATGCAGGACATCCTCGATAGCGACCTGCCGCTGTTGACGGTGCTGGTGCCGATGCACGACGAGGAGCGGGTTGCGCGCCAGTGCCTCGAGGCGTTGCTGCGTTGCGACTACCCGGCCGACCGCTTGCAGATCATCCCCATCAACGACCACAGCACCGACGGCACCGCGGCGGTCCTGGACGAGCTGGCCGCCGCATACCCCGTGGTCCAGCCCCTGCACCGGCTCGAGGACGGGCCGCGCGGCAAGCCCGCGGCGCTCAACGACGCCCTGCGCCTGGCCACCGGCGAGGTCGTGCTGGTGTTCGACGCGGACTACATCCCGGGCCGCGGCATGCTGCGCGACCTGGCGATCTGCTTCCTCGATCCGCAGGTCGGCGCCGTGATGGGGCGCGTGATCCCCTACAACACCAAGCGCAACCTGCTGACGCGCCTGCTGGATCTGGAGCGCAGCGGCGGCTACCAGGTGGATCAGCAGGCGCGGCACAACCTGCGGCTGATCCCCCAATACGGCGGCACGGTGGGCGGCTTCCGCCGCCAGCAGGTGCTCGAGCTGGGCGGCTTCGACCCGCGGGTGCTGGCCGAGGACACCGACCTGACCATCCGCCTGTACCTCAGAGGCTGGAAGGTGGCGTACGCCAACCGCGTCGAGTGCTTCGAGGAGGTGCCCGAGGTCTGGGAGGTGCGCTCGCGGCAGATCCAGCGCTGGTCCCGCGGCCACAACATGGTGATGTTCCGGTACCTGTGGCCGCTGGTGCGGTCCCGCTACCTGTCGCGCCAGGAGAAGCTCGACGGCTTCTTGCTGCTGGGCATCTACACGGTGCCGGTCTTCCTGTTGCTCGGCATCATCGATTCGGTCGTGCTGTTCTTCCTGGGCGAGATGCAGATCATCAGCAGCATGCTGGTGTTCCTCTTCGTGGCCGCCTACAACTGCTTCGGCAACTTCGCGCCGTTCTACGAGATCGGCACGGCGGCGCTCCTGGACGGGGTCACCCACCGCATCCGCCTGCTGCCGTTCTTGACCTTCTACTTCCTGCTGAACGTCTGGAACATGAGCCGCGGCTTCTTCGCTGCGATCGGCGACCTCGTGCTGCGGCGTCCCGTCGCCTGGGCCAAGACCGAGCGTTTCGGGAGGGCGTCGCGATGAGCGAGCGCTGGCGCCTGCTGCTGCAGGTATGGCTGATGATCCTGGTCATGGCGCTGGCCGGCGGCCTGGTGGTGGCGCACGCCGGCATGCCCCTGTCCTCGCTGAACGGGGCCGAATTCCCGGCGGTCACCCCGCGGCCGGGTGCGGCGCCGCTGCTGCTCGGCGCCTTCGTGGCGATGTGCGTGCTGCCGCTCGTGCCGGGCCTGCTGGAGGTGCTGCGGCCGCGCGACCGTTACCCGTTGCCCGTGGACCTCAATTATTCGAAGGACCCGCACTACTTCGGCCGCAGCCTGCGGCGCCTGCTGCGCCAGGCCCTGCCGGCGGCGACGGTCTGGCCCGGTAGCCATGCGGCCAAGCTCTCGCGACCCGAGCAGGTGCGCGTGACCCACGCCCACGCCGTCGCGGCGGCCGAGCGGGTCGACGAGGTCCTGCTGGTGCGCGGCGACCTCACCGTCGGCGCCGACGCTTCGCTCCAGCGCGAGGTCTGCGTGGAGGGGCGCGCGTCGCTCGGTCCGGGATCTCAGCTGCGAGCGATCGCCTGCGATGGCGACCTCGACCTCGTCGAGCGCGTGCAGGTGCTGCGCTGGCTGGACGCCGAGGGTGACCTGCGCGCCGGGCCGGATTGCCGCCTGGGGCAGCATTGCTCGGCTCGCGGCCGCCTAGAGATCGCCGACGGCTGCCGTTTTGCGCGGCTCTTCGGCGCGCCGATCGCGACCGAGGGCGGCCAAGCCAGGCCTGCGCCGGTGTCGTTGCGCCCGCGTATCGCGCCCGTCGGCCCCGACGAGGACGGCGCGCGCCGCACGATCGACCAGGTCTTGCGCCACGAGCGCGGCGATGTCCGGATCGACCCCGGCGAGACGGTCGACAGCGACCTTGTGACCATGGGCAGCCTGAGCGTCGGCGCCGGGGCGGTCGTGCGCGGCAGCGTGCACGCGGTCGGCGGGGTCGACCTCGCCGCGGGCGCCACCGTGCTCGGCAGCGTCTTCGCCGATGGGCCGATCACCGTGGGCGAGGAGGCGACCATCGCCGGACACGTCTTCGGTCAGGACACGGTCACCGTGGCGCGCGGCGTACAGATCGGCCGGCCCGGCGCGGTCAAGTCGTTGATCGGCAACCGCGGCGTGGCGCTCGGCGGCGAGGTCGTGGTGCACGGCTACGTGCTGACCGAAGGCGAGGGACTGGTCCGATGCACCGCGCGCTGACCCTGCTTCTGATCGGCGTGGCCGCGCTGGTGGTCATCGTCGGCGTGCGCGAGCTGCGGGAGGCGTCGCGGGTCGGTGGGGACGATGCCGTGACGCTGCTGATCGCCCACAACCCTCGCCTGCTGCGCGAGGGCGCCGAGGTCCTGGCCGCCTACAAGAGCGTGCTCGACGAGGAAGGCGTGCCCTGGCGGCTCGTCGACCAGCTTCACCTCGTGGACCTCGACCCCGCCGCGCTCGCGGCGCGCTGCCCGGCCCTGGTGTTCCCCGAGCTGGTCTCGGCCACGGGCCTGACGCCGCTGACCCACTGGCTGCGCGCCTACATGAACGCCGGCGGCCACGTGCTTCTGGTGCACGACGTCGGCACCCGCGACGAAGACGCCAGCCTGCGCACGAACCGCGGCCTGCGCGACCTGCTCGACCTCGCCGTCGAACCGGACGACCCCAGCGGCCGCCGGCGCTTCGGCCAGGGCGGGGTCCGCTTCCTGCGTGCCGACCTCGCCGCCGCCTTCGGCGTGCCACCGGGCAAGCTGAGCCACGACCTGCAGCTGACGGGCTACGGATTCGGCATGCTGCGTTACCCGTTCGCCATGGCTCCCTTGTCCCGCCCGCACGACCCGCGCCTCGAGGTGCTGGCCTGGGGCGAGAACGAGCAGGGACTTGGCGGGCCGGTCATCCTCACGCGCCCGTTCGGCAGCGGGGGCCTACTCTACGTCGGCCTGCCGCTGGGGCACCTCAAGGGCCAGGCCGACGACCTGCCGCTGCGCCTGACGCTACGCTTCCTGACCACCCGCCGCGCGCTCGTGCCGCGTGTGGTGCCCGCCCCGCGCGGGATCGGCGCCCTGGTCCTCAGCTGGCACGTCGACGCGAACGCCGACCACGCCGCCATTCCCGCGATGGCCGCCGAAGGATTCCTGGACCCCGAACTGCCCGCCTCCTGGCACGTCACCGCCGGTCCCGACAACGACCGCCCCGGCGACGGATCCGGCTTCGACGCCTGCGGCCGCGGCCGCCCCATGCTCGACCTCTTGCCCCCGTCCAGCGAACTGGGCAGCCACGGCGGCTGGGCCCACAACCATTTCGCGCGCCTGGCCGGCACCGGCCAGATGCCCGCCGCGTTGATGCGGGCGCTGGTCCTGCAGAACCGCGACTGCCTGGCGAGGATCACCGGCCACCCCTTGCGTGAGTACTCGTCGCCGGCCGGCGTGCACCCGCAGCCGATGCTCACCGGGATCATCGCCGACCTCGGCTTCACGAGCTACTACTACACCGGCGACGGCGGCAGCGCCCCCAACCGCACGTTCTTCGATGACCGGCGGGTCGAACCTCCCCTCATCG
>CAZVWL010000241.1:0-4199 GCA_964630845.1 uncultured Fibrobacteraceae bacterium
GGATGCGGCCCTCGTGGTCGCGGTCGGCGCCGGTGAACGCGCCCCGCACGTGGCCGAAGAGCTCGGAAGCGATCAGCTCGCCCGTCATCGCGCTGCAGTTGACCGCGACCAGCGGCGCTTCCCAGCGCGGGCTCGCCTCGTGCACGAGCCGGGCGAGCAGCTCCTTGCCGGTGCCGCTCTCGCCGGTGATCAGCACGGGGGCGTCGGTGGCGGCCGCCCGCCGGGCGGCGTCCACGACGCGCGCCATGGCGTCCGAGCGGTACACCAGGCCGCCGTCGGCCTGGCGGCGGCGCAGCAGGTCGCGCAGGTTGGCGTTGTCGCGGCGCAGCGCGGTCTCGGCCAGCGCCTTGTCGACGGCCACCAGCAGCTCGGCGCGTTCGAACGGCTTGAGCAGGTACGACGACGCGCCCAGCTGCATGGCCGCCACCGCCTGGCTCACCGTGCCGTGCGCGGTCAGCACGATCGCCGGCACGCCGCCAGGCAGCACCGCCCGCAGCACGTCCATGCCGTCGCGGCCGGGCATGCGCATGTCGGTCAGCACGAGATCCGGCCGCGACCTCGCCACCAGCGCGATGCCCTCCTCGGCCGAGCCGGCATCGAGGACCTCGTGCCCCGCCTCGCGCAGGAAGTACCCGACGACCTCGCGCAGGTTGCGGTCGTCGTCGATCAAGAGCACGCGGGCCATGGTCAGGCTCCCTTCGCCGCCGGCAGCCGCACGAGCACCCGGGCGCCGCCGTGGTGGTCGGTGTCGACGGCGAGATCGCCGCCGTGGTCGCGCGCCACCTTGAGGCTGGTGGCCAGGCCGAGGCCGGTGCCGCCGCTGCGCGTGGTGAAGAACGGCGTGCCGAGGGCGTGCACGGCTTCGGCGCTGAACCCCGGCCCGTTGTCGGTGACCACGATCTGCAGGTCGCCGCCGCGTCGGTCGAGCTCGAGGCCGACCGTCCCCTGGGGCGCCGACCCCGCCGCCTGGGCCGCGTTCAGGCCGAGGTTCAGCAGCAGCTGGCGAAGCTGCGTCAGGTCGCCGTCGCACACGAACGCCCCGTCCGGCACCGTGACGGTGACCGTCGGCGACTGCGGGCGATGGGAGAGAAGGTCGCCGAGGCGCCGCAACTCGTCGGCGAGGTCGATCCGGCGGCGGTCCGCGACGGTCGGCCGTGCGTAGCCGAGGAACCGCGTCAGCACCTCGTTCAGGCGGGCCGTCTCCTCCTTGAGGATCGCCGCCATGCGTGCCCGGGTGTCGTGGGGGTCGGGCACGGCGAGGTCGCCCAGGATCTCGGCGGCGCCCTTGATCGAGGCCAGCGGGTTGCGGATCTCGTGGGCCAGTCCGGCCGAGAGCTGCCCGACCGCGGCCAGACGCTCGCTCTGGACCAGTTCCTCCTGCAGGCGCTCGCGCTGCGCCAGCGTGCGCGCCAGCGCCTCGCGCGTGCGGCGTTCGCGGTCCTCCAGCACGCCGGTCACCAGACCCACCGCCAGGTAGAGCGCCATCTCGAGCACCTTCTCGAGGGTGCTGCCGGGGTCGAAGCCGATCAGGCCGAACGCGTGGGGGATGTAGACCAGGCAGATGATGACCGCCGTCCACCAGCCGGCCTGCTGCCCGCCGCGGAACGCCGCGATGATGATCGGGAAGTAGTACAGGCGGCGGTAGATGCCGTGCGCGGCGTGGATGTGCATCGCCGTGTTGTAGTGCATCAGCGTGATGACCAGGACCATCAGGGCCACCACGCCGTAGCGGCGCAGGATCACGGGCACGGTCGCACCTTCCTGTTCGGCTGGAGAATATTCTCCAGCGGCAACCCCCAAGATTGGAGAATAGTTGTCAGACCGCACCTGGGTCGGCCTCAAGTCGTTGCAAGACAATCGGTTGATTTCTGGCGTGACCTTTGCGTGAGCGGCGCCAGGTGTGTGGGCAACTGGAACAGGAGCAACTATGAACCTCGCCCTGAACCTCGTCGGGCTGGCCGTGCTGGTCGCGCTGGTCTGCGTGGCCGTGCGCGGCGAGCGGCGCGACCACTGACCGGAGGCACGATGACACGATCGACGGAACTGATCCTGCGCGTGGCGGCCGCGTTGCTGGCGTCCGCGTCGGTGGCCTTGGCCGCCGAACCGGCGCCGCTGGACGGCCACGACCTCGCCGCGCTGATCGCCGGCGCGCTCACGAGCCACCCGGCGCTCGACGCGGCCGCGCAGGAGCAGGAGGCGGCGGCGGGCCGGGTGCGCCAGGTGGGGTCGTGGCCCGACCCCATGGTCATGTGGGGCGAGATGATCGAGGGGCCGAGCGAGCGCATGCTCTCGCTCACGCAGTCGGTGCCCTGGCCGGGCACGCTCGGCGCGCGCGAGCAGGCCGCGACGGCGATGCAGCACGCGGCGGGCTGGCGGCGCGAGGCGACGGCCGTGGGCGTCGTGGCCGGCGTGCGGCGCGCGTGGGCGCACGCCGCCTGGCTGGGCGAGACGCGCACGTTGCTGGTGGCGCAGCGCGACCTCGCCGCCGGCCTCGAACGCAGCGTGCGCGCGGCCTACGAGGCGGGCGGTGGGCGCTACGCGGACCTGCTGCAGGTCCAGGTGGAGGTCGCCCGGCGCGACGACCAACTGGCGCGCTTGCAGGAAGACCTCGCCGCCGCGCGCAGCCGATTGAACGCCGCGCTCGGCCGCGACGCGCAGGCGCCGCTGGCGATGCCCGCGACGCTGGCCGGCGCCGCGGAGGCCGCTGCCGAGGCCGCCGGCGCGCTGATGGCGAGCGATGGGGGGGCGCCGCACCCGAGCCTCGAGGTCTTCGCGCGGCGCGCCGACGCCGCGCGCTGGGAGCGCCAGGCCGCCAGCCGCGCCGGCCGGCCGGTCCTGAGCCTCGGGGTCGACTGGATCCGCATGGACGGATCCGGCATGGCGGGCGGTGACGAGACCAGCGATCGGGTGCGGGCCAAGCTCGGGTTCAACCTGCCGCTATGGCGCGGCAAGGTCGACGGCGCGATGCAGGCCGCGGCGGCGGCCGCGCGGGTGGCCGAAGCCGAGCGCGAGGCGCTGCGGCAGGCGCTGGACGCGCGCGTCGAGACCGCGCTCGCCTCGTGGCGCGACGCCGGCCGCCGTCGCGACCTCTACACCGGCGAACTGCTGCCGCTCGCGCGCCAGGCCTACGAGACCGTGCTCGCCTCGTACCGCGCCGGCGGGGCCGCTTTCGCCGACGTGCTCGCCGCGCAGCGCACGCTGCTGGATCTGGAACTCTCGTTGCTGGCCGCGCGGCGCGACCTCGCCGTGGCGGCCGCCGACCTCGACGAGGCGCGCGGGCGCGTGCCCGCCGCCCTCGACCCTGCCGCAAGGAGCGGATCATGAACCGTCGCAACCGACTCGTCCTGTCGGGCCTGGCGCTCGCCGCCGCCTTCCTGCTGGGGTACCTGGCCAGGGGCGGCGGCGGTTCCGGCGAACCGCAGGCCGCCGGCGAACCGGCCGCGGCCGACGCCGCGGCCACGATCTGGACCTGCAGCATGCACCCTCAGTTCCAGCTGCCCATGCCGGGCGAGTGCCCGATCTGCTTCATGGACCTCATCCCACTCGAGGACGACGACCGCGAGGGGCTCGGGCCGCGCGACCTCGTGATCTCCGAGAGCGCCGTCGCGCTGGCCGAGATCCAGACCGCGCCGGTCGAGCGCCGCTTCGCCGCCCGCACGGTGGCGCTGGTCGGCAAGGTCGTGGTCGACGAGACGCGCCAGCGTGTGATCAGCGCCCGCGTGCCCGGCCGCATCGAGCGCCTGTACGTCGACTTCACGGGCCGCACCGTGCGGCGCGGCGAGAAGCTGGCCGACATCTACTCGCCGGAGCTGTACCGCGCCCGGGCCGAGCTGCTGGCCGCGCGCGACGCCGCCTCGCGTGGCGAGGCAGGCGCCGCGGAAAACCTCGCCGCCGTGCACCAGCGCCTGCGCCTGTGGGACCTCGAGCCGGACGCGGTGGCCGCCGCCGACGGCGAGCGCATCACCATCACCGCCCCGAACGCCGGCACCGTGGTGCGGCGCGACGCGGTCGAGGGCGCCTACGTGGGCACCGGCGCGCCGCTGGTGGCGATCGCCGACCTCGGGCGCGTGTGGGTCGACCTCGCCGCGTTCGAGCGCGATCTGCCGTGGCTCGCGCTGGGCCAGCAGGCCGCCTTCACGGTGACCTCGCTGCCGGGCGAGCAGTTCACCGGCGAGGTCGTGTTCATCGATCCCGTGCTG
>CAZVWL010000242.1:0-4084 GCA_964630845.1 uncultured Fibrobacteraceae bacterium
TCCCCGCGCCCCTGGTGACGGCCATGGCCGACCAGTACCGCAGCGAGACCGGGGGCCGCATCACGGTCAACTACCAGTCGATCGGTTCGGGCGGCGGCATTCGCCAGTTCATCGAGCAGACGGTGATGTTCGGCATGACCGAGGCCTTCCTGTCCGACCAGGTGATGGCGGAGATCAAGGAGAAGACCGGCGGCACGGCCTTCAACATGCCGATCACGCTCGCCGACGTGGTCCCCACCTACAACCTGCCCGGCATCGGCAAGGGCCTGGTGCTGGACGGGGCGACGCTCGTCGACCTGTTCCTGGGCAAGATCACGATGTGGAACGATCCCAAGATCGCGGCGCTGAATCCGACGCTGAAGCTGCCGCGCCTGCCGGTCACCATCGTGCACCGCTCCGACGGCTCCGGCACCACCAACGTCTGGACCAGCTATCTGACGCGCGTGTCGCCCGAGTGGGCCGAGCGCGTGGGCTTCGCCACCAGCGTCAGTTGGCCCACCGGCGTCGGCGGCAACGGCAACGAGGGCGTGGCCGGCGTGGTCATGAACACCCCGGGCGCCCTGGGCTACAACTCGCTGTCGTACGCGCTCCTGAACAACATCAGCTACGGGTTCGTGATCAACGCGGCGGGCAACGTGATCGAGCCGACGTTCGCCGCCACGACCGCCGCGGCGAACATCGAGCTGCCCGAGGACACGCGCATCCTGTTCACCAACACCCCGGCGCCCGACGGCTACCCGGCGGCCGGATTCGCCTGGATGCTGGTCTACGAGCACCTGGACAAGAACCGCGCGATCGCCAGCCGCGAGCACGCGGCCGAACTGGTCCGGTTCCTCGTCTGGACCATCACCAAGGGCCAGGAGCTGTCCGAGAGCCTCGGCTACGCCCGCCTGCCGCAGGCGGCCGTCGACCGCAACCTGGCGATGATCAAGCAGGTCAAGTGGAACAACGAGAACCTGGGCGAGCAGATCCTCGCCGAGGCCCAGAAGCGCCGCTGAGACCGTCGAGAACCAGCGATCGAGACCCGGCGGCGGCCGCGACCTGGCGCCGCCGGGTCGGCTGATGAAGCCGAACGGCCCTGAACACGACGCTCATCGAACCCTTAACATCCATTAACACGATCTGAACAATCGGCGGCTACCATGCCTGCGGTCAGGTCGCGTCGAGGTGCGATCGAAACCGGCGAGGTCCAACCAGCGTGTCCACCAGTCCGATCTCCATGCCGGCTGCCAATCCCGAGGTGTCCGCGGTCGTCAAGCGCACGCCGGCGCTGGTTTACCGCTGGCTGGGCGATCATCTGTTCCTGGCGTTCGTCGTGGTCTTCGGGCTGACGGTGATGGCGCTGGCGGTCGCGCTGGCCGTCGTGCTCTACCTCGAGGGCTCGGACGCGATCTCCCGCTTCGGATTCTTCGGATTCCTCACCGGGACCACCTGGGACCCGGCCCTCAAGCTGGAGTTCGGGGCCTGGCCGTTCCTGATCGGGACCATCGTGACCAGCGTGGTCGCCCTCGGGCTGTCGTTCCTGCCGGCCCTGGCCGTGGCGATCTTCTCGGCGGAGTATGCCCCGCGCTGGCTCGCGCACATCATCGACGGTCTGGTGGACCTGATCGCCGCCGTGCCCAGCGTGGTGGTGGGCATCTGGGGCATCTTCGTGCTGACGCCGTGGCTGCGCGAGACCTTCTACATGCCGGTGTATCTGTGGGCGGCGGAGTCGCATCCGGCGTTGCTGCCGATCCTGGGCAGCCCGATCGGCTACGGCATGACCACGGCCGTGATCGTGCTGGCGATGATGATCGTGCCGTTCACGGCGGCGCTCAGCCGCGACGCGATCCGCCTCGTGCCGAAGGAGCAGCGGGAGGCCGCGCTCGCCCTGGGCGCCACGCGCTGGGAAGTGATCCGCATGGCGGTGTTGCCGTACGCCCGCGGCGGGATCATCGCCGGAGCGATCCTCTCGTTCGGCCGCGCGATCGGCGAGACGATGGCCGTCGCCATGCTCATCGGCAACAAGAACACGTTGCCGTTCAACGTGCTCGGCGCCGCGGCCACCATGCCCTCGGTGATCGTCAACGAGTTCCGTGAGGCCGTCGAGAACCTGCACCTCTCGAGCCTGATGGCGATCGGATTCTACCTGTTCTTGATCTCGCTGATCGTCAACCTCTTCGCGGCCTACCTGCAACGCAAGATGATGGTGTCCGGAGGTCGCGCGGTATGAACCTCAGACGGCGCCACCTGCGGGACAAGCTGATGGTCGGGTTGCTGGGCGCGTCGACCGTCGGCGTGCTCGTGCCGCTGTTCATCGTGATCGCCTACGTGGTGGTGCAGGGCATCGGCGCCTTGAACATCGACTTCTTCACCAAGGAACTGGGTTCGCCCGCACGGGCGCAGCTGGGTCAGGAAACCGGCCTCGTACACACGATCATCGGCACGATGGTGATCGACATGCTGGCTCTGCTGCTGGCCGTGCCGTTCGGCATCGGCGCCGGCATCATGCTCTCGGAGTATCCCGACCACCGGCTCAACCCGCTCCTGCGCCTCTTGAACGACACCTTGAACGGCATGCCGGCGATCCTCAAGGGCCTGCTCGCGTTCGCCCTGATCGTCAAACCGATGGGCACGTTCTCTGGCATCTCCGGGGCGGTGGCCCTGGCGTTCGTGATGTTGCCGATCATCGCGCGGACCACCGAGAGCGCCCTGATGATCATCCCCTGGTCGATCCGGGAGGCCGGCCTGGCGCTGGGGTTGCCGCGCTGGCGGGTGGTCCTGTCGACGATCATCCCGGCCGCGCGCGTGGGCCTGGTGACCGGCATCCTGATCGCGTTCGCGCGGGCGGCGGGCGAGGCGGCGCCGCTCCTGTTCACCTCGTTCGGCAACAACTACCTGCCCAGCCACTGGTCCGGCTGGTTGCTGGGACCGGTCGACACGCTGCCGCAGAGGCTTTATAGCCTGGCGATCAGCCCGTACAAGCAGTGGCACGAGATGGGCTGGGCAGCCGGCATCATCCTCTTGTCGATGGTCATCGTGACCTTCATCATCGGCCGGCTGGCGTGGTCCAGGCGCTAGGAGCCCGTGGCGTCATGAAACAGGCGGAAGCACGCAAGATGCGAGAAGCTGACACCCCCCTCGACCTGCCCGGCGAACTCGGCGAGGACGCCGAGCGCGAACTCGGCGATGTCCGCATGAGGACGCGCAACCTCTCCGTCCACTACGGGGCGGCCGTCGGCGTCAAGGACGTTTCGTTGCCGATCTTCGACAAGCAGGTCACGGCGCTGATCGGGCCCTCGGGTTGCGGCAAGACGACCTATCTGCGCGCCCTGAACCGCATGCACGACCAGACCCGCGGCGCGCGCGTCACCGGCCAGGCCCTGCTCGACGGCGAGGACATCTACGCGCCCAAGGTCGATCCGGTGACCATCCGCCGCCGCGTGGGCATGGTGTTCCAGAAGCCGACGCCGTTTCCGACCATGTCGATCTACGACAACGTGGTGGCGGGGCTCAAGCTGGTCGGCATCCGCGACGCGCGGCTGCTCGACGAGGTGGTCGAGCGCGCGCTGCGCCAGGCGGCCCTCTGGGAAGAAGTGAAGGACCGGCTGCGCAACCCCGGCGGCAGCCTGTCCGGCGGGCAGCAGCAGCGCCTGTCGATCGCGCGGGCGCTGGCGGTGGAGCCCGAGGTGCTGCTGATGGACGAGCCCACCAGCTCGCTCGACCCGCAGTCGACGATGCGGATCGAGGAGCTGATGAGCGAGCTGAAGAACCATGTCACGATCGTCATCGTGACGCACAATATGCAGCAGGCCAGCCGCGTCTCGGACCACACGGCGTTCTTCTACGTGGGCGAGATGGTGGAGTTCAACCCCACCAGCAAGATGTTCACCAACCCGGACCAGCAGCGCACCGAGGATTACATCACCGGCCGCTTCGGTTGAGCCGCGGCCGTTACCCGCTCAGGCGCCGGTACACGATCCGGTGCGGCCGCTCGGCCTCCACGCCGAGGCGCTGCCGGCGGTCTTCCAGGTAATCCGAGACGTTGCCCTCGTACCAGCGCACCTCGCTGTTGCTCTCGAACGCCAGCACGTGCGTGCAGATG
>CAZVWL010000243.1:0-4041 GCA_964630845.1 uncultured Fibrobacteraceae bacterium
TCCATGCCCCCGAAGGGGCAAGCGAGGGGCCCGTTACATTCTTCGCGGAATAACTCAGCTGCCGAGCATCACCATGGTGCCGCCGGGGATCTTGTTCTCGCGGATCTGCGAGCCGGTGCGCACGGCGCCGCCGGGCAGGAGGTAGAGCGTCGAGTCGAGCCGGAAGTCGGGGCCGGCCAGGGCGTAGGCTGTGCGGTGGCGCGTCACGGTGCCGGCGTAGCGCACGCCCAGAAAGACGCGGGTCCCGCGCGGCAGGTTGCGGAAATCGCGATCCGCGAGCTGGTCGCCCCGCGACACGCGGCCGTTCGGGCGCACGTAGACCGTGGTGGGCAGGTTGTAGGCCGACCCGGCGACGTCGCCGGCCGTGTTGCCGTCGCGGCCGATCACGCCCCAGGACGGTCCCGCGAAAGGTGCGTCGTTGACCGCCACGTCGGCGGGAGGGTCCTGGGCGAGCAGCACGCGGGTCCCGGGCGGCAGGCGCGACCAATCGTTGACCTCGGTGCCACGCAGCCTGGTGCCATCGGGGAAATAGTAGACCGTGGTCGCGCTGTCGAACTCGTCGCGGGCGATGTACCAGGCGGTGCGCTGGGCGGTGATCACGTTCACCTCGGGGCCGGTGAATTCCTCGACCGCGGCCCTCTGGGCTTCGCGGGAGCCGCCGTAGAGCACGGTCGCCAGGTGGGGGTCGGCCACGACGAGGCGGCCGGCGAGCACGTCGGGATCGCGGTCGGGGCTGCCCGACAGGCCCAGGCGTTCGCGCAGCTCGGGCTGGGCGAAGAGCATGCCGCAGCGTTTGCGCCCGCGGTGCGCCTGCCGGTGCCAGCGATTGCGGTTGCCGTAGGCGACCATGGAGTGCGAGAGCACTCGATCGTCGGGGATGTCGTAGATCGATTGCAGCTGGCGCAGCAGCTCGCGCAGGGCCAGGATCTGGCGCTCGCGCAGCGGGCGGTTGTGGTAGCCGACCACCTCGATGCCGATCGACACGGCGTCGAGGTCCTGCTGGCCGTTCCACATGCTGAGGCCGGCGTGACGGGCGAGCCGGGAGCGGTCGATGGTCCGGTAGATCCGGCCGTCGGTCATCACCAGGTAGTGGGCGAGGCCGGCGCGTCGGACGCGGTCGAGCGAGGAGCGGTCGCCGCCTTCGGTCGTGTGCAGCACGATGTAATCCGTGCGCTGGCGCAGGGGACGATCGCGGTTCAGGGGGCTCAATTTGTCGTTGATCTGCAGCTTGACGGCTGCGGCGGCCTCGGCCGGCCCGGTTCCCGACCCCAGGGTCAGGAATCCGGCCACCAGCAGCCAGACCGCGCGGCGCGCCAAGCCGGTCCTGGTTCCATCCATGCCGGCCTCCTGGCCAACAGGGTACGGCCAGTCCCCCTGTCCGTGCAAGCGAGAAACGTTCCGGACAGAGGGGAGGACGGCGATTGCGCCTTGTGCGGACGGGCCGGGCTGCTAGAATGCCACCCCTGACCGCGTCCCGGCATCGCCGGTGGCGGATCTGGCGTATCCCTTGCTTCTTGATCGGGCGACGGTCCCGCGCGGACGGCGGCGGCGAAGGCGCTCGCCCGGTTTCGCCACGGCCGCCTGAACCTTTGCCGAGGAGTGCCCTTGGTCCTGAGAGTCAGCGTTTCCGGCGTCCGCGGCGTGATCGGCGACGGCCTCGATGCCGTCACGGTCGCCCGCTGGGCGGCTGCGTTCGGGGCCTGGCTGCCGCCCGGCCCGGTCGTCGTCGGCCGCGACACCCGGCCGTCCGGGCCCATGGTGCGCGACGCGGTCTGCGCCGCCCTGGTCTCCACCGGTCACGACGTGCGCGACCTCGGCATCGCCACCACGCCGACGACCGAGATGGCGGTCCAGGAGAGCGACGCCGTCGGCGGCATCATCATCACCGCCAGCCACAATCCGCAGCAGTGGAACGCGCTGAAGTTCCTGGATGGCCGCGGCCTCTTCCTCGACGCCGAGCAGAACGCCGCCGTCCGGGCCCGCTACGACGCGGGCGACGGGCACGTCGCCTGGGATGCGCTCGGTGCGGTCGAACATGACGACGGCGCCGACCAGCGCCACCTCGACGCGATCCTGGCGCTGCCCTGGCTCGAGGCCGACCGCATCGCGGCCCGCGGGTTGCACGCGGTGGTCGACGCGGTGGAGGGCGCGGGTGGGCGCATCGTGCCCGAGCTTCTGGCCCGGCTGGGCGTGCGCTGCACGCCGCTGGGCTGCAACCTCAGCGGTCAGTTCCCGCACGACCCCGAGCCCACGCCGGCCCACCTCGCCGAGCTGCGGGAGGCCGTCGCCGCCACGGGCGCCGACCTCGGCCTGGCCGTCGACCCCGACGTCGACCGCCTGGCCCTGGTCGCCGACGGGGGGCAGGCGCTGAGCGAGGAGCTGACGCTGGCCCTGGCCGCCGATTTCCTGCTGGCTCATCAACCGGGCGACCTCGCCGTGAACCTGTCGACCACCGGCCTGATCGAGAAGGTGGCGGCCAGGCACGGCGTGCGCGTGCTGCGCACGCCCGTGGGGGAAGCCAACGTGGTGGCGGCGATCCTCGACCACGGGTGCGTGCTGGGCGGCGAGGGCAACGGCGGGGTCATCTATCCCGCGCTGCATCCCGGGCGCGACGCGCTCGTGGGCATCGCCATGATCCTGCAGCACCTGACGCTGCAGCGGCAGCCGCTGTCCGCTCTGGCGGGCGCGTTGCCGCCGGTGGCGATGGTCAAGGTCAAGGTCGACGCCGACCTGTTGCCGGTCGGCGATCAACTGGCCGGCCTGCTCGGTCGCCTCGGCGAGGGCGCGCTGGACACGCGCGACGGCATCAAGTGGACCGGCCGGGACGCCTGGGTGCACGTGCGCCCCTCGAACACCGAGCCGGTGGTCCGGATCATCGCCGAGGCCGCGAGCGAGGCCGAGGCCAACGCGCTCATCGCCCGGGTGCGGCAGCTCGCCGCCAACCCCAACGCCTAGGGAGCAGGCATCATGTGTGGAATCGTCGGCATCACCGGGTCGTCCATGGTCGCGGCCAACCTGCTGGAGGGGCTGCGCCGCCTGGAATACCGGGGTTACGACAGCGCCGGCATCGCGGTCCAGCAGCCGGGCGGCATCGCCTGCGTCAAGCGGCAGGGCAAGATCCAGGAGCTGGCCGACGCCGTCGACATCGACGCGCTCGCCAGCACCTGCGGCATCGCCCACACGCGCTGGGCGACGCACGGCGAGCCGAATCAGGTCAACGCCCACCCGCATCAGGACGGCAAGATCTCGCTGGTGCACAATGGCATCATCGAGAACTACCAGGCCCTGAAGATCCGCCTGCAGGAGAAGGGGCACGAGTTCCTCTCGGAGACCGACACCGAGGTGCTCGTGCATCTGGTCAGCGACTTCTACCGCGGCAACCTCGAGGAGGCCGTGCGCGAGTCCCTCAAGCTGGTCGAAGGCACCTACGGCATCGCCGTCATCCACGCCGACGAGCCGGGCAAGATCATCGGCGCGCGGCGGGGCAGCCCGCTGGTGGTGGGCATCGGCGACGGCTTCAACGTGCTGGCGAGCGACGTGGCGGCGATCCTCGGCCACACCAAGCAGGTCATCTACCTGGACGACTGGGACATGGCCGTCTTGACGCCCGACGGCGTGACCACCTTCGACCTCGATAACCAGGCCATCGACAAGGAGATCCAGGAGATAACCTGGGGACTCGAGGCGATCCAGAAGGGCGGCTTCGAGCACTTCATGCTCAAGGAGATCTGCGAGCAGCCGGAGACCATCCGCGACGCCTTTCGCGGCCGCATCCTGCCCGAGCAGGGCGACGTGAAGCTCGGCGGCCTGCAGCTGACCGACTGGGAGCTGCGCAACATCCGCCGCATCATCATCCTGGCCTGCGGCACCAGCTACCACGCCGGCCTGGTGGGCGAGTACCTCATCGAGGAATACGCCCGCATCCCGGTCGAGGTCGAGTACGCGAGCGAATTCCGCTACCGCTCGCCGATCATCGAACCGGGCACGCTCTGCCTGGTGATCAGCCAGTCGGGCGAGACGATCGACACGCTCGAGGCGATG
>CAZVWL010000244.1:0-4039 GCA_964630845.1 uncultured Fibrobacteraceae bacterium
GGGGTTCTGGTTGCTGGCCGGCCAGGGGCGGCCGTGGCTGGGAGTGGAAGCGATCTTCCCGGGGCTGGCGGTGTCGTGCCTCGTGTTCTTCTCGGGTACGCGGCGCCCGTGACCGTCCCGCCGCAGGCGCCGCGCCGTCGCGGATCTTCTAGCCCATCCGCCGCACCTGCTTCTCCGCTTCCTCCCCGACCCACGGCAAGCGGTAACGTTCGCCGCTCCAGGCCTTGAACATCAGCAGGATCCAGAGCACGACCGCCAGCATCGAGATGAGCCAGCTCAGGAACGAGCCCAGCCCCGGCATCACGTTGATCACGAACCCCGCGACCGACAGCAAGCCGAAGGCGATCAGCGATTGCATCGCGTGGAAACGCACGAATTCGCTCTGCCGTTCGATGACCAGGAAGACCAGGCCCGTGACCCAGCCGAGCGCGTAGCAAAGCGCGCCGGCGACGTTCTCGCTCAAGCCCGTGGAAGACGTGTTCATGCGACGCACCTCGACGGTGGAGTCCAGACCGCTCGTGAACACACACAGGCTAACACAACCGGGCCCGGCCGTCTCCCTCGGGGAGCGTCCGGGCCCGGCCTCGCGTTTCCGATCCTCGCGGACCGGCATGACCCCGGGGATGCCCCCCCGGGAGACTACGGGAACGTCACGGCGATCGTGTAGGGCAGGGCCACCGCCCCGAGCGGGGTCGGCATCGCCGCCGCGTCGACGGTCAGCTGCGCGCCGAGGGTCATCGCCTCGGTGGGCACGGTCAGCACATGGGTGGCCGGCACGGGGTCTTCGCTGCCCGAGGCGGCCCATTGCACGGTGAACGAATGAAGGTCCAGGCCGGCCGGCATGGCGCCCGGGGTGCAGGTCAGGGCGACGGTCGCGCCCGCCACGCTTTCCACCGTGAACGCACCGTGGGAAATCGCCGCGTCGTCGTAGACGAGCGCGCCGGGGTCGCTGTAGGAACCGTCGATGGCGGACACGGTCACCGTGCCGTTGTTGCGCGCGAGGATGCCGAAGTCCAGCGCCGTGTCCTGCTGCAGCTCGATGCCCTCGACGATCGTGACCAGGGCGTCGGTGGTCAGTTCCACCGCGGCGGACGGCAGGGCCACGGCGGCCACCAGGGCGATCGTCGCGTTCCAGATGTTCCGGGTGCTCATGACGGTATCCGATCGTTTCGAGGCGCCGCGCGGGGGCGGCCCGCACCATGCTGCACGTCTAGAAGATCGGCATCGTCGGGGAAGTCTTTAGGAAAAATTTGCCGGGTCCGGCAAGAACTGCCCCGGGCGGCAAGCGATTCCCCACCCCGCCCGGGCTGTCAGTCCGGGCGCCGCCAGCGCAGCAGCCTCAGGACGATCTCTTCCTCGCTCCCGGCGTGCAGCACCAGCACGTGCGTGTCGTCCACGAAGCGCCACTGGTCCGTTTCGGGGTCGTAAGGCCCGCTGAGCCGGAGCTGCGCCTCGTGCCTGCCGTCGGCGTCGACCACGTCGATCCAGGCGATCGTGCCGGGCGCCGGGCCGCGCCCGCCGAGGTCGAGGTCGACCCACAACGAGCCGGCCTCGCTCAGCCGCAAGCTGCGCACGACCGGGCCGTGATCACGCAGCTTGACCTCCTCGGCCGTCAGGCGCTTGCGCCCGAGGTGTTCGAGCGCCTGGCGACGGCCGAGGTCGTCGCGACGCGGCGGCGTGTAGCGCCGGGTCACGGTCGTGACGACCTCGCCGTCCGCGCCGTGGCGGACCAGCGTGTAGCGGTCGCGTTCGGGCGCGAGCCACACGCCGCCGCACCCGTCCGGAGCCCATCGCGCGGCCCACAGGTCGTAATAGTCGCCCTCGTCCACCCGGTTCTGGGCGTCGCGGGCTGGTTGTTCGACCGCCAGCTTGAAGAGCGGCGCGCCGAGCGAGCCGTCTGCTTGCAGCGGCGCGATCCAGTGCCGTTCGTGCACCTCGCCGCCGAGCATCGCCATCGACGTGGCGTAGGCGAGGATCGTCGCGCCGTGCTGCACGGCGTGGGTGACGGCCACGAAGCCGCCCGAACCGTCCGGCGATCCGGTGATGGTCTGCTTGCCCCCCGGCGTGCCGTCCCCGCGCAACCAGACCACCGCCGCCGGGAAGACCTGCAGGAGGCCCAGCCGGCCGTCCTCGGCCAGGAGCAGGCGGCGCGCGTCGCGGCTCTCGCCGGGGCCGTCGCCGGCGCGGCCGAGCGTGCGCAGGTAACGTCCCTGCCGATCGAAGACCTTCAGATCCTTGTTGCGGTAATCGACCACGCAGAGGTTGCCGTCGTGGTCGAACCCGGCGTCGACGAGCAGGCCGCCGAGCAGGTAGTCGGCGGTCTCGCCCGGCGCTTCCCAGACCAGCTCGCAGGTGATGTCGTGCACGATCGCCGGCGCCTCTTCGCCGGCGCTCGACGCCGGCAAGGCGAGGGTCAGCAACACGACGGCCATCAACACGACGATCAGCGATTCCAGATTTCGCGACGGCATCATCAACGGTCCTTCCCTCCGCGTGAAGTCCGGTACCCTAACCCACGCCGCCCCGGCCATGCAAGCGTCGATCGCTGGCCGCCGGTGCGCCGTTGTGGTACGCTGCGGCGATCGTCGACCTGCAACCCCGAGAGCGCCGCCATGATCCTCGACCTGCACCCGTTGCCGCTTGCTGCGCCCTCGTTGCCGGCGCTTGCCGACTGGTTGCTTGGCCGTTGCCGCGACCTCGAGCCGCACACGCGCGGCGAGGTGCTCGTCCTGTTGCCGTCGCCACGCGTCTGTGACCAGCTGGCGCACGCGCTGCTCGAACGAAGCGGCGGCGAGGCGCTCATCCTGCCGCGCTTGACCACGCCGGCGCATCTGGCCGGCCAGCTGGCCGACCTGGTCGATGGCGCCGGCGTCGACGCCCCGATGCCCGCCGAGGCGTTGCGCCCGCTCGCGCTGGCGCCGCGCCTGGCGCGTTTGCCGTGGCTGCAGGCCCGGCCCGAGGCCGCCGACGGCCTGGCCCAGGAACTGGTGGCGCTGTTCGACGAGCTGCGCCGCGCCGGTCGCGACCAGGAGGTGCTCGACGGCGGCCACGACGAGCGGCTGCTCGGGCTGGTCGACCCGGCCGCCGCCGAGGTGCTCGCCGTCGACCTCGAGCGCATCCGCGCGGCCTGGCGTTGCTACCGCGAGGTCTTGCCGCGTGATCAGGTCGACCGGCAGCTGGCCGCCCTCACCGCAGCCGCGACGCGGTGGCCCGGCCGGCCGCCCGCGTTCGTCGTGGCGGCCCACCTCGGCCGGCTCGATCAGGTGGTCGTCCAGCTGCTGCGAGCGCTGCCGGCGCAGGGTGTGGCCGTGCACTGGCTGGCCGCCGCGGCCGACGATCCGCGGTCGCAGCTGCTGCTGGCGACGTACCGCGACCAGCAGTCGCCGGCCCATCCGCTGCGCGCGATCGGCAAGCTGGCGGCTCGGCTGGGCCTGACCGCGCCGCCGGGCCCGGTGTTCGCCGGCGCCGATCTTCACCGGCGCCTGGGCGATCTGGGCCAAGCGCGCCGGCTTCTTGCGCCCGGCGGGCCGCTGCGCCTGCTCGCCTGCCGCGACGCCGAGCATGAGAGCCGCGTGGTGGCCGACGCCGTCGGCGCCGAACTGGCCGAGGCCGCGCAGGCCGGCCGGCCGGCGCCCACCGTCCTGGTGGCCACGGCCGACCGCGACCTCGCCGCCCGCATCGGCGCCCAGCTCGCCGACGCCGGCCTGAACGTCGACGACACGCGGGGTCGTCCGCTCGCGTCGTTGCCGGCCGGCCGGCTGCTGCGCGACCTGCTGCGCACCGCCGCGGGAGGCTGGGCCTACGCGCCGCTCTTTGAGGTGCTGACCCATCCCTATGTGCGGCTGGGCGAGGCCGGCGCTTCGCCTTCGCACGCCGTGCGCGTGCTGGTGCTGGAAGCGGCCGTGCGCCGGGCCCGCGCCGCCCGGCGCGGTCGTGACCTGTTGCGCAGCCTGGCCGGCGACGACGACGCGCGCGATGGCGGCGATGCCGGCATCGGGCGCGGTTGGTCGCTGGCCGCATTCGTCGATGAGGTCGCGGC
>CAZVWL010000245.1:0-1563 GCA_964630845.1 uncultured Fibrobacteraceae bacterium
CCGCCGAGCGGCACCGTGCCCTCGCGGTAGTCCTCGGCGCGCTCGGCCAGGCGCTGCCATTCGGGGGCCTCGCCGCGCTCCTCCCACTCCTCGCCCAGGACCTGCTGGACGAAGGCCTTGAGCTGCGTCGGGTTGTCCTTCACCTCCAGCCACTTGGCGACCATCGAGTCCCAGGTCGCCAGCAGGCTGTACCCCTGCCAGATGTGAAAGCCCGGCTGGCGCCCGGCCGACGGGCGGGCACGATGGCGGGGCAGGTCCTCCTCGTCGAAGAACAAGGGCGGCTGGTCGTCCCCCGGATAGGTCTTGATCCACACGCCGCCGGCCACCAGGGCCCGTTTCTCGTGATGCTCGATGGCGCAGCCATTGGCGGCGCAGGCGTACCAGGCGCCGTGCGGGGCCTGCTCGGAGCGCCAGGTCATGTGTTTCCAGACGAGTGCCTGGCGCGCCCCGCAATGGGGGCAGCGGACATAGAATCGCCGCTGGTCGGAGGCCTCGAACTTCGCCGACACGCGGCAGGCGCCCTTCATCGCCGGCGTCGACAGGTAGAACCGCTTATAGCCGACGACGTCATAGGCCGTGGTGCGCAGCTCGGCCTGGGCCACCGGATCGCCGCGCTTGCCGACATCGGCCGGCCATTCCGAGACCTCGTCGCACACCAGCACCCTGGCCGAGATCATCTGCAGGCCCTTCGACGAATTGGCCCCGGTCAGCTGGAAGAAGCCGCCGCGGAACCGCTTCAGGCTGCCGGTCGAGCCGTCCTCGTCGCGGCTCTTGGCGTCGCGCACCTTGGCCGACAGGCAAGGCGTCGCGTCGATGGTCGGCTGCAGCTTGATCTTGTTGAACTTGTGCGCCTCCTCGAGCGACGGCAGGACGTAGAGCACGGCCGCCGGCGCCTGGTCGACGACGTAGCCGAACAGATTGACGGCGGCCTCCGTGCCCCCGGTCTGGTGCGATTTCTTCAGCACGACCTCGCGCGCCGGGTGCGAGAGCGTGAGGACGTCCATCACCTCGACCATGTAGGGCACCAACTCGTTGTGCCACTTGCCAGGCTGCGGCGAGCCCGACTCGGCCGCCACGTAACGCTGCGCCTCCGCCCACTCCGACACGCTGAGGCGCGGCGGCGGGGTGAGCGCACGCGCCAGCGCCGACAGCAACACGGCGCGGCCGTCGGCCAGGCCGGCGACGCTGCTAGCTTCGCTCCTCGAGGTTTCGTCCAAGAACATCGGCTGCCCGCGCCAGCAGGCGGCGGTCCTCTTCATCGAGCAAGGCGCGGATCTCGCGCGGATCGTCGAGAGCGGCCAGGCGCTCGGCCAGGTCGCGGTTGCGGGCCTCGAGGCCCTCGCGCAGGGTCTGGCCGGCCTCGGCGGCGGCGCCCTCGACGCGCCGGCGCGACACGGTGCGGCCCAGCTTCTCGTCGAGGCGCAGCTGCGCCTCGCGCGCCAGGGTGGCCTGGCGCGCCGCCTTGGCGCGGGCGTACATGCCGCCCCCCTGCGAACGCCGTTCGCGGCCGGCCGAGGATTCGGCGGGCGCCTCGCCGGCGCCGCCATGGCCGTCATTGCCGTC
>CAZVWL010000245.1:1663-4024 GCA_964630845.1 uncultured Fibrobacteraceae bacterium
GCCGTCATTGCCGTCGTCCAGCAGCCGGCCGGCGTGGTTGCCGCTCATCGCCAGGTTGACGGTGCCGGCGCGATGCGCCCTCAGCTCCTCGACGTCGACCAGGGGCGACGCGCCGGCGCCGGCGTGGTTGAGCTCCGGGTTCTGGCGCAGATAGCGGCTGACCGTGCTGGCGTTCAACCCAAGCACAGCCGCCGCGGCGCGCACGCCGACGAGGTTGGTCATGTCGTCTGAATCAATCCCTTAAGGGCCAGGGAGTCCAGTAACCGGGACCCGCTCCCATCAGCGGGCGGGGCCCGCTCTTTCCGCCACCTTCCCCGTCGCAGATTCCCAGCGGCGTGCGATCACGTCGCAGTATTTCGGGTCGAGCTCGACCAGGCGGGCCACCCGGCCGGTGCGCTCGGCGGCGATCAGCGTTGTTCCCGACCCGCCGAACAGGTCGAGCACCACGTCGCCCGGCAGGCTGGAATTCTCCAGGGCCTGGGCCACCAACTCGACCGGCTTCTGGGTCGGGTGGACGTAGTCCTCGGTGCGGCCGCGGCTGAAGCTCCAGACGTCGCCCTCGGTCCGCCCGCCATACCAGCGCGTCCCCCGGCAGTAGAAGATGAACTCGTGCCGTGGCCGGTAGTGCTGGAACCCCAGCCCGATCGAGCCCTTGTCCCAGACGATGCAGGCGGACGGCGCCAGCCGCGCCTCGGTCAACGCCCGGGCGAACTCGTCCCAGCTGTGCCAGGTGAAGCACACATAGAAGGCGGCGCCCGGCCTGGCCCACTCGGCGGCGCGCTGCAGTGCCTGGCCGACCAGCGACACCAGCTCGTCGCCCTGGGCGTCGTCGCCCAGGATCATGCCATGCGCCTTGACCACCGCGCCCTTGGCCGTGCTGCCTGCCTCCTTGCCCTTGCCGAAGCTCATGCCGTAGGGCGGATCGGTGAACACCATGTCGGCCGAGCCGTCCATCAGGCGCGCCAGGGTCTCGGGCCGGGTGCTGTCGCCGCAGATCAGCCGGTGCGGGCCCAACTGCCAGACATCGCCCAGGCGCGTCACCGGCTCGGCCGGCGGCGGGGCGATGCGCTCGGGTGGCGGATCCTCGGGCGCCGGCGCCGCCAGTCCGGCGAACAGCGCCGCCAGCTCGTCGTCGCTGAAGCCCAGCGCCGGCAGGTCGAACTCGGCCGCCTGCAACTCCGCCAGGACCTCGGCGAGCAGGCGCTCGTCCCAGGCCGCGCCCAGCGGCAGGCGGTTGTCGGCCACGCGGTAGGCCCGCAGCTCGACCTCCGACAGGCCGCCCAGCACGATCACCGGCACCGACGGGCGGCGGAGCTGCCGGGCCGCCTCTAGCCGCGCCTCGCCGGCGATCACCGTGCCGTCGGGCGCCGCCAGGATCGGACTCGTCCAGCCGAAGCGGCGGATCGACTCGGCGACCTGGCGGACCTGCGCCGGCGGATGCGTGCGCGGGTTGCGGCCGTCGAGCCGCAGGCGGTCGAGAGGCCAGTCCTCGACCACTAGCGAAGGTGGTAGGCGCACGATCCGACTCCTGCTAGGAATCTCCCGCCCTGGTCAGGGTGGCGGGAACGGCCGTGGTTCGGCCGATTGCGGTCGTGCGAGGCTTACCCCCTCGCGGTCGGGGCGTTGGCGCGCCCCGGCCCCCGCCGACTTCGCCGGCGAGGTAGAGAACTGGCTAACTGTTGCACTGTGGCGTTGCGCGTTGCGCTGATGGCGTTGCATCAAATCCGGAGGGCAACACTAGCGACAAACCGCGCCTTCGCCACCCGTATACGGTCGGGGGCCTGGGAAGGACCCGCTGCGCTGAGAGCATCCCCAAGAACGACGAAGCCCGCCGGGACCATCGTCCGGGCGGGCACACGTCTCAAAATCGCACAATTAGTAGCTCGAAAGACGCAATCGACGCAAGATCTATTTTCGCCCGCCCTACGGCAGATTCAGGGCTATGATCGTCACCCCCTCGCTGTACAGCTGCTGCAGGCGTCGAACGCTCCGCCTCTTGGGATCGCGCTCGGCGAGGCGCTGCCAAGGCACGCGCATGCCCCGGCACCAGACGACCTTGCGCAGGAACGGCTCGTCGAGCCATTCCAGCCAGCGGAGCACCTCGTCCATCTCGTCGATCTTCTTGGCCGACGGCACCGGCCGCGCCGCCGCGTCCGAATCGTCCCCCATGGCGTGTCGGCCCGCCATCATCCCCAGCTCCTTGAGCCCCGGCATATGGCTGAGCGTCCACGCCGCCTCGGCGACGCGCTCGACGACATAGCGCCGCCGCCCGACCAGCTTGTCGGGAGAGCCCTTGGGCGTCGGCTCCGGCGGCAGGGCGACGGGGCGCGCCCGCCGCGAGGCCCCGAACTCGTTGGGTTC
>CAZVWL010000246.1:0-4024 GCA_964630845.1 uncultured Fibrobacteraceae bacterium
GTAGCAGACCTCGTTCAGGACGTTGCCGGGCTCGCAGATCATCCCGCTCTTCATCCGGAACGGCGTCGCGGTCAGGCCGATCACCCGCAGGTTCGGGTTCACCTTCCTGGCGTCGTCGAGGAACGTCCGGTACATCCCATCCCCATCGGGCGGGATCATGTGAGCCTCGTCGATGATCACCAGGTCGAACGCGTCGAGCTCGCAGGCCCGCTTGTACACCGACTGGATGCCCGCGATGATGATCGGGTGCTCGGTGTCGCGGCTCTTCAGGCCGGCTGAGTAGATCCCGGTCTTCATCCACATCTCGGGCGCCACGACCTGGATCTTCTCCAGCGCCTGCTCGAGCAGCTCCTTGACGTGAGCCAGAATCAGAACGCGGCCGTTCCATCTGCCCACTGCGTCGCGGCAGACTGTCGCCATGACCGGCGTCTTGCCCCCGCCGGTGGGGATCACGACGCAGGGGTTGTCTTCCCGGTCCCGCAGATGCTGGTAGATCGCGTCCACCGCCTCTTGCTGGTAGGGCCTCAGTTCAAGCATCGATGATCTCCTCCAGGCGCACGAGCATGCGGCCGCCGCGGACCGACCCGCGCATCTCGATGTTCAGTTTCTTGATCTGGCTGTCGTCCGTGTACAGGCCGCCGTGCTGCAGAGCGTCCAGGAGCGCCTTCTGCACGTTGTCGATGTCCCTGCGCTGCCGGTCCGGCGGATAGACCTCGATCTCCAGATGCAGGGGCCCGTCCAGGCTCCCGATCCCGAGGCCGGCGAGGATGGCGCAGACCCGCTCGCGGAACCTGCGCCCCTCGCGGCTGATGAGCGTCCGGGGCCCGACCCGCCGGTAGTAGTGGTTCGCCGACGGAGGGAACGGGAGCTCGACCTCGATCATCGCCGGGCCCAAGGCGGCGTGCTCGAGGTCTCCTGCTGGGGCACGCCCGCGGCGGCGTCCTTGCGCGCGTAGCCGCGGATCTCGTTGACCACGTCGCCCGTGTCGTCGCGCTTCTTGCACTTCACCGTGATCTGCAGGGGCAGGTTGTGCAGCTCGACCGAGTCCTTGGGCTGCAGCACGCCGACCGCCCGGCAGATGGCCGACAATTCACCCTGGGCGATCTGGACCGCCTGGCGGTTCGGGTTGTCCAGGTTGAGCCGGGACCACAGCAGCCGGTTCTTGAACGGTCCGTCGATGACCTGGAACGTCAGCTCGAGGTAGTGACCGGAGCCGCTCTTCGTCGGCTTCATCTGCGAGTCGGTGATGACGGTGAGGTACTTGCCCGCGGGCAGCGGCTCGAAATCGGTCGCGGGGTCGACGGTCGCGGCATCGAAGCCGTTGAGGTTCGCCATGGTTACTTCGCTCCTTTGGTCTTGCCGCCCTGGGGCGCACTCACAGGTTCGGGGTGGATGTGCTGGGCGTAGACGTTCCAGTCCAGCGGCATCTCTTCGGGAAGGGCGAGGCGGTTCTTGGCCACGTGGGCGGGGCGCTCTACCGTGCGCAGCACGCGCTCGCCGGTGCCGATGCCCTGGTTGCGCTTGCGGTCGAAGCCCTCGTCGGTCTGCTTGGTGAAGACCTTGAACGTGGCGAACATGACCTCGTCGCACCACTCCTGCAGGACCTGGGAAGCCAGGCGGTGCAGGCGCGGAACGTAGCGGTCGTAGGACTCAGTTTCGGGGTTCTCGAAGCGTTCGATGCGGGCGTGGGCGATCAGGATCGTCGTCATGCCCTTCTCGCTGCGCAGTGCCGACAGGCCTTCGATGAACTCGCGCCACTGCGTAAGGGCGAACACGTAGCCCTTGGCATAGCCGATGTCCTCGATGCTCTCGACGTTGCGCCGGCGACAGACGTCGGCCCAGATCAGCCGCTCCAGCCAATCCAGCGAGTCGATCACGACGGTTCGATAGGGGTGCTCGTCGGTGTAGAGCTCCGACAGGGCCTGCATGGCCTGATCGAACGTCGTGGTGACCGGGAACTTGGCGCAGTCGATCTCGCCGAGGCCGTCTTCGGTCTGGATGAACACCGGGTTGGGTGCGCAGCTGGCGAAGGTCGACTTCCCGATGCCGTGGGTGCCGTAGAGCATCACCCGCCTCGGTGCCGGACTTCGTCCGCTGATGACTTGCTGCAAGAGTTTCACGGTCGTCTCTCCTTCCGTTCGTGGTTGGTGGGGAAGCGGGCGGACCCAGGGAGTCCCGACGCGCCCGGGCCACAGCGCGTCACGCCATTCCGCCCGCTTCCGCCTGTGTCAGATCAGGTCGAAGGTCCGGATGTCCTCGTAGCCGCTGAGCCACTCGTCCTTCTCGCGGCAGGCGATCAGGCGCGCGATG
The DNA here is from genome assembly GCA_964630845.1 of uncultured Fibrobacteraceae bacterium. GTDB lineage: Bacteria > Krumholzibacteriota > Krumholzibacteriia > LZORAL124-64-63 > LZORAL124-64-63 > Glo-17. Next base: position 2,311 of record CAZVWL010000246.1, read on the forward strand.
CTCTCCTCGTTCTCCTTCTGGGCGAGGCCGAGGACCTCCTCGCTCATGCGCCAGACGCCGGTGCGCAGCGGCTCGCGCTTCTCGACGGCGATCATGTAGACGGGGAGCCGCTCGCCGGTGAGCACGGCGGCCAGGGATCGATAGAAGGCCAACTGGTAGACGTAGCCGTAGCTGCGCGCGTCCATCTGGAGCCAGTCGAGGTTGTCGCAGGTCTTCAGGTCGACGATGCCGCGCTCGGGGTTCAGCCAGTCCAGGCGCGACTGGCACGGCACACCGCAGTACTCGGCGCGGATCACGCCCTCGGCGATGCCGTCGGCCAGCAGCGCCGCGGCGTGCGTATGGGCTCGCACCGACGCGTTCAGGCTCTCGATCAGGGCCGCCTGATCGTCGTCGAGCACGGGCTTGCCCATCGCCTCGGCCCAATCCTGGAACGCCTTGGTGCGGCTGCCGAACGGCAGGCCGGTCTTCGGGTTGATCGGGCCGCCGAACGCGTAGGACCGCTCGTAGGCCTCCCGTCCCTCGAGGATCAGAACGTGGGCGGCGCGGCCGAGGACGTACGCCGGGCGGTCCTCGTCGTGCACCAGGCCGAGCTCCTTCTTGTGAAAGAGCAGCGCGTTGCGCCGGAACTCGGCCAGCAGGTGGCTGGAGAGGTACTTGCCGGCCTGGGCGTGGTAGACGTCGGCCGGTTCGCGGATCAGGAAGCCCAGGTCTTCGACGAAGGCGTCCCCGTCCTTCCGGCGCTTGCGAAACACATCCGGGATGCTCATGCGTTGGACTCCTTCACTGGCGCCGCAGCACCTGCGGTTGAGCGTTTGCGCGTTTCGGTCCGGCCTGGATCGGGATCACGCTTGAGGTAGCTGACGATCAAGTCCGCGACGGCATGGACCACGGCGTCGGTGTCCTTCTCCGATAGCTCGCGGCAGTGCCGGCGGATCTCGAATCGGGTGGAGGACGCCACGGCTACGCCCTCCTCAGCGACAGCAGGAAGTCTTCGATCGCCGGGTGCGGTTTGAGATTCCGTCGCTGCACCACGGCCGCGGACTCTTCATCGAGCTCGCGGTCATCGAGACGGCGGAGGAACTTCCCGCGGAGCACATCGAGGCTCTTCACCAGTCGCCAGACCAGGTCGTCGTCGACCTTGTGGACCGCGACGAGACCACCGATGAGCAGGGCCTCTTCCTCGAACAGGTCCGTGATCAGTTCACGGGCTTCGGCTTTGGTGATCATGGGCTCCTCGCTTCCCGGGACCCGATGTTCCATGCGTCCCTGATGGACAAAGGGGGGGCGAGACCCGGAAGTGGGGACATGCCGCGGCGGTGTCACGGCATCTCCTTCTCATGGCTTCGGATAGCTGCCTCGGCCCTTTGCCGGCGCTTCTTCGCGGCCTCGGTCTTGAGCCCCGCGTCGCGCGCGTACTCCGAGATCGACTGTCCGTAGAGACGGGTGCCGACCAGGAGGAGGAAGTCGGCCTCGGTGATTCGGCCGGCGTCGAGGTGGGCCCGCAGGCGGGCTACTTCCATCTCGTGCGCCTGGCGTAGTTCGATCCCGTCGAGGTCGACTCCCTCGATAGCGCCGGCCAGATTCGACATCTCGTCAGGGTCTGTTGCGATCTCCCTCTCCGCGTGAAGCCATTCCCGCCGGTAGTCATCGTGCAGCCGGTGGATCGTCGAGTTGTAGATCCACTGCACGAGACGATCGCGCCTACGCGCGAGAT
>CAZVWL010000247.1:0-4017 GCA_964630845.1 uncultured Fibrobacteraceae bacterium
CGCTGCCCCGCCGGCCGCTACGACAGCGAGACGCACCACGCCGAGGTCCTGCGCCACATGCGGCCGACCCTCTCGGAGATGGGCGAATACGACGGCACCGCCCTGATGGAGTTCAAGACCCGCAAGCAGATCATCTACCTGCTGAACAACGAGACGGTCTGCACCTACGAGATGGACGACGCCCCGCCCTTCGAGATCGACGACGTCGCCCTGGACCGGGCCATCGCCATCACCATGCTGCTGGGCTGCAACGTGGTCGGCGAGGTGCACATCACCCGCAAGCAGTACCTGGACGGCAGCATCCCCACCGGCTTCCAGCGCACGGCCATCGTCGGTACCGACGGCGACATCCCCTTCGCCGGGCGCACGGTGCACATCCGCCAGCTGTCGATCGAGGAGGACAGCTGCCGCGAGGTCAGCGACCGCGGCCACGTGCGCACCTACCGCACCGACCGCCTCGGCATGCCCCTGATCGAGACCGTCACCGACCCCGACATGAAGACGCCCTGGGAGGTCATGGAGGTCGGCCAGATCCTGCGCTGGCTCGTGCGCATCACCGGCCTGGTGCGCACCGGCCCGGGCGCCGGCCGCCAGGACGTGAACGTCTCGGTCACCGGCGGCACGCGCATCGAGATCAAGGGCGTGCCCAGCCTGCGCGACATCCCCCGCCTGGTGCACAACGAGGGCCTGCGCCAGACCAGCCTCGTGGCGATCCAGCGCGAGCTGCAGAAGCGCGGCATCAAGGCCGGCGACATCGACGACCGCGCCGTGGACGTCACCGCGATCGTGCGCAACACCGAGTTCCGCAACGTGAGCAAGGCCGTCGACAAGGGCGCCACCGTGCTCGCCGTGCCGCTGCCGGGCTTCGAGGGTCTGCTGGCGGCCGCCACCCAGCCGCGCACCACGTTCCTCAAGGAGTTCAGCGACCGCATCCGGGTCATCGCCTGCATCGACGACCTGCCCAACCTGGCCTGCTCGACCCAGGACGCGCCCACGTTCGCGGGCGGCGAGTGGGACCGCATCACCAAGGCCTGCGGCGTGGTCGACACCGTGCCGGTGCTGGTGGTCTGGGGCCGCCAGGCCGACACCGAGACCGCCGCGCGCGAGATCGCGATCCGCGCGCGCGACGCCACCCTCGGCGTGCCCAGCGAGACCCGCCAGGCCCTGGACGACGGCACGAACGGCTTCGAGCGCATCTTGCCGGGCGCCGACCGCATGTACCCCGACACCGACCTGCCGCCGATCGGCATCGGCGACGACCGCCTGGCGCGGATCTTCGCCGGCCTGCCGGACGCGCCCTGGCGGCGTCAGGCGCGCCTCCAGGAACTCGGCGTCGGGGCCGACCTCGCCGAGCGGCTCAGCCGCCATCCCGCCCACGACCTCTTCCACGAGTTGCACGGTGAACTCACGGCGCGTGGCGGGTCCCACCTATCGGCCAGCGGCCTGGCGAGCCTGCTGCTGGACCGCAGTTGCCCGCGGCCGCCTTCGCGAAAGGCGGCGGGCGAATGGTGGCTCGAGACGGTGCGCCGGCTCGCCGGCGGCGAGGTCGTGCCCGAAGGGGTCTACCACGCGGACGACGAGCTGCTGACCCGCCTGCCCGAAGCCGAGGCCCGCGCCCGCTTCGCCGCCGCGCTGGCCGAGACGCCGCCGGGACCGCGCGAGGGACGCCGCGGCGAGGATTTTGTCATGGGGCACGTGATGCAGCAGCTGCGCGGGCGCGTGGCCGGTCGCGAGGTGCGCGCGTGGGTCAAGGAGGCGCTGGCATGAGCACGCAGAACAACGATTTCCCGGGCTATCGCACGCCGACCCTCGACCTGCTGCAGCGCGAGCAGGCGCCGGTCTGGAGCCAGGCCACGCTGCACACCGACCGCGGCGACTTCAGCGGCCTGATCCTGCCGCGCAGCGAGACCGCCGACGCGCACCACGTGGTGCTGAAGCTGGACACCGGCTACAACATCGGCGTGCGCCAGGACACGGTCCAGCGCATCACCGTGCACGGCCGCAAGGTGGCCAACTACAAGATCCCCGAGAAGGCGTTCCCCCATGACCCGCAGAAGCCACGCGTCAAGCTCATCGGCACCGGCGGCACGATCGCCAGCCGCCTGGACTACCGGACCGGCGCGGTGATCCCCGCCTTCAGCCCGGGCGAGCTGTACGGCTCGGTGCCCGAGCTGGCCGACGTATGCAACCTCGAGACCGAGAAGCTCTACGGCGTGTTCTCCGAGAACATGGGCCCCGAGCAGTGGCTCGGCACGGCGCGCGCGATCGCCGCCGAGATCGAGAAGGGCGTGGCCGGCATCGTGGTGGGCCACGGCACCGACACCATGCACCACACGGCGGCCGCGCTGACCTTCATGCTGCAGGACCTGCCGGTGCCGGTGGTCATGGTCGGCAGCCAGCGCTCCAGCGACCGGCCGAGCAGCGACGCGGCGATCAACCTGATCAACGCCACCCGCACGGCGGCCACCAGCGACATCGCCGAGGTCATGGTCTGCATGTTCGGGCCCACGAGCGACCAGTACGGCCTCTTGCACCGCGGCACGCGCGTGCGCAAGATGCACTCGTCGTACCGGTCCACCTTCCGCACGCTCAGCGACATCCCGCTGGCGCGGGTCGACGGCGAAGGGGTCAAGCCCTTCCGGCAGGATTACAACCGGCGCCGCGACGTCAACAAGGTCACCCTCAAGGACCATTTCGACGACCGCGTCTCGCTCGTCTACTACTACCCCAACATGAAGGCCGACATCATCGATTCGCTGGTCGAGCACGGCTACCGCGGCATCGTGATCGCCGGCACCGGCCTCGGCCACGTGAACAAGCCGCTCTACCCCGCGCTGGACCGCGCCAACAAGGCCGGCGTGCACGTCTACATGACCGTGCAGACGCTGTGGGGCTACGTGCAGATGTACGTGTACGAGACCGGTCGCGAGATCATGGAACTGGGCGTGCTGCCCGCGGCGAACATGACGCCCGAGGTCGCCTACGTGAAGCTGGGCTGGGCGCTCGGGCAGAGCCAGGACCGCGCGGAGGTGGCGCGGCTGATGCTCACGCCGGTCTGCGGCGAGATCACCGAGCGCGAGCCGCACAACGGGTACCTGGTGATGCAGGGAGGCATCCCGGAGGTGGACGCGTTCATCTCCGAGCACTGGAAATAGGCCCCGCACGCCCGCAGGATGAGGCAAGCACCGGTCGCCGCTGGGCAGGCGTCGCGGCCCGTCAGACCTTGATCCGGAGTTGCGAAGTCGCCCTTCAGTGCCAATAATCGAGGCCTCCCGTTCACAGGCGCCTGACCAACGGAGTCCGCGATGAGAACCGTGCCGATGACCGCCCTGGCCACCATCCTGTTCGCCATCGGCCTTGCCGCCTGCAACCAGCCGCCGCATGACCCGGTCGCGCGCGGCCTGCGCGCGATCACGGCCGAGGCGATGATCCAGGACGTCGAGATGCTGGCGAGCCCCGAGTTCTCGGGCCGCCTCTCCGGCGACGCCGGCTACGAGGCCGCCGCCCGCTGGGCCGCACGTCGGTTCGACCGCCTCAAACTGGCGCCCGGCGGCGACGACGGCAGCTACCTGCAGCGCCTGCCGATCGAGCACAACCAGATCCTCGGCACGCCCACGCTCACGGTCACCGGCCCCGACGGCCAGGCGGTGGCCGCCGTGCTCGGCCGCGATTTTACCTGCCGCGGCTTCACGGGCTCGGGCACGGTGGACGCGCCGGTGGTCTTCGCCGGCTACGGGCTGAGCGCCCCGGACCTGGGTTACGACGACTACGCCGGGCTCGACGTGACCGGCAAGGTGGTGCTCGTCTTCAAGCGCTCCCCTGGCTGGCAGCCGGATTCGCTGCGCTGGGACCCGTGGCATGGCACGCCGCGCGGCCGGGCCACCATCGCGCGCGCTCACGGCGCGGTCGCCCTGCTCTGGTTCGACCTGCCGCAGGAAGGCGACTGGGCGCCGCATCGCGGACCGATCGGCAGCGTGATGCACGGCGGCGGCCAGTACGTGCCCGACCTGCCGCACC
>CAZVWL010000248.1:0-4008 GCA_964630845.1 uncultured Fibrobacteraceae bacterium
CCCGCCAGGCCGCGATCCCGTCCCAGCCGGCCTTGATCTACGAGGGCATGGGCAACCACACGCGGACCATCACCACGAACTCGGCCGAGGCCCAGCGCTACTTCGATCAGGGGCTGCAGCTGACGTTCGGCTTCAACCACGATGAGGCGATCCGATCGTACCGGCGCGCCGCGGAACTCGACCCCGCCGCCCCCATGCCCTGGTGGGGTGTGGCCTATTGCCACGGCATCAACATCAACGACCCGGAGATGAACGAGCAACGCTCGCGCGATGCCTGGCACGCCGTCCAGGAGGCGCGCAAGCGTATCGGTCGGGCCGCACCGGCCGAGCGCGCGCTGATCGAAGCGCTGTCGGCACGGTATGCCTGGCCCATTCCCGAGGACCGGTCGCACCTCGACCAAGCCTACGCCGACGCCATGCAGCGCGTGTACCAGCAGCATCCCGATGATGTCGACATCGCCGCGCTCTACGCCGAGTCGCTGATGAACCTGCAGCCCTGGGACTATTGGACCCACGAGGGCGAGCCGAAAGGCCGCATCGAGGAGGTCGTCGCGATCCTCGAGCGGGCCATGCGCCACGATCCCGACCACCCCGGGGCCAACCATTTCTACATCCACGCCGTCGAGGCCTCGCAGGACCCGGACCGGGCCGTGCCGGCCGCCGACCGCTTGACCCACCTCGTGCCCGGTTCGGGCCACCTGGTGCACATGCCGTCGCACATCTATGTGCGGGTCGGCCGCTATACCGACGCCAAGCGCTCGAACATCGCGGCCGTGGCGATCGACCGCGCCTACTTCGCCAAGTCGCCGCCACCGGGCATCTACGCGATGTACTACGGGCACAACCTGCACTTCCTGGCCTACGCCTCGATGATGTCCGGCAACGAGGCGGACGCCATGCAGGCGGCGCGGGATCTGGAGGCGGACATCCCCGAGGAACCGCTCCGGGCGTACGCCTTCCTGATCGACGGCATCATGCCGACCACGTTCCACGTGCTGGCCCGCTTCGGGCGCTGGGAAGAGATCCTCGAGGAGCCCGACTACCCCGAGTGGCGCCTGATGTCCCGGGTGGTCCGTGCCTACGCGCGTTCGGTGGCCTGTTCGGCGCTGGGTCGCACGGAGCAGGCGCGGGCGGAGCTGGCGGAGTTCGAGCGCCGCGCGGCGGCGGTCCCGGCCGATTGGCTCGTCATGCAGAACAAGGCGTCCGACCTGCTGCCGATCGCCCGCGCGATGGCGACCGGCGAGTTGCTCTTCCGCGAGGGTCGGCGCGAGGAGGCTTACGCGGTCCTGCGCGAAGGCGTCGCGATGGAGGACCGCCTGGTCTACGACGAGCCGCCCGGCTGGATGCTGCCGGTCCGCCACGCGCTCGGCGCGTTGATGATGGCCGACGAGCGGTACGCCGAATGCGAGGCGATCTACCGGGAAGACCTCGCCCGCAATCGCGAGAACATGTGGGGGCTCACCGGCCTGCGCCTGGCCCTCGAAGCGCAGGGCAAGCGCAGGGAGGCGGTCGAGGCCGGTTCGCGCCTGGAGACGGCGCTGGCCGACGCGACGATCCGCCCGACCTCGTCCTGCCTGTGCCAGCCGTGACGGGTCCGCGGACGCCGCGATGTTGAACGACCCCGCAAGGCAGGCGCGCCTCGAGGAGCTATACGACCGGGCCCTGGCCCAGCCGGCGGCGTTCCGCGAGACCTGGCTGCGATCGGCCTGTCCAAACGATCCGGGACTGTGCGAGGAGGTGGTCGCGTTGCTGGGGTACGCGGCCACCCTCCCGGGTGAGGCGCGGGCCGGATCGCCGGTTCCGATCGGCCCGCGCGAGCGCCATGTGTCCGACCCCACGACCATCGGCCCGTACCGGATCATCCGCCGCCTGGGCGAGGGGTCGTTCGGCGTGGTCTACGAAGTCGAGCAACGGGTGCCGCTGAGGCGGCGGCTGGCGCTCAAGCTGCTCAAGGCCGGCATGGACACCGAGGAGGTGCTCGCGCGATTCGCCACCGAACGGCGGGCGCTGGCCATGCTCGACCACCCCAACATCGCGCGCGTGATCGACGCCGGCGCGGCGGCGTCGGGCCGACCGTTCTTCGTGATGGAACTGGTCCAGGGCGAGCCGCTGACGCGGTTCTGCGACGACCTGCGGCTGACCGTGCGCGAGCGGCTCGACCTGCTGCTTACGGTGTGCCGGGCCGTGCGCTCGGCGCACCAGCGCGGCGTCCTGCACCGCGACCTCAAGCCGTCCAACATCCTCGTCGCGCTGGTCGACGGCCGCCCGCTCGTCAAGATCATCGACTTCGGCATCGCCAAGGTCACCTCGCCCGAGGCCGACGAGGCGGCCCTCGCGACCATGGTCGGCGCGGCGGTGGGCACGCCGGCCTACATGAGTCCCGAGCAGGCCGCGAACTCCCGTCTCGGCGTCGACACGGCCACCGACGTCTACAGCCTCGGCGTGATCATGTACGAGCTGCTGTGCGGTCGGCTGCCTCGCGATCCGGACATCTTCCGGGGCCGCTCCCCGACCGAGTTCGAGGGATTACTCCGGGAGAGCCGGGTGGTGGCGCCCTCGGCGAGGTTGAAACCGGTCGACGACGAGGTCCGGCGGATCGCCCAGGCCCGCGGGAGCGATCCCTGGCAACTGCACGCCTCGCTGCGCGGCGACCTGGACTGGATCACGTTGCGGGCGATCAAACCCGATCGGCTGCATCGTTACCAGTCAACGCAGGACCTCATGCAGGAGCTCGAGCGCCACTTCGCGGACCAGCCGGTGGCGGCCGGTCCGCCCGCCGCCGGCTACCGCATCGGCAAGTTCGTGAGAAGGCACCGGCGTGGTCTGTCGATGGCGTCGGTGTTCGTCGTCGCGATGCTCGTGACCGCCGGCGCCCTCACCTACTCGCTCGTCGTCGCGAAGCGCGAACGCGCGACGGCAGTGGCGGCGCAAGCCGAGGCCGAGAGCGTGCTCGACTTCCTCTCCTCGATGCTGGGGGCGGCGCGCCCCAGCAACGAGGGGCGCGACGTGACCGTGGTCGAGGTGCTCGAGCGGGCGTCCGCCGACATCGGCACCCGCTTCGCCGAACGACCCCGCGTCGCGGCGCGCATGCACCATGTCATCGGCCGCGTTCAACGGGACCTCGGCCGCTACGACGACGCGACGGCGCACGTCGAGCGCGCGCTCGCCATGCACCGCGAGTTGCTGCTGCCGACCGGCGTCGTCCTGCAGGACCTCGGATACCTGCAACGCGAGAAGGGCGACTTCGCCGCCGCGGAGTCGACGTTCAGCCAGCTCCTGCGCGAATACCGGGGCCAGGAGCCGCGGCCGGACGCGCGGATCGTCGAGACGCTGGTCGACCTCGCCGGCGTCGCCATGATGCACGAGAACCCGGCGCTCGGGCTCGACGCGCTCGAACAGGCGCAGGCGATGGTGAACGGCGGCACGGTGATCACCGACGACCTGCGCAGCGCCATCCTCAGCTACCTGGGCGCCCTGCTCAACGATCGCGGCGAACACGCGCGGGCCGAACCGTTGCTGCGTGAAGCGTTGCGACTCGACCGCGCGCGGCTGGGCGAGAAGCATCCCAACGTGATCGCCCACATGCAGACGCTCGGCGCGATCTACCGCGAATCGGGCCGGCCCCACGACGCGGTGCCGCTGCTGCGTGATGCCTGGGAGCTGGCGCGGGCGGTGTACGGCGAGGACCATCCGGTCACCCTCAGCGGTCGCAACAACCTCGCCGTGAGCCTGAATGCGGCCGGGGCTCACGACGAGGCGCACGGGCATGCCGAGGCGGTGGTCGTCGCCCGCGTGGACAGGCTCGGACCCGACCATCCGGCGACGCTGATCGCCATGGTCAACCTCGCCGGCGTCCAGCTGCGCCGCGGCCGGTACAACGACGCCGCTGCCATGGCTCGCGACGCGCTCGATCGCATCGTCCCGGTGCTCGGCGGCGATCACCGCTATGCGGCCATCGCCCACAGCCGCCTGGGCGAGGCCTTGCTTGCCGGGGGCGATGCCGCGGCG
>CAZVWL010000249.1:0-4004 GCA_964630845.1 uncultured Fibrobacteraceae bacterium
CCGAGGGGGACGGCTGCATGGCGCCGGCGAAGGACACGTCCAGGCCCAGGCAGCGACGGCTCACCAGGTTGCGGCGCAGCGCGCGCGCCACGCTCTCGACTTCCGGCAACTCCGGCACGGGTCTCCTTTACAATACTCAAGCCGCCCGATCGACGGCCGATAGGATACGCAAGAACCCTGGCGTTGGCGGGTCCGTACCGAGGAGCGAACGATGCGCGTCCTGGTGGTCGAGGATGATTTCATCAGCCGGCGGCTGCTCTGCCGCTACCTGCAGGCGCATGCGGAATGCGACGTCGCGGTCAACGGCAACGAGGCCGTCGGCGCCTTCAAGCAGAGCCTGACCACCGGCCAGCGCTACGACCTCGTCTGCCTCGACATCATGATGCCCGGCATGGATGGCCAGGAGACGCTCAAGCGGTTGCGGGCGCTGGAGCAGGAACACGGGGTCGCCGAGGCGGCGAGGTCGCGCGTGATCATGACCACGGCGCTCGAGGACAACGACAACGTGATGTCGGCCTTCGACAACGCCTGCGACGGCTACGTGGTCAAGCCCATCGAGAAACGTAAGTTCCTGCAGACGTTGCAGGAGATCGGCCTGCCGGTCAGCGTATCATCCTGAGGTTCAACATGCCCTTGAAGACGGCCCCCACCGCGGTCGACGGTCCCGCGATCAGCGACCGGGAGTTCGACACCATCCGCCGCCTGGTGTACGACAACTTCGGCATCGCCCTCGGCGACCAGAAGAAGAGCCTGGTGACCGGCCGCCTGCAGAAGGTGCTGCGGCACCGGCGTCTGCCCGATTTCCAGGCGTACCTGGAGTGGTTGCAGGCCGACCAAAGCGGCGAAGCGCTCGAGGAGCTGGCCAACCGCATCTCCACCAACCACACGTTCTTCTGGCGGGAGAACAGCCACTTCAACCATTTCGCCGAGACGTCGTTGCCCGAACTGGCCGCGCGACGCCGCCAGCAGGGCGGCACGCTGCGCTTCTGGTGCGCCGGCTGCTCGACCGGCGAGGAGCCCTACACGCTGGTCATGCTGATGAAGGAGGTCCTGGGCAGCGACTACAAATCGCTCCAGCCCTTGCTGCTGGCGACCGACATCTCCGCCCACGCCCTGCGGGTGGCCATGAACGGCGTCTACAGCGACGAGCGCCTGCGCCAGATGCCGGCGGCCCTGCGCAGCAAGTACTTCCGCCGCGGCCCGCAGCCCGATTCCTGGCAGGTGGTCGACGATGTGCGCCAGCAGGTCACCTTCCGCCGCCACAACCTGATGCAGGCGACGTTCCCGTTCAAGACGCCGTTCGACGCCGTGTTCTGCCGCAACGTCATGATCTACTTCGACAAGCCGACGCGCGACGCGCTGGTGGCCCGCTTCCACCGGCACACGGTGCCCGGCGGGTATCTCTACATCGGGCATTCGGAGACGTTGGGGCGCGACGGGGCGCTGTACGACTACGTGCTGCCGGCCGCCTACCGTCGCAAATGACCGGTGGCAACCCGCGCGGGGGATCCGTGGTGGCGGACAGGACGCCGGCTCTTCGGGATGGCCGGCTGCCGGATTGGGTCATATCGTAGGGGCGCTCCCGGTCACGGCAGCATGGTGGGAATCGGTCCGGGTCGCGAAGGCGCTCCCCGTGCGCGCCCGTCCCGGGCAAGGACCAGGCTCGGCACAATCTTGTAGGCACTACCGATGAACAGACCTGTCAGACGCCCCCTCAACCTCCCGGAAGACCTCCCAGAATCCGACCTCCACGAGGTTCCCGACCGCGCCGCGATCGACGACCGTTTCAAGTGGCGGCTCGAGCGCATCTTCCCCGACTGGGCGACCTGGGATGCGGCCTTCGCCGCGGTCGAGGCCGACCTGCCCTCGCTCGAGGCCCGGCGCGGCTCCCTCGCCACGGGCGCCGACGCGCTGCTCGATGCCCTGAGGGCGATCGAAGCGGTGCAGCGTCGGCTCGAGGTGGTCGTGGTCTTCGCCGGCATGCGCAGCGACGAGGACACCCGCGACGACGCGAACACGGCCCGTCGCGGCCGCGCCGCGAGCCTGGGCACGCGGTATGCCGAGGCGGTCAGCTGGTTCGAGCCCGAGGTGCTGGCGCTGGATGACGACACGCTCGCGACCTGGCTCGCGGCGAACGCGGACCTGCGCCTCTATACCCACCACCTCGAGAACCTGCGCCGCCAGCGCGCGCACACGCTCGATGCCGACCGGGAGGCCTTGCTCGCGGCCGCCGGCAGCGTGACCCGCGGCGCCGGCCGCATCTTCTCGGCGCTCACCGACGCGGACCTGCGGTTCCCGGTCATCACCGACGAGCAGGGTCGGCCGGTGGAATTGACGCACGGGCGGTTCAGCAAGTTCGTGCGCTCGGCCGACCGCGCCGTGCGCCGCCGGGCCTTCGACGCCTACCTCGACACCTACGGCCAGGTGGCCAACACGCTGGCGGCCACGCTCGATGCCTGCGTCAAGAACCACGTGTTCGTGGCCGATAGCCGGCGTTACGCGAGCTGCCTGGAGGCGTCGCTGCAACCGGACGCGATCCCGGTCGCGGTCTACCACAACCTGATCGCCGAGGTGCGTGCCAACCTGCCGTCCGTGCACCGCTACACGGCGCTCAAGAAGCGCGTGCTGGGCGTCGCCGAGCTGGGCGAACACGACCTCTACGTGCCCCTGTTCCGCGGCGCGGAATTCCGCTTCGGCTACGACGAGGCGTGCGCCGTGCTGCTGGAGGCGTTCGCGCCCCTGGGCGAGGAATACCTCGAGATCGTGCGCGCCGGGTATCGCGAGGGCTGGATCGACGTGCACGAGAGCCTCGGCAAGCGCAGCGGGGCCTACTCGAGCGGGGTCTACGACACGCAGCCCTACATCCTGTTGAACTGGTCGGACCAGCTCTCGGACACCTTCACGCTCGCCCACGAGCTGGGCCACAGCGTGCACACGTTCCTCGCCTCGCGGCATCAGCCCTACGTGTACGGCGACTACCCGATCTTCACGGCCGAGGTCGCCAGCACGTTCAACGAACTGCTGCTGCTCGAGCACCTGCTCGCGGCCACGGACGACCGCGATCGACGCCTCTATCTGCTCGACCACCACCTGGGCCAGATGGTGGGCACCGTGGTGCGCCAGACGATGTTCGCCGAATTCGAGCTGCACGCCCACACGCTCGGCGAGCAACGCGACACGTTGACGGCCGAGGCGCTGGGCGAGCGGTACCACCAGCTGCTGCAGGACTACTGGGGCCCCGAGGCCGTGCTCGACCCGGAGCGCAGCCGTCGCACGTGGAGCCGCATCCCGCACTTCTACTACAACTTCTACGTGTACCAGTACGCGACCGCGTACTCGGCCGCCGCGGCGCTCAGCCGCGCCGTGCTGGCCGGCGACGCGGGCGCGCGCGCGCGTTACCTCGACATCCTGCGCTCCGGTTGCAGCCGCTATCCGGTCGAGACCCTGGCCGCCGGCGGGGTCGACATGCTGTCGCGGGCGCCCTTCGGCGACGTGTTCCGACTCTTCGATCGGCGCCTGGACGAGGTCGAACGCCTGCTTGGCGGGGAGGGATGACCATGCGCCGATTCGCCGCTCTGTCCGTGGCGTCGCTGCTCGCGTGCGGGGCGATCGCGGGGGATCAACCGCCGGCGCCGCCCGACGTGCTCGACCCCTCGATGCTCGAACAGAACAGCTACCGGATGACCTACGTCGAGGCCGGTTTCGCCGTGGTCTGGCCGTCGGGATGCGCCGCCGTCACCGAGCAGGTCTCCGACGGGCCCACCCAGCGCGCCGCGCGCGAGTTCTTCTACAGCTGCACGTCCGAGGAGGACCGTCGCCACGGCGTCAGCGTGCTGCGCCTGCAGCGGGCGCAGGCGGAGCAAGGGCGGGCACCGCACCCCCGGTTCGTCGTCGAGCTGGTCGAGCAGCACCTGGCGCTGTTCGCGGTGAAGATCGTCCGCCAGCGCCCTTTGACGTTCGACATCGCCGAGGGCGTCGACGTGCACGCGGCCGAGCCCATGGGC
>CAZVWL010000250.1:0-3959 GCA_964630845.1 uncultured Fibrobacteraceae bacterium
GTGATGGACGCGATCCGCACCCGCCCGCCGCGCCTGGTCAGCCAGCCCGACCCGCGCGTCCCGGCGCGGCTCGCCTGGATCATCGTGCGGGCGCTCGAGAAGGATCCCGCGCGGCGGTATGCGGATGCCACGGCGCTGCTCGCGGACCTGCGCTCGCTCTATCGAAGCCTCGACGCCGGCACGCGCGACCTGCCGTCCTGGGTGGTGGCCCGCCGGCGCTGGCTGGCCTGGATCGGCGGCCTGGTGGCGGTGATCGCGGTCGTCCTGGCGGGGCTCGCCATGCTGGGGCCGCTGGCGCCGGGGCGCGGTCGTGGCATGCCGAGCGGTCGACCGCTGCCGGTGACCAGCGGCCTGGCGCACGACAACCAGCCGGCGCTGTCGGCCGACGGCAGCCGCGTGGCCTACACCTCGCGCGTCGACGGTCAGGCCGACATCTACGTCATCGACGCCCACGGCGGCCAGCCGTTGCGCCTGACCGACGATCCGCACGACGACCACTCGCCCGCCTGGTTTCCCGACGGCAGCACGCTGGCGTACGTGTCGGACCGGCGAGGCAAGCAGGACATCTGGACCACGAGCCAGCACGGCGGCGTGCCCACGTTCCTGCTGGCCGACGCGCGCGACCCCGCCCCCTCGCCCGACGGTCGTTTCCTGGCCTTCGTGCGGACCGATTCCCTGGATCATGGCCGCGTGGGCGTGGTGCGGCTGGACGACCTCAGCAGCCAACGCCTGCTGACCGGGCGGGACGACGGCCTGTGGGATCACCGCGAGCCGGCGTGGTCGCCGGACGGCCGCCTGATCTGCTACAGCAGCAAGAACGACCTGTACCTGCTCGACCCGCACGATGGCGGCACGCGTCGGTTGACCGGCGGCGGGCGCGAGGACCGCGAGCCGTGCTGGTCCGCCGACGGGCGCCACGTCTACTTCGCGTCCTTCCGCGACAACGTCTGGTCGCTCTGGCGCGTGCGCGTGGGCAGGGGCGAGGCCGAGCGCATGACGTTCGGCGGCGGCGCCGAACGTCACCCGAGCTTCGACCGCACCGGCCGGTTGCTCGTCTACGGCACGATGTCCTCGGCGCGCCGCGACCTCGTGCTCGAGGATCGTCGCCGCAGTCGCACGGTCTTGCTCGGCCTCCAGGGCGATGGCGACTTCCCGTCCTTGAGCCCGGACGGACGCCTGCTCGTCTTCGTATCCGACCGCTGGGACGACCGCGCCCAGGTCTGGCTGCAGGAACTGGTCGACGGTGCGCCGGCCGGCGCGCCGCGGCGCCTCACCCGGCAGCCCGGGCACGCGTCGCACCCGACCCTCTCGCCCGACGGCGCCTGGGTCGCCTACTACCGCTTCGACGGCGACCGGCGGGATCTCTGGGTGGTGCCCGTCGACGGCGGCGAACCGCGCCGACTGACCGACGATCCGGCGTCGGACATCCAGCCGGCGTGGTCGCCGGACGGCACGCGGCTGGCCTTCAGTTCCGACCGGGCCGGCACGTTCGCGATCTGGATCCTGCCGATGGGCCAGGGGGCCGCCACGGGACCGCCCCGTCGCGTGACCGGAAGCGACCTCGCCGCGCGCCTGCCCATGTGGTCGCCGGACGGGACGGCGATCGCCTTCACCAGCCACGATGATCTCTACGTGGTCGAGGTCGAGGGATCCGCGCCGCCTTGCCGGCTCACGCGCGACGCGTCGGTCGACCGCCTGCGCTGGGAACGGCGATCCGGGCGCATCTGGATGTCGGCCCGCTGCGGCGAAGCGCAAACGAGCCTCTGGACGGTGTCGCCCGACGGCGGCCAGATCGAGAAGGTCGTGCCCGAGGTGGTCCTGCGCACGCCGGACCCCGGCCTGGTCTTCGACATCGACGCCGACGGTTCGCTGCTGGTGCGGATCGACGACAGCCGGGCGCTCGGGCGGATCTGGTTGATCGATGCGCAGGAGGGGGAGTTCTGACAATCCACGGGAGGGAACGAGATGGGAAACGAGGCGGTGACGGTGACCGGATGGCAGGTCAGGCAATGCCTGCGGATCCAGCGCTGGTTGCTGGATGGCCTGGCGAAGACGGTGGCGACCGAAGGCGAGAGGTTGATGCGCAAGCCGCTCGCAGCCGAAACCGTGAGCGATGACATCGTGATCGAGTGGCCGCCGAAGGGGCTGCCCATGACCAAGGGTTGCGACGAGGTGCTGGATGCACTGCAAGCATGTCCTGTCCTCGATGTCGCGGCGGCCCTCAGGTACCTCGTGGCCCTGCAAACCGTGTCGTGGACCGCGCTTGGCGACGTCCCCGACGACCACCGTTTCACGGCGATGGTCGACACGGCCAGGGGATGACCGCTTGCGCTGCGTCACGCTGCTGCTGACGACCGCTTGCGACCTCGGCTGCCGGTACTGCCTGCGCGACCGCCGGCAGGCCGCGACGATGTCGATCGGCACGCTGCGCCACGCGCTGGACCTCGCCGGCCCCGACGCGACGCTCGAACTGAGCGGCGGCGAGCCGCTGCTCGCCAAGCACCTCGTCCACGAGGTCCTCGACCACCTCGAGCGGAGGCCCGGCGCCGCCTGCCGCCTGCTGACCAACGGCCTCGGGCTCGACGAGGCGATGCTCGACCGGCTGGTCGAGGCCGATGTCGAGCTGCAGGTGAGCTGCGACGGGCCGGTCGGGCAGGACGAACGCGGCCCGGGCACCTTGCCGGTTCTCGAACGGCTCTTCGCCACGATCCGACGGCGTCATCCGCGCTACTGGCGCCGCCGCGTCGCGGTCGCCACGACCTTCACGCCGCGGACCGTGGCCTGCCTGGCCGGGGCGGTGGCCTGGCTGCTGCGTCGCGGCGTGGCGACGCTCACCATCGCGCCGGCCTGCGGCCCGCTCGAGTCCTGGGGTGCGGCGGCTTGCCGCCAGCTGGTGCGGCAGCTGCGCGCGATCACGGCGCAGAGCCTGGCGTGGCGGGAGCGCACCGGCGCCATGCCGCTGACCAACCTGCGCGAGCGTCCGCCCGCAACCGCAGGCGTCGCCTGCGGCGCGGCGCTGCCGGATCGCCTGACCATCGGCCCGGACGGCTCGATGCACCGGTGCGCGCTGCTGGCGCTGGCGGCGTCGTTGCCGGTTGCCGCCGACCTTCTGGCCGACCGCGCCCGCTGGACCGGCGGCGGTCGATCCTGCGCGGTCTGCCCGGATCTTCCGGAATGCCGCGCGTGCCCCATGTCCGGGCCGGCCTGCGGCGTGATCCCGGATGCGCACTGCCTGTTCCAGCGCTGGTCGGCCCGTTCGCGGCGCCGACTCGCCGCCGACGATCCGCTCGGGCGCCTGCTGGCCGCCGCCGGTCTGGACGAAGCAGGACGGCGCTGGCTCGCCGGCCGGCTGCGCGGCCCCCTGTGACCGAATTATCAGTTGGCCCTCCGGCGCCGGGAGTGTAAGTTCGACGAACACGTCTTCGTCTCGTTGCGGCGCCTTCGTGGCGCTGCCGAGGTCCCTACCGCGGAGGAGTTCACCATGCCACTGGTCCCGATGCGTATCCTCTTGGACCACGCCGCCGAGCATGGCTACGGCGTCGGCGCGTTCAACGTCAACAACATGGAACAGATCCAGGCCATCATGGCGGCGGCCACCAAGACCAACAGCCCGGTGATCGTGCAGGCCAGCCGCGGGGCGCGGTCGTACTCCCAGGACAACTACCTGCGCCACCTGATGCTGGCGGCCGCCGAGCTGAATCCGCAGATCCCGATCGCCATGCACCTGGACCACGGCAATAGCCCGGCCACCTGCTACAGCGCCATCCAGCAGGGATTCACCTCGGTGATGATGGACGGCTCGCTGCTGGAGGACGGCAAGTCGCCGGCGAGCTACGAGTACAACGTCGACGTCACGCGCAAGGTAGTGGAGATCGCCCACACCCTGGGCATCACCGTGGAGGCCGAGCTGGGCTGCCTGGGCGGCATCGAGGACGGCCACGGCGCCGGCCTGTCGGGCG
>CAZVWL010000251.1:0-3930 GCA_964630845.1 uncultured Fibrobacteraceae bacterium
GGTGCCGCCGATCTCGGTGATCACGACGTCGATCTGGGGGTCCTTCTTCGCCGGCAGCAGCAGGCGCCGCTTGATCTCGTCGGTCACGTGCGGGATCACCTGCACGGTGCGCCCCAGGTACTTGCCCTTGCGCTCGTTGTAGAGGATGGTCTCGTAGACCTTGCCGGCGGTCAGGTTGTTGTCCTGGGTGAGGCTGACGTCGGTGAAGCGCTCGTAGTGGCCGAGGTCGAGGTCGCACTCGGCGCCGTCGTCCAGCACGAACACCTCGCCGTGCTGGTAGGGGCTCATCGTGCCGGGGTCGACGTTCAGGTACGGATCGAACTTCTGCAGCACGACCCGCAGCCCGCGCGCGGTGAGCAGGTTGCCCAGGCTGGCCGCCGCGATGCCCTTGCCCAGCGCGGAGACCACGCCGCCCGTCACGAAGATGTGCTTGGCCATCAGCCGTCCCTTCCCTGGTGCGGCCGGCCCGGCCAGAGCGCGCGCACGCGCTCGAGGTCGTCCGGCGTGTCCACGCCCACGGTCGCGCCCGCGACCTCGATCACCTGGATCACAAGGCCGTTCTCCAGCGCCCGCAACTGCTCGAGCCCTTCGGCCACCTCGAGGCGCCCCCGCGGCCAGCCGAGGAACTGCCGCAGCGCCGCCGCGCGCCAGGCGTAGATGCCGACGTGGCGGCGCGCCAGCTCGCGCCCCGGCGGCGCGCCCGTCGCGCCCGGAAAGGCGCCGGGGATCGCCGCGCGACTAAAGTACAGGGCACGACCCCGCCGGTCCACCAGGACCTTCACCACGTGCGGCGCGGCCCACTCGGCGTCCGATGCGAAGGCGTGCGCGCAGGTGGCCAGCTGCGCCTGGGGATCATCGCGCAGCGCGCGCACGAGGCGGTCGGCGTCGGCGGGGTCGAGCAACGGCTCGTCTCCTTGCAGGTTCACGACCAGGTCGGCCTCCTGCTGCTCGAGGACCTCGCCGATGCGGTCGCTGCCCGTCGCATGCTCGCCCGTCATCACGCAGCGGTGGCCCGCGGCGCGGACCGCCGCCTCAATGCGCGCGTCGTCGGTGGCCACGACGACCGCGTCCGCCTCCTGCATGCCCAGCGCGCGCTCGACGACCCGCACCACCAGCGGCCGGCCGCCGAGGTCGGCCAGCGCCTTGCCCGGAAAGCGGCTCGAGCCCCAGCGCGCCGGGATCACCACCAGCACCCGCTCATTTTTCATGGCTGCTCCTGACCCAAAAGAAGAAACCCGCCCCGACGCGGGAGCGGGTTTCGCGGCGACCTCGCGGTCGGCATGCGCCTAGTTCGGCTGCACGCTGACACGCTTGCGGTTCTTGCCGAAGTTCTCGTAGACCACGGTGCCCTCGATCAGCGCGAACAGGGTGTCGTCGCCCCCGCGGCCCACGTTGCGGCCCGGGTGGATCTTGGTGCCGCGTTGCCGCACGAGGATGGTGCCCGCGGTGACGGCCTGCCCGCCGAAGCGCTTGACGCCGAGGTACTGCGGGTTGGAATCGCGGCCGTTACGCGTCGAGCCGCCTGCTTTTTTGTGCGCCATATCCCTACTGCTCCTACCCGTTGATGCCGGTGATGTTCACCTCGGTGAAGGGCTGGCGATGGCCCTTCTTGCGGCGATAATTCTTACGCCGCTTGAACTTGCAGACGAGGATCTTGCGGCTGCGCCCGTGCCGGAGCACCTGGGCCGCCACGCTCGCGCCCTCGACGTGGGGCTGGCCCACCTTGATGTTCTCGCCATCGGCCACCAGCAGGACCTCGTCGAAGGTCACGTTGGCGCCGACCTCATCGGTCAGCAGCGGCACCTGCAACTTGCCGCCGGGCTGGACCCGATACTGCAGCCCCTTGATCTTGACAACCGCGTACATGTGCGTTTCTCCGGAAAAGCGACGACCCGGCGCACTTCGACGCCGCCGGCCAGATGGCCGGCTGCGGTACGCCCGGCTGGGAATCACAAGCGTTCATTATTAGCACCGGGACGGCCGATAGTCAAGGCGGGATCGTGGGTTGGGCAACCGACGCCGCCCGGTTGACACCGCACCGATCAGCCATTACCAATGGCCAGGCAAACAGATAACCCGTCCCCCAGCCCCCTGGAGGCAGCATGACGCCCCGCGCCCCGAAGGTCATCATCGCCGGCAGCGGCCCGGCCGGCTACACGGCCGCCATCTACCTGAGCCGCGCCAACATCCCCAACCTGATGTACGAGGGCGACCAGCCGGGCGGCCAGCTCACGATCACCACCGAGGTCGAGAACTTCCCCGGCTTCCCCGAGGGCGTCCTGGGCCCCGAGCTGATGGAGAAGCTGCGCGCCCAGGCCGAGCGCTTCGGCACCGAGATCCGCCGCGGCCGCGTGGATGCGATCGACTGCCAGGGCCCCCCGTTCAAGGTGACCGCCGGCGACGAGGTGCACGAGGTCCCCGCCGTGATCATCGCCACCGGCTCGACCGCCCGCTACCTGAACCTGCCCGGCGAGCACGCCTTCCACGGCAAGGGCCTGTCGGCCTGCGCCACCTGCGACGGCTTCTTCTACCGCGGCCAGGACGTGGTCGTGGTCGGCGGCGGCGACACCGCCCTCGAGGAAGCCACCTACCTGGCGCACATCTGCCGCAAGGTGACCCTGATCCACCGCCGCGACGAGCTGCGCGGCTCGGCGATCATGCAGGAGCGCGCCCTGAAGACCGCGAACATCGAGATGGCCTGGTCGCGCACCATCAAAGAGTACCTGGCCGACGACCAGGGCCTGCTGCGCGGCGTGCTGACGTCCTCGACCAAGGGCGAGGCGGACCTCGAGATCCCCTGCACGGGCTGCTTCATCGCCATCGGCCACGACCCGAACACCGGGTTCCTGGACGGCCAGCTCGAGCTGGACGCCGCCGGCTACCTCATCACCAGGCCCGACCGCACGATGACCAGCGTCGAGGGCGTGTTCGCCTGCGGGGACGTGCAGGATCCGGTGTGGCGGCAGGGCGTGACCGCGGCCGGCACGGGGTGCATGGCGGCGATCGAGTGCGAGCGGTGGTTGGGGGCGAAGGGGTTGTAGGGAGGCGACTGGCTGCTCGGATTTGATATCAGCCCATGTTATTTGCCTGAGCGCCCGACGTTCCGCAGCCGGCTGGTACCTCTGGGTTATTTTGCCCAGGGCCGGAAGCTTGACCGAAGCAGCACCGCAGAAGCGCTGCGACCGGCGTCATGGCGCGCAACGCCGGTCGCGCATCAGGGCCCAGGTTCGATCACTCGGCACCTCGAGCACTCAGATATCCGACCGCACAGGCCGCAATCCGTACATCATGTTCACGTGGTTCGCAAAATTGAAGTGCCGATAAGCAGAACGGCAGTTGCGCGCGGCGTTGATCAGCGAACCGCCGCGCACCGTCCGGTAGCCGTTGGGGCTGCCGTGATGGACCGGATCTTGCGGCGGGAGAAGATGGTATCCCTCGAGGTACCCATCCCAGACCCACTCCCAGACATTGCCGTGCATGTCATGCAAACCCCAGGCATTGGCGCCCTTCTTGGCGACCGGACGCCGCGCCGTCGGCGGGCAATTGCCGCAATACCAGCCGAGTTCATCGAGGTTCGGATCGATCGGCGAACAGTGAATGTTCGTGATCGGTCCGCTGGCGAATGCCGACGTGCTGCCCGCCCGGCAAGCGTACTCCCATTCGGCCTCCGTCGGTAGACGGTAACCACTCGCGTCCTGGTCCCAGGTCACGTTGCCGTTGGGGCCGTGAATCGTGTAAGCCGGCACCAGGCCTTCCTGCAACGAGAGGGCATTGCAGAACTGGACGGCCATGTCCCAGCTGACCGCGCGCTTCGGAAACCGCGAGTCCGAGGGGTCGCCGCCCATCACCTGGTACCACCAGGCCTCGGTCACCTCGTGCCTGGCCATGTAGAAGCCCCGGGTCAGGGTCACTCGATGCAGGTGTTCGTTG
>CAZVWL010000252.1:0-3921 GCA_964630845.1 uncultured Fibrobacteraceae bacterium
TGAAGGCCTGGAAGCGGATGTCGTTGTAGACGTTGATGGTCGGCGGCACCGGTCCACGGATGTTCACGATCTGGCTGCCGTAGGAGATGAACCACACGCGGGTCCCGGCCGGAAACGCCGTCGGTGCGGTGTCGAGGCACCCCCGCGCGATGACCTGTAGCGTGATGTCGATCACGCCCTGCACCACGTTCTGGAACGCGATGAACTCCTCGACGCCGTCGTGGACGATCCAGGCGACATTGACGCCGAGGGAGAAGTCAGGCGCGCTGACTGACTCGACCAGGTCGGTGTCCAGACCCGAGGCCACGACGATCTCGCTGGTCAACTCGTCGATCGCAGTGCTGAGCACTCCGGACGGCGTGAAGAACGGTACGTCGACCGGCGGTGCCCATCCGCCAGCGCCGTCGGAGACGTAGGCGCGGTATCCGAGAGACACCCCGGTCACCCCCGCGGCGGCGAACGTGACGGCCAACTGCACGTCGGCCGCCAGGCTACCGTAGTCCTTCACCGCCTCGTAGGGCGCGGCCAGGGCTACCTGGGCGGTCAGCGCAGGGACGTCGCCAGAGGGGTCCTGCCAGCCAGAGTCCGGCGGCGTCGAGTATCCCGTCCAGTCGACGGCGAACACGTCTTCCATCGCTTCGATCTCGATCTTGCCCGAGTCGAGTCGGCCGGTACCGACCCGAACCACGCGGCAGACCATGCCGCTGATGCCCAACGGATCCCAGATGAGCTTGAACACCGCCCCGGGGCGGAACGCCCAGGCCGAGCGGTCTGCCTCTATCGTGATGGTGGCCAAGGGATAGGCAAGGGCAGCCAACGACCGGGCGGCAGCCTGCTGGGCGGTTGTCGCGTTGGAGAGCCCACGGAGAGTGAGGTCCTGAAGCGAGACCTCGCCGCCCTGGACCTCGATTCCGGCCAAGTCCTGAGCCTGGGCGGTCTTCTCGATGAACCCCGCGTCGCGGCTCACGTAGCCGATGCGCACGGAGTTCTTGAGGTCGCCCCATGACGGCCGAGCAAAGGACTTCACCGTGCACGAGTCCACATCGAGCACGGGAATCGCCTCGGGATCGTAGTCGTTGCGGATGAGCCGGATCGTCAAAAGCCCGGTCGTGGGTTCGACGTAGATGACGCCGTCGATGTGGCGCAGGATCTCGAGCACGAGATCCTTCGCCGTGGTGCCGCGGTCCTGAAGCATCGAAAGCCCGAGACCTTCGGTCGCGAGCGTCTGTCCCACCGACCGAAACGCGGTCACGTCCAGGAACCCCACCGGTAGCCCGAGGCCATTCTCCGAGGACGGCGAGATCAGGATGTCGTAGATCATGGCCGCCGGGTTGGCATCACCGTCGATGTTCTCGGCTCCGCCGGTCAGACTCAGGCCATTAGGGCAGCGGCGGACCACGAAGGAGACGGCCTTGATGTAGGGACTCGTGCCGAGGTAGACGCGCCGGAACACGGCGTAGCAGACGCGTCGCCACGCTGGCAGGCTTTCTCCAATCCGGGCCTCGAGGTACGAGTCGGCAGGCTGGGTCGCTGTCCCACGGTAGACGTAGACGCTGCCTTGGACTCCGCCCTCGGAGTCCTCGCCACCGAAGAAGCCAGGCGCGTTGATGCTGATCTGGGTGACATCGGGCGTGTGGGCGTAGCCGGCCGGAGGGCGCCGGTCGTCGAACCGGATCTGCAGGACCTCGTCGATCTCGCCGCTGCACAGCACCAGCTGGACGCCGAGGTAGTACTTGTAGCCCGTGGTGATCTCCTTCGAGGAGAACAGCCCCGTCTTGACCTTCTCCTTGATGGCCTGGATGCGCAGGTCGCCGTACCAGGTGACCATGGGGCCTGAGAGCTTGCAGGTGCCCCAGACGACGGGGATGGTCCGGCCCTCACCGATCGTGGGGAACTGGAAGTCGCCGAGGCTGGACGGTGTCGGCTTGTCGAACTGCGGCTTGGGGCGCAGGACCTCGTACAGGACCGTGCCGACGATGTAGACCAGGGCCATGATCCAGAAGGCCATCAGTCGATCCTCCCGGAGAAGGGGTTTCGGCCCGGCAGGCGCGACCAGCCCAAGTGGTTGATCAGGTTGCTGAACTTGTTCTGGCAGGTGGCCTCGAGGTGATCGCAGCCCCAGTAGGCCCAGACCTGGTCGAGGGACGACAGCCCAGGCATCGGCGAGATCAGCGTGACGGTGTTTCCCTGGTGTTCGACGATGAAGCGGGTCTCCCCGGTGGCGGATGCGAGGCGGCCGCCACGGAACCACTGGTCAGGGCGCAGGGCGAATCCGCTCGAGGTGACCGTCGCGCCCGAAACCGACGTGACCGTGACCTGATCGCGGCAGGCGCCAGGGTCGGCTCCGCAGGCAGCGGAGTACAGCACGTGGTTGCAGGGCGTCTGCATGGCCAGGATCGGCACCGTGCGCGCCAGCATGGCCATCAGACTCGCGCCGGTGAGGATGGCTTCGGATTCCTCGAACCGGGCGCGGATCACCTTGCCGCTGAAGATCGTGACCGCGAGGGACTCCTCGCCGCGGTGGGCCCGGTAGACGGTCACCCAGACGGGCGTGGACGGCAGGTCCCCGATGAACAGGGCGGCCACGGGGCTTGGTCGCGGCAGCGTCAGGTCGATCGTCTCTCCGGTGTCCTCCTGGGAGAAGTCGAGCTCGCTGCGGGTGATGGCCTCCGGCGCGAACACCCCCGCGGGCAGCGTGATCGCCCGGTCGGCCGACGTGTAGAGCCACAGGTTGCTGCCCTGGGCGAACCGGAAGCCCTCGACGGGCTGACCCAGGTACCGGCTCTTCTCTCTGGCGTCGTAGGTCACAGCGGCGCCTCCAGGGGAAGTTCCCGGACGCGGATCGTGGCCTCGGCCACCTGTGGGCTCGGGTAGGAGATCTCGATGCGGTCTTCGTCCAGGCGACAGAACTTCAGGAACGACAGCACGGTCTTGGTGCGGGTGTATTCGCGCTGGGCCACAGGGTCGAGGGTCAGGGTCTCGGTCTGGTAGTTCGCAACATCGATGGCGCCCGTGATCCTGCAGTAGTCCATGGTGCTGTCGCCGAGGGACCAGATGGCCAGGTGACGCCTCGCTCCGGTCGTTCCCCACATCTGCTGTTTGTATCGGACCCACCAGATCGTGGCGCTGGACTGGTTCTGGGACACGTCCTCGGCCAGGGCGAGATCCCACTGGAAGCTGGGCAGCCAGAACGGGACGGCGCGACCGCGGCGGGCGTCCAGGAACGCGCGCATGGCGGTGATCTCGTCGCGGCCGAAGGCCGTCCAGGTGAACGGCCGCGATGCCGCGGGGGCCGGGGCCTGCTCGTCGGCGATGCGCCGTCCGGTCTTGGAGCTCAGGATCACGAACTTTCGCCTGAGGCGCTCCTCGAACGCTCCCACGCGGTTGTAGTTGAGTTCCAGGACGTCGTGGCCGAGGTAGCTCATGGCCGGAACCCGTCGATGTCGAAGGTCAGCGAGGTGGACGCGATCGACAGGGCATCCCAGGTGATGCCCTCTTCGGCGGACAGCCGGCCGACCACGATGGGCAGGACGATGGTCGGGCCTGCAGTCCAGGACTGGATGAGGCCAAAACTCAGGACCACTCGGTCCGGCAGGACGCTCTCGACGGTCTGAACTTCCCAGTGGTAGGGGTCGGTCCAGAGCAGGACCATGCCGCCCGGCTCGAAGGGAATGTCGGACGTGTCGCAGAACACGTCGTGGTCGTCTGCGCTTGCGTCCTGCAGGAGCCGGGTCTGGAACTGCCAGCGGCCGACGCCGAACGCTCGGGCCTGGTTGCCGAAGAGGATGGCGCCCGCCATCTGGGCGTCGCGCAGGTCATCCAGCAGCGTCGCGTAGCGGATCGTGCCCACAGGGACGGTGCGCAGTTGGATGCGCTGTTCCATGCCGCGGTACGAGACGATGATGTCGGTCATGAACCCGA
>CAZVWL010000253.1:0-3893 GCA_964630845.1 uncultured Fibrobacteraceae bacterium
AGGGATAGGCCGCCAGCAGGTCGAGGTCGGCCGTGGTCGGCGACTTCGCCCTCAGGCCGAAGCGGCGGGCCGCGCGCCGCGCGATGTGCTCGGTCAGCGCGGCGATGTCCTGACGGCGCTCGCGCAACGGCGGCAGCACGATCGGGAACGAGGCGATCCGGTACCAGAGATCCTCGCGGAACGCGCCGGCCTGCACCATGGCGGGCAGGTCGCGGTGGGTCGCCACCACCACCCGCACGTCGACACGCACGGTGCGCTCGCCGCCCACGCGGGTAAAGGCGCCGTCCTGCAGCACCCGCAGCAGGCGCACCTGGGCGGCCGCCGGCAGCTCGCCGATCTCATCGAGCAGCAGCGTGCCGCCGTGCGCGCGCTCGAACCAACCGCGATGCAGGCCGACCGCGCCGGTGAAGGCGCCCCGCTCGTGCCCGAACAGCTCGGAGTCGATCAGCTCGGGCGCGATCGCGCCGCAGTTCACGCGCACGAACGGGCGCCCCACGCGCGGCGACTGCTCGTGAATCGCCCGCGCGATCACCTCCTTGCCGGAACCCGTCTCGCCGAACAGGAGCACCGGCAGGTCCGACTTCGCCACCAGCCCGACCCGCTGCATCACCTGGCGCAGCCCGCCGTCGGCGCCGATGACGGCCTCGGCGTTCGGCATCTTGCCGCGCCGCCGGCCGGCGACCGGCTGCTCGTCGTCGGCCGTCTCGCGCAGGGCCGTGAACGCGTCGCGTCGTCGTTGCCGCTCGACGGCGGCGGCGAACGGTCCGCCGATCGCTTCGACCTCGTCGTCGGTCAGCTTCACCAGGCCGCCGGGCTTGTCGCCGCGCAGCAGCAGCACGCAGGCGGGACCGTCGCCCGTCGCCGGACAGAGCCTCCAGAGCAACCCCTCGGATCGGCCGGCAAGCGAGAACAATCCAACGGTCGGCCTTTCGGCTCGCTGTCGGGCGACGCCGCCGTCGGCCAGCCAGCGCGCGGCGGCGGCCCAGGCGGCCGAATCGAGGGCCGCAACCGGCGCGGCGGCCCCGGGACCGGCAGCCGCCACCACGACGGCGTGGGCGGCGACGGGATCGACCTGCAGGACCTGGATCGCGTCGAGCGCCAGCCGGCGGCCGAGCACGGCGGCGGCGGCGGTCGTGAACGCCTGCAGGTCCAGGTCCGCCGAGGCCTCGCGCCAGAGCTCGATGAGGGTGCTCTTGAATTGTTTCAACCGCCGCCTCCCATCATATTTAACAGCTTCCATTATATTTGATGGATATGTCAAGCATATTTCACGGCAACGCGGCGCCGAATGCAGCCAGCAGACCCTTTAATCCTAATCATATCAACCAATTGCTCGGATTCCGACAACGGGCACGACCTTTGTTGTATCCGATCACGTGACGGCCCGGCGCTCCCCTCCCCGGACCCGAGGCGGCCCGCGATGTCGATCGAGGTCGAACGCCTGACCAAACGCTACGGCGGGGTCCCCGTCGTCGACGAGGTTTCGCTGGCGGTCGCCCGCGGCGAGCTGTGTGTGCTCTTGGGCCCGAGCGGCAGCGGCAAGAGCACCCTGCTGCGCATGATCGCGGGCCTGTGCCCGATCGACGCGGGGCGCGTCAAGCTGCACGGTCGCGACATCACCGACGTGTCGCCGCGGCGGCGCGGCATCGGTTTCGTCTTCCAGCACTACGCGCTGTTCCGGCACATGACCGTGGCCGGTAACGTGGAGTTTGCCCTCTGGGTGCAGAAGGTGCCGGCGCGCCAGCGGCGCGAACGATGCGAGGAGCTGCTGCAGCTGGTCGGCCTCTCGGGCTTCGGCCACCGCTATCCGCGGCAGCTCTCCGGCGGCCAGCAACAGCGGGTGGCGCTCGCGCGGGCGCTCGCGCACAAGCCGGAGGTGCTGTTGCTGGACGAACCGTTCGGGGCCCTGGACGCCCGCATCCGCCTGGATCTGCGCCAGGCGTTGCGGTCGATCCAGCGGGAGCTGGGCCTGACGACGGTGTTCGTCACCCACGACCAGGAGGAGGCCTTCGAGCTGGCCGACCGCGTCGCGGTGCTGCACGAGGGACGCCTGCTGGAGACCGGCTCGCCGCGCGAGCTGTACCTGCGGCCCCGTTCGCCGTTCGTGGCCACGTTCCTCGGCGCGGCTAACCTCGTGATCGGCGAGCAGGACGGGCATGACCTGCGCCTCGGCCCGTTCACCCTCCCGGCGCCCGCGGGCGGGCGGGCGACCACCAGGCCACGCCGCGTGCAGATCCTGTTCCGCCCCGAGGACATCGCCCTCTCGGACCAGCCCACGGGCGACGCGCCACGGCTCGGGCTGGCCACCGTCGCGCAGCACGCGTTCGTGGGGGCCCACGAGCGCCTGCGCATGCACCTGCCGCCGTTGCCGCGGGTGCGCGGTGTGGCGCCGCCCCCTCCCTTCGGCGGCGGCCACCTGCCCCTGGACGCCGTGCGGCCGCAGCACGAGGCCGCGCGCCTGCCGCTGCAGGTCGGCGACCAGGCCTGGGTCACGGTCCGGCGCCACCACGTGCTGGCGCCGGCCACGCTGCGCCTGTTGCTGGGCCGGCCCGAGGACGCGGGCGCCGACGCGGCCAGGGCACTCGCCGAAGCGCTGGCCGACCGGCTCGGAGCCGAGGTGGCGCCGGCGGTGTCCCGCGGCGGCGACGAGCCGCTGGGCGTCGAGACCGAGAGCGGCGCCGAGGGCTTCGAGATCCTGGTCCTGCCGCTGCGGCACGAGGCGCAGGCGACGATCCGCGCGGCGATGGCAGACCCACGGCGGCACCTGCTGCTGGTCCCGGCGGCGGCGCCGTTGCCGCGACGCCTGCTGGTCGCCGTCGCGGTCGGCGAGCCCGGCAAGGGCGTCGTGCGCTTCAGCGAGCGGCTGGCCTGGCAACTGGGGGCCGAGGCCACGGTGCTGACCGTGCTGGCCGACACGCGCCGCCGCGGCGGGCGGCCGGAAGGCCACGTGGAGCGTTTCCTGGCCGGATGCACGCGCGCGCTGGCCGAACGCGGCGTCACCGCGCACAGCCGCGTGCGCCACGGCAGCCCGCTCGTGGGCATCGCCGCCGAGCTGGCCGAGGGCGCCCACGACCTGCTCGTGGTCGGCGCCTCGCTGCCGCCGGTCGATGACCATGCCCCGCGGCCGGCCGGCCTCGTGGACCGACTCCTGCAGCAACCACCGACCGTGCCCGTGCTGGTCGTGCAACGCCAGACGAGAGGATGGGAATGATGCGAGCGTGGACGTTCATGGTCGTTTGCGCGGGGCTCGCGGCCGCCGCTCTTCTCGGCAGCGGCTGCAAGGCCGACCG
The DNA here is from genome assembly GCA_964630845.1 of uncultured Fibrobacteraceae bacterium. GTDB lineage: Bacteria > Krumholzibacteriota > Krumholzibacteriia > LZORAL124-64-63 > LZORAL124-64-63 > Glo-17. The sequence goes on from CAZVWL010000253.1 coordinate 3,291, forward strand.
CCCCGCGGGCGAGGCCGGCGCGAAATCCGGCCCGGTCACGCTGCTGAACGTCTCCTACGACCCCACGCGCGAGTTCTACCGGGAGCTGAACGAGCAGTTCGCGCGCCACTGGGAGCAGTCGAGCGGCCAGGCGCTGACGGTGCGCATGTCGCACGGCGGCTCCGGCAGCCAGGCCCGCGCGGTGATCGACGGCCTCGAGGCCGACGTGGTCACGCTCGCCCTGGCCTACGACATCGACGCGATCGCCGCCCACGGCGGCCTGCTGCCCGCCGACTGGCAAGCGCGCCTGCCGCACAACAGCGCCCCCTACACGTCGACGCTCGCGCTCCTGGTGCGCAAGGGCAACCCCAAGCAGATCCACAACTGGGACGACCTCGCCCGCCCCGACGTCGCGGTTATCACGCCCAACCCCAAGACCAGCGGCGTGGCCCGCTGGAATTACCTCGCGCTCTGGGGCTACGCGCTGCGACGCGAACTGGGTCCCGACGCCGCCGCCCGCCTGCACGACCCCGCCGAGGCCGACGCCGTCGCCGCCGCGCAGACCAGCGCTCGCGCGTTCGTGACCGCGGTCTACCGCAACGTGCCCGTGCTGGACCGCGGCGC
>CAZVWL010000254.1:0-3814 GCA_964630845.1 uncultured Fibrobacteraceae bacterium
GGCCACGCCGTCCACGCGCCGTGGCACCGCGCTCGTGAACACGGCGCCGTCGAGCACGCCGCCGGCCAGGTGCCGGGCCAGGCCGTCGAGGTCGCCGTCGCGCGCGAGGATGAGGTCGGCCAGGCCGCCGGTGCCATGGCCGGCGACCTCGCCGCGGCCCCGCCAGCCGCCCGCGGGGTCGGGCTCGAGCACGAAGGTCACCTCGAGGCGGCCGGCCGCGTGATCGCCGCGGGTCAACAGCGCGCCGGGCGCGATGGCCAGGCGCGCCGCGGTCGGCCGGTGCCAGGGACCATGCACCGCGCCGGTCTTCAGATCCACGTGGCGCCACTCGCCGCGGTCGGTGCCCACCAGCAGGCACAGCTCGCCCTCGGCCTCGGCGACGGCGGCTGCGAGCGCGGGCGGCAAGCGGTCGACCAGCGAATCGGGAGCCTCGACCAGCAGCAGGGGCGTCACCGAGTGGCCGCGCTCGCGCAGCACGGCGGCCAGCAGCACGGCGCGGTCGAGCGCATGGCCGTAGGCGGTGGCCCAGGTGCGCGCCGCCGGACGCGGCCCGAGCGCCCAGTGGCGCGGGTCGTAGGACACGGGGCGGACCGCCTCGTCGAGCCAGCGCGCCGCGGCGGCCACCTCGTCGTGGCGGCCTGCGGCCAGGTCGAGGTGCTTGCGGGCGGCCTGCATCAGGTCGTCATCGACCGTGGCCGCGTCGTTGAAGGCGGCGCGCCAGGTGTCTTGCCAGGCGTGGTCGCGCCAGGTGCTCCAGACGACGGTGGGCTCGCCGTGCAGCGGGCTCGGCAACAGCGGCCACGCGCGCGCGGGCTGCTCGTGCACGACCCAGGAGAGGGTGCGCACAGCGTCGTCGGTGGCCAGCGGTTCGGGGGCGCCGTGCAGCGCGCGATAGGTCAGCGGGGTGGTCGCCGGGGCCACGAGCGTGAACGTGGTCAACAGGGCCGGGTCGCGTTGCGGCAGCACGAAGAGGCCGCTCGACCCCGCCCCGGCCGGTGGCCGCGTGGTGATGGTGTAGGCGGTCTCCAGGATGCACGGCAGCTCGACGCCGTCGTGCAGCAGCATGGTCTCGCGCATCGCCGTGTAGTCGTGCGCGCGCGCCAGGGCGTGCGGGAGCGTGTGCACGACGGCCGTGTCGCTGATCTCGTCTGCATGGGGCCACCAGCGGCCATCGCGCCAGGTGCGCAGGCGCTCGACCGTGAGCGTCGACGTGGCCTCGTGCCAGGGCACCCGCAGGTCGGCGTGCGCGCCGAGGCCGATCGAGGTGCCGATCCACACCACGCGATGCACGCGGGTGGACACGGCGCCGTCGGCCGCGATCGACACCAGGCGGCTCTCGAGCAACAGGACGCCGTCGTGCCGGGCGAGGTCGTGCCGCGCGCGGGCGGCGGCCCAGAGCGCGTCGAGGTCGTGGCCCAGCGACGTGCCGAGCGAGCCGGCGGCCGGAGCCGCCCACACGACGGCCAGCGCCGCCGCGGCGAGGATCGAGGCGGCGCGCGTCATCGCTGGCCCTCCCGGGTGAGGCGGTAGGTCCGGTCGCGCCACGACGCCGCGGCGTCCATGGCGCGCTTGAAGCCGGCGTAGCCATCCGGCGGGATCTGGCGCCGGCGCACCTCCGCGCGCGCGCCGAGGCTCAGGTTGCGCCCCTCCTGCCTTGCGCTGGCGCTGAACGCGGCGTACGTCTCGTCGACGTCCTCGATCGGCGCGGGGTCCACGAGGCGCCAGCCGCGCGGCAACGTGATGGTCTCCTCGACGACGACCAGCTGCGTGAACCACAGGAGCAGGTCGGTGCGCCGCTCGGCCGACCAGTTGCGGCTGCCGGCGTTGAACAGGTTGCCGCTGCCGGTCACCAGGCGGGCCAGCGGGCTCGTGAATTCCCACCCCCCGTCGACCTTGCCGGCAAAGCGCGGCAGCCGGTACGTGACCTCCAGCCACATGTCGCCGCCGAAGTCGTCGGCCGCGCGATGTCGCACCGCGACGTCCTCGAGCCCGGGGCCGACCACGCCGAACAGCCGCGCCGTCTGCGCGACCAGCTCGGCCCGCCGCACGCCGTTGACCAGACGCCGCAAGCGGCCGTCCGAGGCGCCGCCGCCCTCCAGGCGGATCGTGCCGCGCAGCGTGCCGTCGGCCTCGAGCGTCGCCGCATGGCGGGCCTGCAGCGGCGACTCCCGCGGCGGGCTGTAGGCGATGCGCTCCAGCGTCTCGCCCCCCGGCGTGCCGATCAGGTAGTGCTGCTCGGTCTCCTGCTTCGACCAGATGTCGTTGTTGTAGGGCACCCAGGTGGGGTCGTACATGACGAAGGTGCCGTCCTCGAGGCGCAGCGCCGTCACACAGTGGTTGAACTGGTCGGCCGGCACCTGCTCGATGCGGCTGCCGGCCATCGTCATCGCGGCGTAGCTGTCGAGCCCGGCCGCGCGCAGCATGGTGACCAGCATGCCGGCGATGTCCTTGCACACGCCCGACCGCTGCTCGAAGATCATCGTGCTCGGGTGCAGGGTGAACCCCTCCCCCTCGCCCATGGTCTGCCCGCTGTAACGGATGTTCTGGGCCACCCAGTGCAGCAGCACCTTGGCCTTGCGCTCGGCCGACCCGCGCGCGACGCCCGCCTCGCGCAGGATGTCGTCGACCTTGGCCTGGATCGCGGGCGTCACCTCGAACTGGTCGCGGTTCACATCGAAGAACCAGCGGCTCTTGGCCTCCCAGCTCGACACCGTGGCCATCACGGCCTTCGGCGCGAGGTCGCTCGCGTCGGGCTGGCTCGGCTCGCGCGGCCGCGCCGGCATGTCCAGGCACCACCAGGCGTGGGTCGTGGTGGAGTCGTCGTAGGTGACCCCGGCGTAGAGCGGGCCGTTGTAGACCTCGGCGTGCAGGCGCTTGTCGGCCGGCAACACCAGCTCGTAGCGCTTCTGCACGATGGGCGCCTCGCCCTGGAAGAGCACGATGTCGAAGTACTCGCCCGGCATGGGCGGGATGTACCGCTCGTCGTCGGGCGCCTCGCGCAGCAGCGCGTAGGTGTAGCCCTTGCGGAAGGTGACCACCTCGATGCCGTCGTTCACCTGCAGCCGCGGCAGCTGCAGCGTCTTGAGGCGGTCGCGCCAGTAGATCGCGGCCTGGGGCGCAGGCAGGTCGGCGATCGTGGCGACGTCGACCGCGATCCGCTCGTCGCCGCGGATCACGGTCACCGCGCGCACCTCGAGGTGCTGGCTCTGCGGGTCGTACGGCCAGGCGAGCACGGAGAGGTCGCGGCAGCCGGCCGCCGTCAGCACCTTCAGCAGCCGGTATCCCTCGACGTGGGTCACGCCGCTGGGCTTGACCCGGTTGACGTCGTGCTCGTAGACGACGACGTGGTCGGCGCCCGGGTAGCGGTCGGCGCCGCCGGCGTCCGCAAGGCGGCTCTGCGGCGTGGGTGGGGGGCGGTCGCCCGGGGGCAACTCGGTTGCGGGCGCGGCCGCAAACGCGAACAGGAGGACGGACAGCAGCAGGAGGTGTCGCACGGTGACCTCGCCTGGCCGGAGAAAAGCGCGGGCGCGGGCCTGGGGTCGCGCCCCGGCGGTCCGGTGGAAGGTAGCGGGTCGCCGGGTGCCGGAAAAGCGGGAAGATGCCGGCGAATTTCGAGCGTCAGCCGGCACCTCACCGAACGTTCTTGAAGAACACCCCGGCCGTCGACCCCGTGCCCGGACAACCGAAGCCGCTCATCGTCACGAGCGCGTCGAGGTCGTCGTATTCGTATCGGTAATCCAGCAAGAGACCCGTGCACACCTCGGGGCCGCTCAGCCGGTAGCCGACCGCGTAACCGGCCACGTCATCATCGAAC
>CAZVWL010000255.1:0-3806 GCA_964630845.1 uncultured Fibrobacteraceae bacterium
CAACGTGCTGCTGGCGGGGTTGCAGTGGACGGCGCGGTTGAGCATCCTGACCGCGCTGGCTGCCGGTCTGGGCGCGCCGCTCGAACCGTTGCGGACCGCCGTCCTGCAGTGGCTGTGCTTCACCTGCATGACCATGATGCCCACGCCGGGAGCCGTCGGTGGCGCCGAGGCGGCCTTCGTGCTGGTGTTCGGTCCCGAGCTGCCCGCCGCGTTGCTGCCGCTCTGCCTGGCCGGCTGGCGGCTGGTGACGTTCTACGGCCCGAACGCCGGGGGGCTGCTCGTGCTGCTGGCGATGTCCGGCGACCGCGGCCGAGCGCCCGGCGGCCGCGGACGGCTGGCCGACCTCGTCGCCTGACCGCCGCTCTCCGATAGTCAACGGGCCCCTTCGCAGCTATGCTGACCGCGGACCCATAGCCGCGAGGAGACCTCCGTGACCGCCAACCTGCCGGCGATGCTCGCCGACCGTGCCCGTGAACTGGGGGACCACCCCGCCGTGCGCTACCGCGACGGCGAACGCTGGCTCGACATGTCGTACGCCGCGCTGGACGCCGCCGTCCAGACGGTCGCCCGCGGCCTGCTGGCCCTGGGCGTCGAGCCGGGCGACCGCGTCGGCATCATGTCCTGGAACCGCCCGTCGTGGTCGATCGTCGACCTCGCGATCCTGCGCGCCGGCGCGATCGTGGTCCCGCTCTACCCGACGAGCACGGGGCCGCAGGTGGCGCACATCGTGCGCGACGCCGGCCTGGCGGTGCTCTTCGTCGGCGGCGAGCAGGAACTGGCCGCGGTGCGCCGCATGCGCCAGCCGCAGGACGGCCTGCGCTCGATCCTGGTGTTCGACAGCGCCGTGGCCGACCCCGCCGCCGGCTACCACGACTTCGCCGCCTGGGCGACCGCGGCCGAGTCGTTGCCGGGCGACGACGAACTGGCCCGCCGGCAAGGGGCGATCGCCCCGGACGACCTCGCGACGATCATCTACACCAGCGGCACGACCGGCGAGCCCAAGGGCGTGATGCTCAGCCACGCCAACTTCTTCCACCAGTTCCGCGCGGTGAACGACCGTTTCACGCTCGGCCCGAGCGACCGCTCGCTCTGCTTCCTGCCGTTGAGCCACGTGTTCGAGCGCACGTGGACCTACTACATCTTCCACCAGGGCGCGACCAACTGCTACCTGCAGAACCCGCGCGAGGTGGTCGCGGCGATGGCCCTGCTCAAGCCGACGGCGATGACCGGCGTGCCGCGCATCTACGAGAAGATCCACGCCACGATGTTCGACCGGGTCGAGCGCAGCGGGCCGCTGCGGCGGCGCCTCTTCAACTGGGCGCTGGGCGTCGGCCGTCGCTACCACGCCGCGCGCCTGCACGGCGAGCCCGTCGGCGTCATGCTGCGCGTTCGGCACGGTCTGGCCGACCTGCTCGTGCTGCGGCGCATCCGCGCCGTGGTCGGCGGCCCGAAGAACTTCTTCGCCGCCGGCGGCGCGCCGCTGGCGCGCGAGATCGAGGAGATGTTCCTGTCGGCGGGCCTGCTGGTGTGCCAGGGCTACGGCCTGACCGAGACCGCGCCCATGGTCACCTGCAACAGCCCGCAGGCGCTGCGGTTCGGCACCGTGGGCAAGCCGGTCCGCGAGTGCGAGGTGCGCATCGGCGACCAGGACGAGGTGCAGGTGCGTGGCCCGAACGTCATGCGCGGCTACTGGAATCGGCCCGCGGAAACCGCGGCCGCCTTCACCCCGGACGGTTGGCTGCGCACCGGCGACGTGGGCGGCCTGGATGCCGACGGCTTCCTGCGCATCACCGATCGCCTCAAGGACATCATCATCACCAGCGGCGGCAAGAACATCGCGCCGGCCAGCATCGAGATGCACGTGGGCAAGGATCACTACATCGAGCAGATCGCGGTCATCGGCGAGGGACAGCGGTTCCTGGGCGCCCTGATCCTGCCCAGCTTCGAGGCGCTCGAGGCCTGGGCCCGCCAGCAGCGCCTGCGCTGGGCCGACCGCGCCGAGCTGCTCGGCCAGACGCGGGTCGTCGAGTTCCTGCGCGAGCGCATCGAACGGCAATCGCAGGACCTCGCCAGCCACGAGCGCATCCGGCGCTTCCACCTGCTGGAGCGGGGGTTCGACCCGGAGCGCGGCGAGATCACGCCGACGCTCAAGATCAAGCGCAAGGTGATCCAGGAGAACTACAAGGACGTCATCGCCCGGCTGTTCCAGGGATGACTCGTTTCCCTGGGATGACGTGCGTGTCGATCACCGCCACCAGCTCGCTGAAGCGCGGCTTGCTGAGGTAAGCGTCCGCGCCGACCGCCTCGCACTTCAGCGCGATCTGCTCGTTGATCAGCGACGAGAACAGGATCACCGGCACGGCGCCGAGCCCCGGCTCGTTCTTGACGCGCTTGCAGAGGGTCATGCCGTCGAGCTGCGGCATCTCGATGTCCGAGACCACCGCGCCGACGACCGTGCCGGGGTCGCGCCCCTCGGCGCGGGCCCGGGCGCAGGCGGCCTGGATGGCGTCGAGGCAGCTCTGGCCGTTGTCGTGGGTGTGCAGGTCGGTGTAGCCGGCGCGTCCCAGCTCGCTGACCAGCAGGCTGCGGATGGTCACCGAGTCCTCGGCCAGGAACAACGGCACGGCGCCGCGCCGGGCCTCGAGGTCGCCGCTGGCGGCGGCCTCGGTGCGGTGCTCCCGGCAGGCCCGCGGCAGGATGTCGCTCAGGATGCGCTCCATGTCCACGACCAGGATCTCGCGGCCGTCGATGTTCAAGGAGCCGGTGAACTTGCTCTGCACGGCCGCCAGGAATGGGCTCAGGGGGCTGATCGAGTCCCAGTGCACGCGGTGGATGCGGTTGACGCCGTCGACCAGGAACCCGGTCGTCTGCTCGTTGAACTCGAGCACGAGCACGATGCGGTTGGCGGCATGGACGGCGTCGTCGGGGTCGGTGGTGCGGCTTGACCCGTCGTCAACCACGGGGGGCGTGGCGGCCAGGACCGCGGCGACGGCTTCGTCGCGCAGCACGTCCTCGTCGGCCGCGTGCACGCGCAGTTCCTTGCCCAGGTTGATCAGCGTGATCACGCGGTCGCGGTACTGGTAGGTGCCGACGACCGCCGGGTGCGCGAGCTGCACGCCGGTCACCCGTTCGGTGCGGAACTGCTCGATCGCCTGCACCTTCAGCACGTTGACGCCGAAGCCTTGCCCGGCCAGTTCGAATTCGAGCACCTCGACTTCGTTGGTGCCGGACTCGAGCAGAATTCTTTCCTGGGCTTTCATGCCGACTCCCTGGGGCGACCTGATCAACCGACCAGGTGCATCTTCTGCAGCACGGTCTCGATGATGTATCCTTCTTCGGCGCCGAGCTTGGCGAACTCCACGCCGACCCGCTGGAAGCGCGCGTTCGAGTCCGGCCGGCACCAGAGCACGGTGCCGGTGACGTCGATCGCCGACTTGCCGGACGCCATCGTCGGCAGGGGCAACCGCATCTCCAGGACCGTGCCGGTCGGATAACCGCCAGGCGCCAGGAACATCAGGCCGCCGGTGGTGATGTTCACCAGCCGGCCGAGCACCTGCTCGGTGGCGGCCGACAGCACGTTGACACGATGGGGGCTGTTGCGCCGCTGTTGGCGACGATGGTCTCGCATGGGGGCCGTCCTCGGGCTGCGGCGGATGGTGCGCGAATGCCTTCATCCGCGGGTATCGGTTCAGCGCGGGGCGACTTGAACGGAAGGTTGGGCAGGGCCGGGGAGCGTCGCGGCCGGGTCGTGCATCGACCGCTGCCCGGCGTCGCCAACCAGGCGGCGTTGCCGTCGCCCGAGGTCC
>CAZVWL010000256.1:0-3795 GCA_964630845.1 uncultured Fibrobacteraceae bacterium
CGGTCGTGGCCGTTCCGGACCGTGAGCCTGCGGCCGCCGTCCCTGTACGGACCTCGCGATCAGGAGTTCCTGCCGCTGTTCAAGGCGGCGTCGCGCGGCTGGCTGCCGCGGTTCGGCAAGCACCTGCAGGGGCTCAGCCTGGTGCACGGCCACGACGCCGCCACCGCGGCCCTCGCGCTGCTCGTTGCTTCCGACGCGGCCGGCGTTTACTATCTCGACGACGGCAGCGGTGAGGGCGCCCCCCGGGACGCGAACCGCCGCTGGCCGTGGGGTTACCATCTGAACGAGCTGCGTCACGTGATGAGCGGCCTGTTCAACCGCCGCTTGCACGCGCCGACCGTGCCGTTGGCCGTCCTGCGCCTGGCGGGCCTGCTCGCGACGCCGCGCGCGCGCGGCAGCGCGCCCGTGCTGCACCCCGACCGCCGCGTCGACCTGACGGCGCCCGGCTGGGTGTGCTCGGCCGCCCGGCTGCACGCGGACACCGGCTGGCAGCCGCAGTGGGACCTCACGAGCGGCATGCGCGAGACCCTGGATTTCTATCGTCGGCGTGGATGGCTGCGATGACCGTATTCTTCGACCGCTTGCGACCCTGGCGCCAGAGCTACGACTGGTTCGGCATCGCCTACGTGATGCTGACCGGCGTGCTGCCGTTCTTGAACCCGGACAGCTTCCGGCAGGTCGGCGACCCCGGCTTGCTGCACGCCCCCTGGCCGCACCTGGTCTGGCACCTCGTGCTGGCCGCCGCGATCTACGTGCTGCCGCCCCTGCTGCGCCGCCAGGAGCGACGGCCGCTGCGCATGCTGGGCGTCATCTACCTGCCCCTGCTCATGCCGCTGTTCTACACGGAGCTCGAGTTCCTGGGCGTGCTCTTCTTCCCGTACGGCCAGTCCTTCGACCCCCAGCTCATCCGCCTCGAGCAGTGGATCTTCGGCTTCCAGCCCAGCCTCGAGTGGTCACGCGTCTGGCCCTGGCCCTGGCTGCTGGAGCTGATGCACTTCGCCTACTTCAGCTACTACTTCTTCGGCGTGATCGCGCTCGCGCTGATCTGGCGGGCCGTGCGGCGTCCGGCGGCGCGCAACTGGGCGCTGTCGGCCGCGCTCACCCGCGACCTCTCCGTGGTCATGCTCAGCTGCTACGTGTGGTTCATCGTCCTGCCGGTCTGGGGCCCCAAGTACTTCCACTACCAGGGCGTGGCCGGGACCATCGCCTCCGAGGGGCTGCACGGCTGGGTCTTCACCGACATCATGGCCTGGCTGCACGCCCACGGCGCCCTGCACGGCGCCGCCTTCCCGTCGAGCCACGTGGCGGGCAGCCTCGTGTGCTGGTGGTGGGGCTGGCGCACCGCGCCGCGACACCGCGCCTGGCTCACCACGTTGTGGGGCCTGCTGGGCCTGAGCATCGTCTACTGCCGTTACCACTACGTCGTGGACCTGGCGGCCGGCATCGCCTGGGGCGCCCTGGTGATGTGGCTCTGCCACCGCCTCTTGCCCATGCCCGCCGACGGCCTGCGGCACGACCCCGCCCCGCGCAAGCGCGCCGGCCGCCTGGTGCTGGTGGAGCCCGCCTCGACGCCCGTGGCGCCGGCCGTTGCGGCATCTGTCGTGGCGTCGGTCGCGGCACCCGTCCTCGACCAGCCCGTGCCCGCCCCGGACAGCAACGCGCCCGCCGGGTGGCGGGCGCAAGCTGCCAACGCGCTGGATGATGCGCGCGACGCACGGTCGCGCGGGGCCTGACGCCCCCTAGCTGCCTCAGGTGAACGCGCCGCCGCAACCGCCGCCGCCACAGGCCGGCATCGGGCCCGACGCCGCCACGCCGCCCCCCGTCGCGAACGACGACAGGCCGCGCTCCACCTCGTGCGAGCCGCAATCGGGGCACGCCGCCCCGCCGGCCTCCATCTGGGCGTACGACATCAGCTCCTCGAACGTGGTGCGGCATTCGCGGCACGTGAACTCGAAGATGGGCATGGCTGTCCTCCCTGGCGACCCGCTGCGCCTACTGGCCCTGACCCGGTTTCGACCCGGTCTGGTCGACCTGCTCTACTTGCGTCTTGGCGCCCTTGCCGAGGTCCCCGACCTCGCACGTCTGCGCCATTCAGCCGAACCGGATGCCGAACCGCGGCAGAACCACGTTGACCAGCAACAGGTAAGCCGCGAACACCCCCACGATCAACAGGGTCTCCTGCATGCGCGACCTCCCGGCTTGTTTCTTATCTGCGTAACTCATTGACTATAACCTAACCTTGTTTCCCGGCGTGTCAAGAAGGCGGGGTCGACCCCGCCGCAGGCCCCGCTTGCCGCCCGTCCCGGGCCGCTGTACCTTCGGCGCCGTATCGACGATCCTTGCTGGTCAACCATCCGGAGGCCCCCGTGACCGACCCCACGCCGCCCAGCGCCCCCTCGCCCGCCGCAGAGCCCAGCCTCGCCTGGGAGCGCACCCTGGTCACCGCCGCGTTGCCGTACGCCAACGGCGAGATCCACCTCGGCCACCTCGCCGGCGCCTACCTGCCGGCCGATATCTACGTGCGCTACCTGCGCCTGCGGGGTCGGCCCGTGCTGTTCATCTGCGGCACCGACGAGTACGGCGTGCCCATCACCCTGACGGCCGAGAAGCAGGGCCTGTCGCCCAAGGAGCTGGTCGACCGCAACTACCAGTCGATCGCCCGCAGCTTCGCCGGCCTGGGCATCGAGTTCGACAACTTCTCGCAGACCAGCCGCCCCATCCACACCGAGACCAGCCAGGGCTTCTTCTTCGACCTGCACCGCCAGGGCCACCTCGAGCAGAAGACCACGCAGCAGTTCTACTCCCCCAGCCAGCAGCGGTTCCTGGCCGACCGCTACATCGAGGGCACCTGCCCCAAGTGCCAGCGCGACGGCGCCCGCGGCGACCAGTGCGAAGCCTGCGGCAGCTCGCTCGACCCCACCGACCTCATCGACCCCCGCGACGCCCTGAAGGGCGAACCGCTCGAGCTGCGCGAGACCACCCACTGGTTCCTGCCGCTCGGCCGCTGGCAAGAGCGCCTCGAGGCCTACATCGGCGCCCACCCGGAGTGGAAGGAGAACGTGCGCCAGTACTGCCGCGCCTGGTTCAAGGACGGCCTGGGCGACCGCGCCGTGACGCGCGACATCGCCTGGGGCGTGCCCGTGCCCCTGCCCGACCACGACGGCAAGGTGCTCTACGTGTGGTTCGACGCCCCGATCGGCTACATCTCGGCGACCCGCGAGTGGGCCCTCGAACAGGGCGACCCCGACGCCTGGCGCCCCTGGTGGCAGGACCCGCGCTCGCGCCTGATCCACTTCATCGGCAAGGACAACGTGGTCTTCCACACGATCATGTTCCCGGCCATGCTGATGGCGCACAGCGAGCCCTACAACGTGCCCGACAACGTGCCCGCCAACGAGTTCCTGAACCTCGAGGGCCGCAAGCTGTCGACGAGCCGCGGCTTTGCGGTCTGGCTGCCTGATTACCTCGAGACGTTCCAGCCCGACCCCCTGCGCTACACCCTCGCGCGCAACCTCCCCGAGACGCGCGACATGAACTTCACCTGGGAAGGCTTCCTCGCGCGCAACGACAACGAGCTGGGCAACAACTTCGGCAACCTGATCAACCGCGTGCTCACCTTCGTGCACCGCTACTTCGACGGCACGGTGCCCGCGTGGAACGACCGGCCGCTACAGGCGATGGACCAGGCCGTGCTGGCCGAGGTGGCCGAACTGCGCGCCCGCTGGGCCGGCCACATGGAGCGCTTCGAGGTGAAGGCCGCCATGGAGTGCGCGTTCGCCGCCGGTCAGGCGGGCA
>CAZVWL010000257.1:0-3788 GCA_964630845.1 uncultured Fibrobacteraceae bacterium
CTGACCGCCTGCGTGGCCGGCGTCCTGACCCCCGCCTAGGCCGCCGAGCCGATGGCCCGGTCCACGATTTTCTCGGGAGGCTTGCATGCCGCGCTTGCAATTGACCCCCTGTTCGGCTTACCCTTTCCGTACCCGGCTGGCCGTCCGGATCACCGACCTCAATTACGGTGGCCATCTCGGAAACGACCGGGTCCTGGCCCTGCTCCACGAAGCGCGCGTCGCCTTTCTGGCCTTCCATGGCTACAGCGAGATGGATTGCGCCGGCACGGGCCTGATCATGACCGATGCCGCGGTACAGTTCCGCGGCGAAGCCTTCGCCGGCGACCAGCTCGAGATCGAGGTCGCCTGGGGCGAGGCAGCCCGTACGGGCTTCCGCATCTTCTACCGGATCACCCGCTGCGGCGACCAGGCCCTGATCGCCGTGGCCGAGACTGGCATGGCGTGCTTCGACTACGCACGCCGACGCGTCGTCGCCCTTCCTGACGAGGTCCGACGCGGCTGCGAGGAGGATTGAATGGTCCCGCGCCCTGACGCCAACGACCTCGACCTGGTGCCCAGCCTGGACCTCGGCGGCACCGATCCCGAAGGCCCCGGCCAAGGCCGCCAGGGCAACCCGCGCGGCGGCCGGTCCTCGCGCCGGGGGAAACCGGGCGGTGGCAAGCCCGGCGGCGGCGGCGCCGGGGGCGGCGGTGGCCGCGGCGGCCAGAACCAGAGGCGCCGCAAGGGCAACCAGCAGAACGGCAACGCCCAGGTGGCGGCCGAGAAGCTCTCCAGCCCCCAGAACCCCCAGGTCAAAGCCCTCGTGCGCCTGCGCCAGCGTCGCGCCCGGGACGAGGAAGGCTTGACGGTGATCGAGGAGCCCATGGTGCTGCGGCGCGCCTGGGAATCGGGCTACCCGCTGCTGGCCGTCTACTACTGCAACGACCTGATGACCGCGCCTGCGCGCGAACTGCTCGAGGACCTCCGCGCCGCGATCCGCGCTGGCCAGACCAGCGTCAAGCTCGTCGAACTGAGCGCCGACCTGCTGCGCAAGGCCGCGTACCGCGACCAGCCCGAAGGCTTGCTGGCCGTCGCCCCCCAGCAACGCCGCCACCTCGAGGACCTCGTGCTGCGCGCCAACCCCCTGCTGGTGGTCCTGGAGAACATCGAGAAGCCCGGCAACCTGGGCGCCGCCCTGCGTATCGCCGACGGAGTCGGCGCCGATGCGATCCTCGTGACCGGCGAGGGCACCGACCTTTTTAACCCCAACGTCCTGCGCGCCAGCCGCGGCGCCTTCTTCTCGGTGCCGGCCGTGCACTGTCACATCGGCGAAGCGCGTGATTTCCTGCACGAACGCGGCTTGAAGGTGGTCGCCACCACGCCGACGGCCAGCCTGAACTACACGCAGGCCGACCTCACCGGCCCGATCGCGGTGATCCTCGGCTGCGAGCACGACGGCCTGAGCGAGGCCTGGCTCAAGGACGAGGGTTGCCAGGCCGTGCGCATCCCGATGCGCGGCCACGGCGACTCGTTGAACGTGTCGACCGCCGCGGCGGTGGTCCTCTACGAGGCCCTGCGCCAGCGCGCCCCCGCGTGAGCCGATGGCCAGCGATCATCACAACGCGTTCGACAACACGTTCTACAACACGTTCGACACCGAGCAGCAGGAACCGTCGTCGCAGGACTACCGGACCCCGTTCCGGCGCAACCGCGATCGCCTGATCCACAACGCCGCGTTCCGTCGCCTCCAGGGAAAGACACAGGTGTTTCTGAGCGGCGAGTACGACTTCTACCGCACGCGCCTGACCCACAGCATCGAGGTCGCGCAAATTGCAGGCTCGATCGCCCAGTTCCTGAACCACACGTCGCCACTGCTGGAACCCGGGTTCCGGATCGACCCCGACCTATGCGAGGCTGCCGCCCTGGCCCACGACATCGGCCATCCGCCGTTTGGGCATGCCGGCGAGGGCACTCTGCACGGCCTCATGCGCGCCCATGGCGGCTTCGAGGGCAACGCGCAGACGCTGCGCCTGATCGGCCAGACGATCTTCACCAGCGGCGGCCGCCGCCGTGGCCTGAACCCGACCCGCGCGCTGGTCGACGCGGTGATGAAGTACAAGACCCTGTACGGCGAGGTCGCCGACCAGAAGAAGCACTTCCTGTACGCCGACCAGCAGCCGTATGTCGCCTTCGTCTGCGGCGGGCGTCCCTGGCCCGACGACCTGCCGCCCGGCCCGGCTCGCAACGCGCAGCGCAGCCTCGAGTGCCAGATCATGGACTGGGCCGACGACACGGCCTACTCCCTGAACGACATCGTCGACGGCGTGCACGCCGGCTTCGTCACCTCCGGCCGCGTCGAGCGATGGGCCGAGGCCAACGCCGGCCCGGATGATCGGGAAGCGGTCGATCATCTGCTGGAGGCGCTGCGCGTCGGCGACGTGGAGCGGGCCATGAACCGGCGGATCGGCCGCATGGTGGAGAGCGTGCGGCTGGTCGAGCGCCGTGGCTTTCTGGCCGACCTCTCCAACCGCTGGCGACTCGGCATCGAGATCGGCGCCGAGGCGCGCCACGAGCAGCAACTGTTCGCGCGCATCGCCACCGACCTCGTGTTCCGTTCTCCGCAGGTCTGCCAGCTGGAGCACAAGGGTGGCTTCATGCTCACGCGTCTGTTCGAGACGCTCAGCGCGCACTACCTGGGCGAGGGCGGGCCCAGGCTGCACCTGCTATCCGCGGATTTCGAGGCCGAGATCCGCCGCCCCGACCTGACGCCAGGCGGCCGCGCCCGCGTGCTCTGCGATTACCTGGCCGGCATGACCGACGGGTTCGCCAGCCGCGTCTACAAGCGGCTCTTCGACGCGGATTTCGGGAGCATCGTCGACCTCGTGTGACGCCCCGCCCCTCGGGTTTCGTGATTATTTTTTTGATGGATGACCCAAGAAAGTTGGCAACGTTGCCAACTTTTTGGGGCCATAAGTCAAAAACGTGGCCTTGACACCGATCAACGCCGCAACGCCGCCTCGATCCTCATGAACTCGCCGATATTCTCCATCGTCACCAGGCCGACAACCTGCTCGCGCACGTCCAGCACCGGCAAGGTGTGGCACCGGCATTCGCCGAGACGTTGCAACACGGTCTCGACCATCTCCCCCAGCGACGCGGTGTGGAACTCGCGCTGCATGCTGTCGGCGACGCGCGCGCCAGGCCCCAGTTCGTGCAGCCCGCGCAGCATGTCGTCCTGGCGCAACACGCCCACGAGCCGGCCGGCGTCGTCGAGAACCGGGAAATCCTTCTGGCTGCCCGCCAGCGTGAGCTGCACCGCGCGCAGCAGCTGGTCGTCTGCCGCGAGCACGTCGAAGTCGGTGAGCATGACGCGCCTCAGCGGGATGCCGCCCAGCGCGCTCTTCATCTGCACCATGCTCGCCTCCTGGGCCGCGCCGATCCAGACGAAGAACGCGATGAAGATCAAGAACGGGTTCCAGAACAGTCCCACCAGCCCGAAGACCAGCGCCAGCGCCTGGCCGATGCCGGCGGCGATCTGCGTCGCGCGGGTATACTCGAGCCGCATCGCCAGGAGCGCGCGCAGCACGCGGCCGCCGTCCATCGGGAACGCGGGGATCAGGTTGAACAGCACCAGGAAGATGTTGACGACCACCAGCCGTTCGAGCAGCGGCCCCCGCGTCCAGTCCATCGCTTGCAGCGGCGCCAGGGCGCCGGCCAGGTTCAGCCAGAGGATCAGCGCGACCGCGATCACCACGTTGACGGCGGTCCCGGCCAGGGCCACCCAGAGCTCTTGCCGCGGGTCGTCGGGC
>CAZVWL010000258.1:0-3781 GCA_964630845.1 uncultured Fibrobacteraceae bacterium
GAGGCCAGCGTGCGACCCTGCGCGACCGGCCAGTACCGGACCGTGGCCCGCCGCCCCGCCTGCTCCGTGCTGCGCGACACGCGCCTGGCCGGCCTGGGCATCGCGCCCCGGCCCACGTGGCAGGACGCGCTTGCACGCTATCTGGCCAGGCTGCAGCAGGCGACGGGCGAGGAGGCTCCATGACGACGCACCATAACCGGGACCACGACCTCGCCACGGCGGCCGCGCGCCTCGTCGGCGCGGCCGCGAGCGAATTGACGCAAGCCCTGGCGCGCCTGGACGGCGGTCATGCGGCGGCGCTGGCGGCCCTGGCGGCCGACGTGCTGGCGGCCTGGGACCGGGGCGGCAAGCTGCTGGTCTGCGGCAACGGCGGTTCGGCAGCCGACAGCCAGCACCTGGCGGCCGAACTGGCCGGCCGCTACCGGCACGACCGCCCGGCGCTGGCGGCGTTGTCGTTGACCTGCGACACGTCGGCGTTGACCGCCGTGGCCAACGACTACGGTTTCGACCACGTGTTCGCGCGGCAGGTCGAGGCGCTGGGCCGACCGGGCGATGTGCTGCTGGTGATCTCCACCAGCGGCAACTCCCCCAACGGCCTGGCCGCCGCCCGCACCGCGCGCCGACTGCACCTGCGCTGCCATGGGCTGATCGGCCGCGACGGCGGCACGCTGCGCGCGCTGGTCGATGGGGCGATCGTCGTGCCCGCCCACGACACGCCGCGGATCCAGGAATTGCACGGCCTCTTGATCCACGCCCTCTGCGAGCTGCTCGAGGCCGGCCGGATGCCGGACGTCGCCGCCGATGGCTGAGCCCGCCGCCCGGACGCTGCCGCCCACGCTGCGGGTGGCCCTGGTGCACGACTGGCTGACCGGCATGCGCGGCGGCGAGAAGTGCCTGGAGGTGATGGCCGAGCTGTTTCCGGCGGCCGACCTCTTCACCCTGCTGCACGTGCCGGGCAGCGTGTCAGCGGTGATCGAACGCCGGAGGATCGTCACCTCCTTCGTGCAGCGCCTGCCGCAGGCCGAGCGGCGCTATCGCTGGGCGCTGCCCCTGTTCCCGCGCGCGGTCGAAGCCTTCGACCTCGACGCCTACGACCTCGTGCTCTCCAGCAGCCATTGCGTGGCCAAGGGCGCCCGCGCGCGGCCCGGCGCCCTGTCGGTCTGCTACTGCTACACGCCGATGCGCTACGTGTGGGACCGCTTCGACGACTACTTCGGCCACCAGCCGCCGGTTCTACGGCGCCTGATCAGCTTGCAGGCGGCGCGCCTGCGCGCCTGGGACCGACGCACCGCCGCCCGCGTGCATCGCTGGCTGCCGATCTCCACCGTCGTCCGCCAGCGCCTGCTGGACTGGTACGGCGTCGAGCCCGCACGGACGCGCATCGTCTTTCCCCCGGTGGACGTGACCCGCTTCCGCGGCGCCGGCGCCTTGCCGCCGCCGCCGGGTCTGCAGACCGGCAGCTACGACCTCGTGCTGTCGGCCCTCGTGCCCTACAAGCGGATCGACCTCGCCGTGCAGGCCAGCGTGCAGGCCGGCCGGCAGCTCGTGGTCGCCGGCGACGGGCCCGAGCGGCGGCGGCTGGAGGCGCTGGCCGCCGCCTCTCGAGGTTCCGGGCAGGTGCGCTTCGTCGGCGCGGTCGACGACGCCTCGCTGCCCGCCTATTATGGCCACTGCCGCGCCTTCGTGTTCCCGGGCCTCGAGGACTTCGGCATCACGCCGCTGGAGGCGACGGCGGCCGGCCGGCCGGTCGTGGCGTACCGGGCCGGCGGGGTGCTCGACACCGTGCGCGAGGGCCTCAACGGCGTCTTCTGCGAGGAACAGACCGCAGCCGCGCTGGCCGAGGCGCTGGCCGACCCGCGCCTGGACGGCCCCTGGGACGGCGAGGCCATGGCCCGCCACGCCGAGGCCTTCGGACGCGAGCGCTTCCGCGCGGAACTGGCCGCGGCGCTGGCCGAGGCCTGGACCGACCACTCGGCAAGGAACGGATGACATGGTCTCGGATCGCCGGCGCGGCGCCCTGCTCGAACCCACGGTCTACCTGATCGTCGATGGCCTGATGCTCGCCGCGGCGTTCCTGGGGACCTACTGGGTGCGTTTCCACAGCGGGCTGGTGCTGGTGCCGCTGGGCATCCCGCCGCTGGGTCCGTACGCGCTGGCCAGCCTGGTGACGGTGCTGGTCTTCCTGGCGATCTTCTACAGCCAGGGTCTGTACAACGAGCGCGGCGGCCGGCGCATCGAGGGCGATTTCATCGCGCTGTTCCGCGGCGTGGTGCTCGGCAGCCTGCTGCTCTTGGCGCTGACGTTCTTCTTCCGCGCGATGACCTTCAGCCGCTGGTTCTTCGGCCTCTTCTTCTGGGCCAGCTGGCTGGGGCTCTGCTTCGGCCGCGTGCTCTCGCGGCGCCTGCTGGCGCTCATCCTGCAGCGCGGCCTGCGCCGCACGCGCGTGCTTTTGATCGGCGGCAATCCGATGCGCGGTCGCCTGCTGCGCGCGTGGCAGGAACTGCCCGGCCTGGCCATCGAACCGGTCGGCTGGCTGCAGGTCGCCGGCGAACAGGATCCGGGCCCGGGCCGCGAGGAGCAGCCGAATGGCCGCGCGCCGCTGGACGCGGGCGAGACGCCGCCCTCGCGCGCGTCCCTGCCGCCGATCCCTTGCCTGGGCGAAGCCGGCGCCGTGCGCGACGTGGTGCAAGCGCACGATGTCGACCTGGTGCTCCTGACGCTTCGCTTCGACCAGCTGCCCCTGATCGCCGACCTCGCCGACCGCCTCGCCAACCTGACCGTCGAGGTGCAGTGGGCGCCCGACCTCTTCGCCCTGCACACCAGCAAGCTGCGCCTGCGCGAGCTGGCCGGCATCCCGCTGCTGTCGGTGCGCGAGGCGTCGCTCAGCGGCGCCGACCGCATCGTCAAGCGCACGTTCGACCTCGTGCTGTCGGCGGCCGCGCTGGTGGTGCTGGCGCCGGTCCTGCTGGCCCTCGCTGTGCTCGTCAAGCTGAGCAGCCCCGGGCCGGTGTTCTACCGCCAGGAACGCGTGGGCCGCGACGGACGCCTGTTCGCGATGCTCAAGTACCGCACCATGCGCGCGGACGCCGAGGCGCAGAGCGGTCCGGTGTGGGCCCAGGCCGACGACCCGCGCACCACGCGCGTCGGCAAGGTGCTACGTCGCTGGAGCCTGGACGAGCTGCCGCAGTTCTGGAACGTGCTCTGCGGCGACATGTCGCTGGTGGGACCACGGCCCGAGCGCGAGGTCTTCGTGCAGCAGTTCAGCGAGCGGATGCCCCGCTACTTCGAGCGCCACCGCGTCAAGTCCGGCCTGACGGGCTGGGCGCAGGTCAACGGCCTGCGCGGCAACACGAGCATCGAGGACCGCACGCTCTACGACCTGCACTACGTCGAGAATTGGTCTGTGTGGCTGGACCTGCGCATCCTCTTGATGACCGTCCACCATGTCCTGCGGGGGGAGAACGCCTACTGATGAACCGCGACCTCTTGCTTGCCGCGCTGCAGAGCCTGCGCCCGCGCCAGTGGACCAAGAACTTCATCCTGCTGGCGGGCGTGATCTTCGCCCAGCAGCTGGCCGACCCCGCCGCCGTCGCGCGCGCGCTGGCCGCGTTCGTCGTGTTCTGCCTGGCCTCCGGCGCGGTCTACATCCTGAACGACATCAAGGACATCGCGCAGGACCGCCTGCACCCGCACAAGCGACGGCGGCCGATCGCCAGCGGCCGCCTGCCCATCGCCGGCGCCTGGCGCGTGTGGGGGGGGCTGGTGGCGATCGTCGTGCTCT
>CAZVWL010000259.1:0-3754 GCA_964630845.1 uncultured Fibrobacteraceae bacterium
ATGTCCATGACCTCGCTGGGGTGTCCCTCGGCGGCGGCGATGTTCACCAGGCGGCCCTGGGCCAGCACGTAGATCCGGCGGCCGTCCTTGAGCGTGTACTCCTCGCAGTTGTCGCGGATCTCGCGCTTGCTGGTCGCCAGCTTCTCGAGGTCGACCAGGTTGATCTCGCAATCGTAGTGGCCGGTGTTGCAGACGATGGCGCCGTCCTTCATGACCTCGAAGTGGCGGCGGGTGATGACGTCCTTGCAGCCGGTGGCGGTGATGAAGACATCGCCGACCTTGGCGGCCTCCTCCATCGTGCGCACCTGGAAGCCGTGCAGGACGGCCTTGAGCGCGGCGGTGGGCTTGACCTCGGTGCAGATGACGTGGGCGCCGAGGCCGGCGGCGCGCATGGCGCAGCCGCTGCCGCAGTGGCCGAAGCCGGCGACGACGAAGTTCTTGCCGGCCAAGAGCACGCTGGTCGCGCGCAGGATGCCGTCGATGCTGCTCTGGCCGGTGCCGAACACGTTGTCGAAGTCCCACTTCGTCTCGGCGTCGTTGACGGCGATGACCGGGTACTTCAGGGCGCCGTCGGCGGCCATCGCGCGCAGACGGTGCACGCCGGTCGTGGTCTCCTCGGTGCCGCCGATGATGCCGGGGATGAGCTCGGGGTGGCGGTTGTGCACGGAGAAGATGAGGTCGGCGCCGTCGTCCAGGGTGAGCATGGGCTTGAAGTCCAGGGTGCGGTCGATGCACCAGTAGAACTCCTCGACGTTCATGCCGTGCCAGGCGTAGATGCTGATGCCGGCGGCGGCCAGCGCGGCGGCGACCTCGTCCTGGGTCGACAGCGGGTTGCAGCCGGACCAGCTGATCTCGGCGCCGGCGGCCTTCAGGGTCTCGATGAGCACCGCCGTCTCCTTGGTCACGTGCAGGCAACCGGCGATGCGCACGCCCTTGAGGCTCTGCAGGCGCGCGTGTTCCTCGCGCAGCTTCATGAGCACGGGCATGCGCGACTCGGCCCAGTCGACCTTCAAGCGACCGCGCTCGGCGAGCGCGAGGTTGCGGACCTTGTAGCCGGTGCCGGTGTCGAACGTCTTGGACATGCGTCTCTCCCTTTCGGTGTCACGCCCACCCGGGCGCGGTGAACGGCCGCCGGGCGGCCGTCGCTTCGAACGAACGATCGTCGTGGGGCCGACGCGCCACCATCATCAGCACGTCCGGCCAGGTGAATCCTTCGCGGCCGGTCACAGGATCGACCGCGTCCGGGGTCGTGGCCGCCAGCCGGCGACGCTGCAGCCATTGTTCGGGCACCAACCGCGCGGCGCCGGCCCAGGCGGCCAGTTGCTCGCGGGCGAAGCCGAGCCAGCGGTGGGCCAGGTCGTCGCGCATCCAGGCCAGGTTGTGGCTGGTGAAGTCCACCACCACCAGGCGGCCGCCGGGGGCCACGATGCGGGCGAGTTCGGCCAGGGCCTGGGCGGGGTCGTCCACGTGGTGCAGCACCATGCTCGCGTAGGCGACGGC
Organism: uncultured Fibrobacteraceae bacterium; assembly: GCA_964630845.1. Taxonomy (GTDB): domain Bacteria; phylum Krumholzibacteriota; class Krumholzibacteriia; order LZORAL124-64-63; family LZORAL124-64-63; genus Glo-17. The sequence goes on from CAZVWL010000259.1 coordinate 1,501, forward strand.
GAACACGCCGTCGGGAAACGGCAACGCGCCCACGTCGGCGCGCTGAAAGGCCACGTTCTGGCAGCCGGCGGCGTGGCAGCGTTCGCGGGCGCGGGCCAGCAGCGACTGGCTCTGGTCGACGGCGACGACCAGGGCAGCGGCCTGCGCGAGCACCGGCAGCAGGGCGCCGGTGCCGGTGCCCACGTCGACCACGGCCAGGCCGGGCGGGGCCATCGCGGCCACCATGCCCGTCTGCAGGTCGGGATGCTCGTACTGCTGGCGCACGCGGTCCCACTGGTCGGCCAGCCCGGCAAAGCGTTCCCGACCCCGCTGCTGGCGCGCGGCGAGGGCCGAGGCCAGCTCGCGATCGTCGGCCGGCGCGTCGGGCAACTGGTCGGCGATGGCCACCACCGACCGCAGCAGGCCGGCCCCTCCGGGCGTCGCGGCCGGGGCGGCGCCTCGATACCAGCTCCAGGTGCCTTCGCGGCGCTGGGTGATCCAGCCGGCGTCGCGCAGCACGGCGAGGTGGCGCGACACGCTCGGCTGGCGCATCTGCAGGATGGCCACCAGCTCCTGCACGTTGAGCTCCTGCTTGACCAGCAGGCGCAGCAAGCGCAGGCGCGTCGGTTCGCCGACCGCCTGGAACGTCCCCGCCGGATCCGCCACCTTTAGATTCATGGATACGAATATATCGATAAAATGCGCGGCTGTCAATCCGGTGCGACGTGCGGCCCTTCCGGGGTGCGCCGCCAGGCGTACCAGAGCAGGTCGGTGAGCGGCAGGACGGGCACCGACGGGGCCGTGATCGACAGCGCGTCGGCGATCTGGCCGAGGCAGCCGGCGTTGGTGGTCACGACCAGGTCGCAGCCGGTGTCGGCCAGGGCCTCGGCCTTGCGGCGGCCCATGGCCGCGGCGAGGTCGCCGTGACGGAGGGCATAAACGCCGGCGCTGCCGCAGCAGACGGTGGCTTCGGCCGGCTCGAGCACCTCGAGGCCCGCGATGCGGTGCAGCAGGCGGCGGGGTTCGGCCACCACGCCGAGGCCGTGGCGGCGGTGGCAGGGATCGTGAACCGCGACCCGTAGCGGGAGCGGCGCCAGGCGGGCCGGCAGCAGGCGGTCCAGGAGAACGTTGACGTCGATCACCTTGCCGGCCACCGGCTCCGGGTATGCGCGCAGGTGCCGCGTGCAGCCGGCGGCGCCGACGACCAGGTGATCGCAGCCGGCCAGCGCCTCGCCGAGCGCCGCGAGGTTGCGGTCGTGCAGGTGGTCGCGCCGGTCGTGACGCGCGTCGTGCGCGGATAGCGCGCCGCAGCAGGCCTGGCCACGGGGGCGGTCCACCACGCAGCCCAGGTCGCGGAGCAACTGGCGCAGGCGGGCGCTGGTGCCGGGCAGCAGCGCGGCGTCGGCGCAGCCGTCGAACCAGACGAGGCGGGCGCCGTGGTCGGCGGCGGGCGGCGGGGTCGTCCCGCTTGCCGGCGAGGCGGTCCTCCCGGCCCGGCTCAGCAGGCCCTCGATGACCAGGTCGAGATCGGCCTCGCTGGACGGCGCGGTCGGCAACGTGCCGAGCAGGCGCGCGAGTTGCGACAGCGGGCGCGGGGCCGCGGCGAGACGGGACCGCCAGGCCGCGCCCAGGAACCGGCGCAGGGCCGACCGTGCCGGGGCCGCAACGCGGCGCAACAATCGCAGCGTGGCGCGGCGGTCCAGCAGCGCGACGGGTTGCGGGCCTTTGGCGCGCGTGGCGCGGGCGCCGAGGTCACGCAGGTGGTCGATCAGGTCGAAGGCGACGCCGCTGGGGCAGACCGCGGTGCAGGCCACGCAGCCGAGGCAAAGGGAGAACGACCGCGCCACGTTGGCGTCGGCGGCGTCGAGGCGGCCGTCGAGCACCTCGCCGAGCAGCACCAGGCGGCCGCGGGGCGACAGCGCCTCGTCGCCGCTGGCGAGGTAGGTGGCGCAGTGCGGCAGGCAGAGCCCGCACTGCACGCAGCGGTGCAGCAGGTCGGCGGCCGCAGCGACGGGGCCGGTCGGCGGCGTCGGGGCGGTCATGGCAGCTCCTCGCGCTGGGCGCGGTCGAGCCAGTCTGGGCAAGGCAGGCGTCGATCGGGATCCCAGAGGCGCTTGAGGCCCGCCAGCAGGTGCCGCGGGACGGCGGCCGCGGGTTCGGGCAGCGGCTGCAGCTTGCCGTCGCGGAAGACCGTGTCGGCGAACCAGCCGACCGGCGCGACGGCGCAGGGTTCCGGCATCCACAGCATCTCCGGCTGCGACTGCCACACGAGGCG
>CAZVWL010000260.1:0-3714 GCA_964630845.1 uncultured Fibrobacteraceae bacterium
GTTCGTGCGGCGGATGCGGTCGAGCAGCGAGGTCTTGCCATGGTCGACATGGCCCATCACCGTGACCACCGGCGGCCGCATCTCGAGGTCTTCCTCGGCCACCTCGGCGTCGTGAGCCTCGAGGATCTCCTCGCCGAACTCGCTGAGGAACTCGATGTCGCGATCGTACTCGTCGGCGAGCAGCTCGATGTGCTCCCGGTCGAGGCGCTGGTTCATGGTCACCATGATGCCGACGCTGAAGAGCTTGCCGATGATCTCGCGCGCGGGCACCTCGAGCTTCTCCGCGAGCTCCTGGACCGTGATGAACTCGGTGATCCGCAACACAGCCTCCTCGGCCACGGCTTCCTGCATGCCGCCCTTGCGCCGGCGCTTGCCGCGACCGGCCGCGCCGTCCATCTGCGCCATGGTGAGCTTGAGCTGCCGCTCGACCTCGGCCTCGTCGACCTTCTTCTTCTTCGAGCGCGACCGCTTGCGACGGCCGCCGGCCGCCTCCTGGGCGGCCTTCTCGTCCTGGCGGCGACGGATCGCGGCCTGGATCGATTCCTTGACGCTCTGCGCGCTCGGACCGGCGGCGTCGCCGGCGCGCGGCGCCGTGGCTGGGGTCGCCGCCGACGGCGGCGGGGCGGGCCGCACGATGTCGCCCACCTTGAAACCGTCGTTCTTGACCAGGGGCCGACGCGGCCCGGCATCCAGCGGCTCGGCTTCCGTCGCTTCCGCCGTCGGCTCGGCGTCGGGCTGCGCGGCCGCGTCCGGCGGCGTCGCGTCGACCATGGGCTCGGCGGCGTCCGCGGGCACGGACACGGCGGGCGTCTCAACCGGCGTTTCGTCGCGCGCCGCGGGCTCGGCCGTCATCGGCTGCGGAACCTCGTCGAGCGCGACCGGTTCGACCTCCGGCGCGTCGGGCACGTCGAGGTCGGCCTTCTTGACGAGCTTCGGCTTCTTGACGACCCGCGTCTGCCGGTGTTCTTCGCGCAGCTGCGCCCGCTCCGCTTCGACGCGTTCACGCTCGAGACGATCGGCCTCGACCTTGGCGCGCTCGTGCTCCTCGGCGGCCGCCTTCTTCGCGGCGGCCTCGCGGGCCACCTTCGTCTGCTGGCCGGTCTTCGTGATGACGACGACCTTCGACTTCGCCGTGGCCTTCTTCTTGCGTGCCGGGGTCTTCTTCTTCTTCGGCTCGGGCTCCACCTCGGGCTCGGGCGTCGGCTCGGGCCGCGGCAACGGGCGGAGGCTGGCGATGCTCTCGAGCTGCGAGGGGTCGAGGTTGTGCGCCCGCGCGTAGTTCTGCCGGGCCAGCTCGCGCTTGCGCTGGAAGACCCCGTGCACCTGATCCACCGCATCGTCCTCGACGACGCTCATGTGGCTCTTGGCCTCGACCTTCATCTTCTGGAGGAGGACCATGATCTGCTTGCTGTCGACACCGTAGTGCCGCGCCAGCTCGTACACCCTCAGCTTCCTCACCACGGTCATACCTCCAGCCGCGGCGCGCATCTGGTGCGCGCTGGCAGCGTTCGCCTCAGGGTTCGGCCACCACGCCGAGCGCGCTGAGGCCCTTCACGAAGCCGGGATCGGCCACCGCCACGACCACCAGATCCTGGCGCCCGAACTGGCGGGCCAGATCCTCCCTCGTCAACGCGTCGTCGACGAGGCCGCGCAGCGGGTGCCAGCGCCGGCAGCGCTGCTTCTGGCTCGATCCCGCGTCGCGCGCGATCACGACGATCGGCCGCGCGCCGCTCTTGACCATCTTCTCGACGGCGGTCGCGCCGATCGCCAGGCGCCCCGCGCGGCGGGCCAACCCGAGCAGCGCCAACACGCGCGCCGCCGCATCTTCCGCGTCGGGCTGACTGCCGCCGGCGGTCACCTAGTCGTCCGCCCGCGTCGTCTCGTCGTCGTCGGCGGCTTCGCCGCCCTCGCCGGCATCTTCCTCGGCCTCGCCGGACACCTTGTCGTCGAAGCCGCTGAACGGGTCGGCCGGCGCGGCCGCCGCCGCCGCCGCGGCCAGTTCCTCGGGCGTGATCAGCTCGTCGCTCTCGAGCATGCTCTCGTCGATCAGGCCTTCGCCGACATCCTTGTTCAGCTCCGCCTGGACCGTCTCCTCGATGACGCGCTCCAGCTCGGCCAGCGTGGCCTCGGCCATGGCCTGCAGCTCGGCCGCGCGCTGCTCGCCAACGCCTGCCAGCCCGGCGAGCGCGGCACGGTCGACCCGCGCCAGGGCGCGGATGCTGTCGATGCCCACCCCGCGCAGCACGGCCGCCAGCTCCGGCGTCATGTCCGACATCTCGTCGAGGGTCATCGACACCTCCTCGGCCACGCGCTGGCGGATGCTGTACTCGCGGCTCGAGATGAGGTCGATCTTCCAGCCGGTGAGCTTGGCGGCCAGGCGGACGTTCTTGCCCTCCTTGCCGATCGCCTTGCTCAGCTGGTCCTCGGTGACCACGACGGTGGCCTCGCCGCGTGCCTCGCTGAGGATCACCTGGCTGACCTCGGCGGGGCTCAGCGCCCGGCTGATCAGCTGGATGGGGTCCGGGCTCCAGAGCACGATGTCCACCCGCTCGCCCTTCAGCTCGTGGGTGACGGCCTGCACGCGGCTGCCCTTCATGCCCACGCAGGACCCGATCGGATCGACCCGGTCGTCGCGGCTGACCACCGCGATCTTCGAGCGCGTGCCCGGCTCGCGCGCGACGGCCTTGATGTCGACGATGCCTTCCTGGATCTCCGGGACCTCCTGGGCGAACAATGCCTTCAGGAAATCCGGGTGGCTGCGCGAGAGGATGATCTGCGGGCCCTTGGCGTTGTCGAGCACCTCGATGATGAACGCGCGCACGGCGCTGCCCTGGCGCAGCGGTTCGGTGCGGATCTGCTCGCGGTGCGGCAGCAGGGCCTCGACGCGCCCGAGGTTGATCAGCGCGTTGCCGCGCTCGAGCTGCTGCACCTTGCCCTCGATGATCGTGTTGACCTTGTCCTTGTACTCCTCGAAGATCTGCATGCGCTCGGCTTCGCGGACCTTCTGCACGAGGATCTGCTTGGCCACGAGGATGGCGTTGCGCCCGAACTGCTCGAGCGGCAGCTCCCAGCGCACCTCGTCGCCCAGCTCGACCTCGTCGCCGAACTCGATCTGAGCCTCCTCGAGGCTGATCTGCAGGTCGTCGTCCTCGACGTCGTCGACCACGGTCTTGACCTGCTCGACCAGCATCTCGCCGGTCTGCGGATCGACGTGCGCGACGATGTTCGCCTCGGCGCCCAACTTCTTCTTGGCGGCCGACTGCAGACCCGCCTCGAGCGACTCGATGATGATCGACTGATCGAGGTGCTTTTCACGCGTGATGGCCTGCAGGGCCTGGATCACGTTGTGGTCCATGGTCAGCTCCCGTCCCTCTCGTCGCTCTCGTCCGTCTCGTTCCCCTTGCCCTTGCGGCGTCCGCGCCGGGCTTCCCGCTTGTCGTCCTTGCGGCGGCGGCGATCCGCGCGGATCACGGCCTGCGCGTCGAAATCGTGGTCGAGGTTCGCCTCGAGGACCGATTCGAGCGGCACCGTCACGGCTTCCGGCGCGGCCGCCTCCTCGCCAGCGGCCGCTTGCGGCGCCGCCGGCGTGATGGTCAACCGTCCGTCGGCCACCGCGTCGAGCCGGCCGCGCAGATTCAACGGCCGGCCGCCGCCCGCCAGGGGCCGCCACTTCACCTCGACGTTCTGCCCCACGACCGCGGCGAAGTGCTCCGG
>CAZVWL010000261.1:0-3681 GCA_964630845.1 uncultured Fibrobacteraceae bacterium
CCGTCTACCGCCGGCAATGGTTCGCGGGGCGCGACCTGCCCGGTCCCGGCGCCACGTTGTTGACGATCCACAACCTCGCCCATCAGGAGATCCACCCGCCGGCGACGTTGCTGCAGGCGGGCCTGCCGCTCGCCCTGGCGCAGTACCCCGGCCCGTTCGAGTACTTCGGCCAGGTCAACCTGCTGAAAGCGGGCATCCTGGCCAGCGACCGCGTCAACACCGTGAGCCCGACCTACGCCCGCGAGGTGACCACCGACCCGGCCGTGGGCTGCGGGCTGGAGGGCGTGCTGGCCGCGCGCGGCGACGATTTCAGCGGCATCCTCAACGGCGTCGACGACGACGTCTGGGATCCCTCCCGCGACCCGTTGCTAGCCGCCCGTTACGACGTGGACGACCTCGCCGGCAAGGACCGCTGCCGTGCTCACCTGCTGCAGCTTGCCGGCCTGGAGGCGAGCCCGCGGCCGTTGCTCGGTCTGGTAGGCCGCCTGGTCGCCCAGAAGGGGCTCGACCTGCTCGTGCCGCTGCTGGACCGCCTGATCGGCGGCGGCTTCTCGCTCGTCGTGCTGGGCACCGGCGCTCCCGCGTACCACGCCGCCCTTGACGAGGCCTGCGCGCGCCACCCCGGTCGCGTGGCCTTCTGGCCGGAGTTCAGCGAGGTCAAGGCCCATGCGATCTATGCCGGCTGCGACGTTTTCCTGATGCCGAGCCGCTTCGAGCCCTGCGGCCTCAGCCAGCTCTACGCGTTGCGTTACGGCACGCCGCCACTGGTGCGGCGCACCGGCGGCCTGGCCGACACCGTGATCGACGCCGCCGAACCCGACGGCAACGGCTTCGTGTTCGCGGACGATTCGGCCGAGGCGCTCTGGGACGCGCTCGAACGGGCCCGCGACGCGCTGACCGATCCGCAGGCATGGCGCGCGCTGCAACGCCGGGGCATGGCCGCCGATTTCAGCTGGGACGTGGCCGCCGCCGCCTACCAGCGTCTCTACCACGACCTGGTCCCACGGACCGCCACGCGCAGGAGCACGGGATGAACAGCCGTCCGCCCGCCCTCCCGTCCGAGCAACTCGCCCACCGGAGCCTCACCGCGAGCCACGAGGCGTTGCTCATCGTCGATCCCGACTGGGCCGTCATGCTCGCCAGCGACGGCGCGGCGAAGCTCTTCGCCTGCCCTCTCGACCAGCTCGTCGGCCGCCCGTTGACCGACCTGGTCGAGAACCTCGACGCCTTCGGCGAGTGCCGCCCCGAGTGCACCCGCGAAGGGCGCTGCCGCCAGATCGACCTGAAGATCGGCGCCGGCACCATGGCCGTCGAGATGGAGTGCGAGTGCTTCCTGGACGCCGCGGGCCGCCGTTACCGCCGCCTGACCCTGCACGACGCCAAGGCGATGGCCGCCCGCGACGCCATGCGTTCGGCGCGCCTGGCCAAGCTCAGCCTCCTGAACCAGGTCTCCGAGGCCCTCTACGGCGCCCAGCTCAGCCTGCCCCAGGTGCTCGAGTCGGTGCTCATCGCGATGACCGCCGGGCAGGGCCTGCGCTTCAACCGCGCCTTCCTGCTGCTGGTGGACGAACGCACGCGCACCCTGCGCGGGGAGATCGCCATCGGGCCGAGCAGCCGCGAAGAGGCCGAACGCATCTGGCGCGACCTCGCCGACCAGCCGACCGACCTCTACGAGATGATGACCAGCTACGATCTCTCGCTGCGCGAGACCGACGTGGCGGTCAACGACATCGTGCGCCGGCTGAAGGTCGACCTCGCCCAGGAAGAGCACGTGCTGATCCAGGCCATGCACGGTCGCCGGGTCGTGCACGTCACCGAACGGGACCAGAGCCCGGGCCTCGACGACGTCCGCCGCTGGCTCGGCGTCAGCCGCTTCGCCGTCGCCCCGCTGGCCACCCGGCGGGGCGCGATCGGCGTCCTGATCGCCGACAACGCGATCAGCGGCCTGGAGATCACCGACATGGATCTCGAGTTCCTGCAACTATTTGCCAACCAGTCGGCCAACGCGATCGAGTCGTCCCGCCTGACCGAGGAGCTGGCGCGCAAGGTCCTGGACCTGCGCAAGGCCCAGCAGAAGCAGAAGGAGGACCAGCAGACGCTGCTGCGCATGGAGCGCCTGTCGGTCATGGGCGAGACCTCGGCCATCGTGGCGCACGAATTGCGCAACCCGCTGGTGGCGATCGGCGGCTTCGCGCGCACGCTGCTGCGCAACCTGCCCGAAGACGACCCCAACCACCAGTTCGCGCAGATCATCACCGAGGAAGTCAATCGCCTCGAGCGCATCATCCACGACCTGCTGGACTTCATCCGCCCGCAGAAGATGATGCGCCGCACGGTCGACCCCGACGCGGTGGTCCAGGAGCTCATCCGCAAGATCCAGCCGGCGCTCGAGCGCGGCGGGGTCGAACTGGTGCAGGACTTGCAAGCTCACGGCACGGACGTCAACTGCCACCCCGGCGAGATCCAGCAGGTGTTGCAGAATCTGGTGCTCAACGCGATCCAGGCCCAGCCCGACGGGGGGGTGGTGCGGCTGTCGAGCCGGGTGCTCGAGGGCGGCGTGTTGATCCAGGTGGCCGATCACGGACCAGGCTTGACCAGGGATGTTGCTGAAAAGATGTTTTCACCGTTCTTTACCACCAAGTCGGCCGGATCGGGGCTGGGTCTGACCATCTGCGCCCAGATCATCAAGGCTCACGGCGGGGTGCTCCGGGGAGAGAACCTTGCCGAAGGTGGCGCTTGCTTCAGCTTCATCCTGCCGCGCCCGAAAGCGGACACCGAACCCGAGGGTAACTGAAAGCCCATTGTTGGAGTTTCTCTGGCGTCTCTTCCGGCCATCTGCTAGGATCACGCTGGAACGGCACGACGACCGACCGAAGGACAACGGCGGCAGGGACACGATGACAAAGGAGGTCATCCGATGGCCAAGATCCTGATCGTCGACGACGAGCCCCATCTGCGCTTGCTGTACGAGACGGAGCTGCGCCGCGCAGGCTACCAGACCATGACCGCGACCAATGCCGAGCAGGGCCTCGAGTACGTGCAGACGATGAAGCCGGACCTCGTGATCCTGGACATCCGCATGGCCGGCATGGATGGAATTGAGGCCTTGCAAAGAATCCTGGATATGGATAATACCATACCGGTGATCCTGAACACCGCCTACTCGAGCTATCGGGAGAACTACCTGACCTGGTCGGCCGACGCGTACATCACGAAGTCGTCCGACACGACCGAGCTGCTCGTGAAGGTCAAGGAGCTGCTGGACGCGAAGATGGTCGAGAACTGAGCCCCGGTTCTCGCCGCGCCGGCGGGTAGCCAGCGGGGGCACCGGGGAGCGTTGAACCGTGGATATGCTCGAGCGTCTGCGCCGCACCTTGACCATCATCCTCGCTGGCGGGCAGGGGGAGCGGCTGTATCCCCTGACCAAGGATCGGTCGAAACCGTCGGTGCCGTTCGGCGGCAACTACCGCATCATCGACTTCACGCTCTCGAACTGCTTCAACAGCGGCCTGCGCCGCATCTACGTGCTGACCCAGTACAAGAGCTACTCGCTGGACAAGCACCTGCAGCGCGGCTGGAACATCTTCAACTACGAGGCCGACGAGTTCCTCTACCGCATCCCGCCGCAGCACCGCGTGGGCACCAAGTGGTACGAGGGCACGGCCGACGCGGTCTACCACA
>CAZVWL010000262.1:0-3651 GCA_964630845.1 uncultured Fibrobacteraceae bacterium
AGGCGAACCCCTACGTGCCGCCGGTCATGGTGACCGATTTCCAGATCAACAACCAGCGGGTCAACGCGGGCGAACTGAACCGCGGCCGGCAGCTGCTCGAGGTGCCGATCTACCAGACCGAGAGCCTGGCCCTCGACCATCGCGATCACGTGGTCTCGTTCGGCGTGACGGCCCTGCACTTCGCCGCGCCGGAGAAGAATCGTTACGCCTACCGCCTCGAAGGGTTCGACAGCGACTGGACCGAGGTGGGCGGCCGCACCCGCATCACCTACACGAACCTGCCGCCCGGCAAGTACGTGCTGCGCGTTCGCGGCACCAACAGCGACGGCGTCTGGAACGAGGCCGGCGCCGCGCTGCACCTCAAGGTGCAGCCGCCGTTCCACAAGACGCCGTGGTTCTTGATCCTGATCGGCGTGGCCGGGATCAGCGCGGTCAACGGCATCATCCGCTACCGCACCCGGTTGATGAAGGTGCGCACGCAGGACCTCGAGAAGATGGTGGCCCGCCGCACGGCCGACCTCACGCGCGCCAATCATTTCCTGCAGCAGGAGATCTCCGAGCGCCGGCGCATGGAGGAGGCGCTGCGCGTGGCCAAGGACGAGGCCGAACAGGCCACGCAGACCAAGAGCGAATTCCTGGCCAACGTGAGCCACGAGATCCGCACGCCGATGAACGGGGTGCTCGGCATGACCTCGGTGCTGCTGGAGAGCAACCTCAGCTCGGAGCAGCGCGAGCACCTCGAGGTGGTCTACGCCAGCGCGCGCAACCTGCTGACGATCATCAACGACATCCTGGACTTCTCGAAGATCGAGGCCGGCAAGCTCGCGCTCGAGAGCATCGACCTCGACCTGCGCGACCTCGTGGAAGAAGTCGGCGAGATGCTGGGCCCGCGCGCCCACGACAAGGGGCTGGTCTTCTCGCTTGCCGTCGATCCGCAGCTGCCGGCGTGCCTGCGCGGCGACCCGCTGCGCATCCGGCAGATCCTGGTCAACCTGGTCAGCAACGCGATCAAGTTCACCGAGCACGGACAGGTTTCGCTCGGTCTGACCGTGGGCGCGCGCACCGAGACGCACGTGGCGGTCGACTTCTCGGTTACCGACACCGGCGTCGGCATTCCCGAGGATCGTATGGATCGCCTGTTCGAGTCCTTCTCGCAGGTGGACACCTCCACCACCCGACAATACGGCGGCACGGGCCTCGGGTTGGCGATCTGCAAGCAGCTGGTGGAACTGATGAAGGGCGACATCGCCGTGACCAGCCGCGTGGGCGAGGGCACGACCTTCACGTACCGGCTCGAGCTGCCGATCGCCGAGGCCGAGGCCCTGGCGCCGCTGGGCGGCGCGGCGCTGGTCATCGCGCCCGACCCGGCCGTGCGCGAGGCGGTCGCGGCGTCGCTGCGCCACCTCGGTTGCCAGGTCGTCGCGCCCGAGGTCGGCGATGATCCCGGCCTGGCGACCGTCCTCGCGCTCGGCGCGCATCCGCAGGTGCGCGTCGTGCTCGCCGGCGGCTGGGCGGAGCATCCCGCGACCCGCCAGGTGCCGCGCAAGTTGCAGGCGGCGCTCGGCGCTTCGGCGCCGCCGTGCCTGGCGATCGTCAACCTCGGCGAGTCCGTCGACAAGGCGGCCGTGCGCGCCGAGGGGTTCGCGGGCTGGGTGAACCGTCCCGTGCGTGGCCGCAAGCTGCGCGAGACGCTGGTGAACCTGACGACGAAGGAGCAGCCGACGCCGGCGGCGCCGTCCTGGCCGGACCCACCCGCGGCCTCGATCGGGGTGGCGCCGGCGGGCCCGACCGCAGCGGCCCCCGCCCTCACGGCGCCGACCGTGCCGGCCTGCGAGTCGGGTGACGGGGATCTGCCCCTGCTGCTGGCCGAGGACAACCCGGTCAACCAGAAGGTCGCCGGCATCCTGCTGCGCAAGCTTGGCCACCGGGTCGACGTGGTCGGCAACGGCGCCGAAGCGGTCGCCGCCCTGGCGCGGCGGCGCTACGCGCTGGTCTTCATGGACGTGCAGATGCCGGTCATGGATGGCTACGAGGCGGTCCGACGCATTCGCGGCGGCCTGGACGGCGTGCTGGAGCCCCGGGTGCCGATCGTCGCCTTGACGGCGCACGCGATGAAGGGCGACCGCCAGCGCTGCCTGGACGCGGGCATGGACGACTATCTGGCCAAACCGATCGACCAGAAGGCGCTCGCGTCGCTGCTCGATACCTACCTCGGGGTGCGGGCCGGCGCCTGACCGGCCCCAGGCGCCCCTTGCCGGACCGGCAATACGGGAGTAATCCTACCTTCTGGAAGTCGATCCTCGCCCCTCGAGACGGAAGGCAGTGGCATGCGTACGGGTGCCTCGATTCTCCTGACGTTGGTGCTCGCGACCATCGTCGGTTGCGGCGGCAAGCAGCAGGAGCCGGTCCTGCGTTACACCGCGATCCCCGATCAGAACACCACCGAGCTGACGCAGAAGTTCGCGCCGCTGACGACGCACCTCGCCGGCGAGCTCGGCGTGAAGGTCGAGTACGTGCCGGCGCGCGATTACCAGGCCACGGTCGAGATGTTCCGCAACGGCGACGTGCACCTGGCCTGGTACGGCGGTCTGACCGGCGTGCAGGCGCGTGCCGCGGTGCCCGGCGCGCGGGCGATCGCGCAGGGCCACGTCGATCCCGAATACTACTCCTACATCATCGCGCATGCTTCGACCGGCCTGGAGCGCAGCGACGCGTTCCCGCTGGCCATCAAGGACCTCGCCTTCACCTTCGGCTCGGAGAGCAGCACCAGCGGCCGCCTCATGCCGGAGTACTACCTGAAGCAGGCGACCGGCCTCTCGCCGCAAGACTTCTTCACGCAGCCGTTCGGTTTCTCCGGCAGCCATGACAAGACCTGCGAACTGGTCGCCGCGGGTCGTTACCAGGCAGGCGTCGTCAACTACAAGGTCTACCACAAGCGGGTCGAGGCGGGCACCACCGACCCCGAGCAGGTCCGCGTGATCTGGCGCACGCCTCCGTACGCGGACTACAACTGGACCGCGCATCCCGACCTCGAGACCAGCTTCGGCAAAGGATTCACCGAGCGACTGCAGCAGGTCCTGGTGGCCATCGACGACCCGGCCCTCTTGCTGGCGCTGCCGCGCGAACGTCTGATCCCGGCCCGCAACGAGGAGTTCGCGGGCATCGAGGCCGTCGCCCGCGAGCTGAACATGCTACTCTGAGATGGACCATGCCTTCACGTTCGCGGGTGTCGCCGTCCGGTACGGTACCCTGACCGCCCTGAGCGACGTGGACCTGCACATCGACGCCGGCGAGCGCGTGGCGCTGGTCGGCCCGAGCGGGGCGGGCAAGACCACTCTCCTGCGCCTGTGCAACGGCAGCGCCCGTGCCGTCCGGGGGCGGGTCACCGTCGCCGGGCGCGATCTGGCGGCGATGTCGCCCCGCGAATTGCGCCGCTTGCGTGCGGCGACCGGCGTCGTGCACCAGGACCTGCGCCTCGTCGAGAACCTGCGGGTCAGCCAGAACGTGCTGGCCGGCGGCTTCGGGCGCCAGACGTTCTGGGCCGCGCTGCGGGCGATGTGGCGGCCGCGCCAGGCCGACCTCGTGCGCGCGCACGCGATCCTCGAGCGCGTCGGCATCGGCGAGAAGCTCTTCGAGCGGGTCGACCGGCTT
>CAZVWL010000263.1:0-3641 GCA_964630845.1 uncultured Fibrobacteraceae bacterium
CAACGCATGAACACGACCGACTGCGACCTCGTCCTGAAGCTCGAGTACTACAACCCCATGGCCAGCGTGAAGGACCGCATCGCCCTGGCGATGATCGACGCCGCCGAACGCGACGGCCGCCTGCGCCCCGGCGGCGAGATCATCGAACCGACCAGCGGCAACACCGGCATCGGCCTGGCCTTCGTCGCCGCCGCGCGGGGCTACCGCCTGACCTTGACCATGCCCGAGAGCATGTCCCGCGAGCGCCGCGCGGTGCTGCGCGCGCTCGGCGCCGAACTGATCCTCACCCCGGCGCCCGAGGGCATGAAGGGCGCCATCGCCGCCGCCCGCGCGCTGCTCGCCGAGCGGCCGGGCGCGTTCATGCCGCAGCAGTTCGAGAACCCGGCCAACCCCGAGGTGCACGCGCGCACCACCGCGGAGGAGATCTGGCGCGACACAGGCGGCCGCGTCGACGGCCTGGTCGCCGGCGTCGGCACCGGCGGCACGATCACCGGCGTCGGGCGGGTGCTGAAAGGGCGCGTGCCCGGTTTCCGCTGCGTCGCCGTCGAGCCTTCCGCCTCGCCGGTGCTCTCGGGCGGCCAGCCGTCGCCCCACAAGATCCAGGGCATCGGTGCCGGATTCGTGCCCGCGGTGCTCGACACCGGCCTGATCGACGAGATCGTCACCGTGGCCGACGACCTCGCGATGACGACCACGCGCGAGCTGGCGCGGCGCGAGGGCATCTTCGCGGGCGTCAGCAGCGGGGCCGCGCTGGCCGCCGCCTTGCAGGTCGGCGCGCGCCGCGAGCTGGCGGGCAAGCGGCTGGTGGTGATCATCCCGAGCTTCGGCGAACGCTACCTGTCCAGCCCGGTCTACGCCGACCTGCTGGACTGACCCCGCGCGGCGACACGGCCCGGAGGCAGCATGGGCGCACACAAGGATCAAGGCGGTCTGTGGGACCTCGCCGGCCGCGTGGCGGCGACCTACCGGCGCGACGGCGTGATCAACCGCATCGGCGAGAAGGACCTGCCCTCCCAGCAGATGGTCGTGCGTTTCCTCGAGCGCCTGCTGGCGGTGGTCTTCCCCGGCTATCACGGCGAGCCGGTGGCGCGCGACGTCGACCTGCAGGCCTTCGTCTACGGCCAGCTCGCGCAACTCGACGCCGACCTGACCAACCTGCTCGAGCAGACGCTGCGCTTCAGCCGCCGCCACGGCTGCAGCTGCGCGGCGCTGTGGGCCGACGGTGCGGCGGGGCCGACGGCGGCGCCGCTGCCGTCGCCGTCGGCGGTGGCGGTTGCCGGCGGCGAGGTCTTGCCCGAAGCCGAGATCCCTCGTCTGGCCGCGCGCCTGGCGGCCGAATACCTCGCGCACCTGCCGCAGGTCCGCACCGCCCTGCGCGAGGACGTGCAGGCCGCCTACGAGGGCGACCCCGCCGCCTCGAGCACCGACGAGGTCGTCCTGTGTTACCCCGGCCTGTTCGCGATCGCCGTGCACCGGCTCGCCCACCCGCTCTACAGGCTCGGCGTGCCGCTCTTGCCGCGCATCATGAGCGAGTGGGCGCACCACCGCGCGGGGGTGGACATCCATCCCGGCGCGCGCATCGGCGCCCGCTTCTTCATCGACCACGGCACCGGCACGGTGATCGGCGAGACCACGGAGATCGGCGACGGGGTCAAGATCTACCAGGGCGTCACCCTGGGCGCGCTCAGCTTCCCGCGCAATCCGGACGGCACGCTGGTCAAGGGCGGCAAGCGTCACCCCACGGTGCAGGACGACGTGACGATCTACGCCGGCGCGACGATCCTCGGCGGCCGCACC
The DNA here is from genome assembly GCA_964630845.1 of uncultured Fibrobacteraceae bacterium. Classification (GTDB taxonomy): domain Bacteria; phylum Krumholzibacteriota; class Krumholzibacteriia; order LZORAL124-64-63; family LZORAL124-64-63; genus Glo-17. The sequence continues at coordinate 1,798 of CAZVWL010000263.1, forward strand.
GTGATCGGCCGCGGCGCGGTGATCGGCGGCGGCGCCTGGATCACGGCGTCGGTGCCGCCCGGCGCGCGCATCCTGGGGGCGGGGCAGGGGGCGCCGGTCGGCGAGGTCGGCGAAAGGTAGCGCGCCGGGGGGCGCGCGTGGTATCGTTGGGCAGCGACCCGCCACGAATTCCGGTCACCACGAGGATGTTCCATGCGCCGAAACCTGTTCGATGTCCTGATCGCCGGCTTCTGCCTGCTTGCCTTCGTGACCGGCGATGCCCCGGCCCAGGACGAGCGGCCCTTGCCCCACGGCGACCTCGTGCGCCTCGACTGGGAGGGCAAGAACCTCGCCGGCAAGGGTCCCGAGGAGGGCGACTTCGCCCCCGGCAGCGAACGCTACGACCTGCGGCGCAGCGTGCTGGAGGTGCGCGTCGACACGGCGACCGGCGCCATCGACGGCACGGTCAGGCACGTGTTCGCCAGCCTGGACGACACCTTGCAGACGGTGATCCTCGACCTCGCCGACGGGTTCGGCCTGAGCGTCGGCGCGGTGTCCGGCTCGTCCGGCGCGCTGCCGTTCGTGCACGCGGGCGACGCGCTCAGGATCCGCCTGCCGGCGGCGCTGGCGATCGGCACGGTCGACTCGGTGACCGTCAGCTGGAGCGGCACGCCCTCGTCGCCGACTTATCGGCGCGGCCTGTGGCGCGAGACGCACGGCACGGGCGGCCAGCAGGCGCCGATCGTGGCCACGATGAGCCAGCCCGCCTACGCCAAGTACTGGTGGCCGTGCAAGGACCGTCCCGACGACAAGATCGACCACCTGACGATCCGCTGCACCGTGCCCGACGGCATGCGCGTGGCGTCGCTCGGCCTGCTGGTGGGCGAGACCCCGGCCGATCCCGGCTGGACCACGCACGAATGGGTGCACACCTACCCGGTGGCCACCTACCTCGTGTCGTTGGCGATCAGCAACTTCGAGGTCTGGCAGGAGGACTGCGACACGCCGCTGGGCACGAGCATACCGCTGCAGCACTTCGTGTACCCGCAGGACGCCGACAGCTCGCGCGTGCTGTTCGGCCGCACCTGCGAGATGATCGCCGCCTGCGAGGACTGGTTCGGCATCTACCCGTTCGGGCGCGAGAAGTATGGCCACGCCGAGTTCAACTGGGGCGGGGCCATGGAACACCAGACGTGCACCAGCTTCGGCAACAGTTTCTTCCGGGCGCCGAGCTGGCACGTCAGCCAGAGCATCGTGATGCACGAGCTGGCGCACCAGTGGTTCGGCAACAGCATCGGCCCGCGCACCTGGGCCGACATCTGGCTGAACGAGGGCTTCGCGACCTACAGCGAGGCGCTCTGGTACGAGCACGAGGAGGGGCCGGCGCGATACCGGCAGTTCCTGGCGCAGGGTAGGCCGGCCGCCGACTGGAACGGTCAGGGGCCGGTCTACGATCCGGTGCCGGTGTTCCCCGGCCGCATCATCTACGACAAGGGCGCCTGGATCGTGCACATGCTGCGCGGCCGCTTGAACGACGACGCGCTCTTCTTCGCGTTGCTGCGCTCGTGGGCCCAGGAAGGCGGCCGTCCATACGGGACGGTGACCACCGAGGAGTTCATCGCCCACTGCGAGGGCTTCGCCGGCGAACCGCTGGGCGACTTCTTCTGGCCGTACCTGACCTCCGACCAGGTGCCGCGCGTCGCGGTCCGCCACGAGGTGCGCACCGGGACGGGCGGCGCGCCCGACAGCGTGCGCGTCGTGCTGCGCCAGACGCAGGCGCAGCCGTTCGACAACGTCTACCCGGTCGAGGTCTACCTCGCCGGCGGCGCCGTGCTGAACACGCGCATCCGCCTGGCCGGGCCGCA
>CAZVWL010000264.1:0-3637 GCA_964630845.1 uncultured Fibrobacteraceae bacterium
CGTCACGCCGACCGCCAGCGCCACGGCGAGCGGCGCGGCACCACGAAAACGTTCGATCATGCCGCCGGGGCCGGGGCGGAGCTGCCAGCCGAGGGCCGCCAGCGCGACGAGCCCCGGCAGCACCGGCGCCCAGAACTTGCGGTTGGCCGGTTCCCACCAGCCGGCGAAGAGCGCGCTCATGGCCATCAGGACCAGCAGGCTGAACGCGGCCCGTCGTGCAGGCGCCAGGTCGGCGGCGCGCCACAGCCGGGGCAGGCGCGCCAGGGCGGCGATCAGCAGGATGCCCACCAGCACGAAGGGCAGCAGCCGGGACACCAGGGCGAGGTCGGCGCCGCGTTCGCCGAAGACGTAGGGCTTCAGGGGCGCGCCGGTCAGGAACGCGGCGCTCAATCCCCGCACGACGTCCCACGAGAAGAGCAGGTGCACGGAGCCGCAACGGTCGGCGAACTCTTCCCCGTAGATGACGCACCAGCGGGCGAGCGCGGCGGGCGAATCCAGGCCCAGCACGAGGATGCCGACGGCGGCGTAGCTCGCGGCGACCACCAGCGCCGCGGGCGCCAGGGCGATCGTCGCCAGTTGCAGGCGGCGGCCCGCGGGGGCCCGCCAGGCCAGCATCCCGGCCAGCAGCGGCACCCACAGGACCAGGGACTGGTGCACCAGCACGCTGCCGGTGATCAGGAGGGCCAAGCCGAGCGCGGTGCGTCGACGGGGCGGCCGGTCGTCGGGTCGCATCGCCAGCCGGACGGCCCAGAGCAGGCAGGACGTGCCGGCGAGCAGGAACAGCGGCAGCCCTTCGGCCTGAGTGGCCTGGTGCCAGGGCAGGTAGCTCAGCACGAGCAGCGACCACCAGCCGGTCGCCATCAGCGTGGCGGCCCGGTGTGGCGTCGTGGCGCCGGCCGTGCTTCTGGTGAGGTCGTGGATCAGGCGACCGCCGACCGCCAGGGCGACCGCCGTGACCAGCGTGTTGAAGACCTGCAGCGGCAGCACCGCGCCGCCGGACCAGCCGGCGGCCTGCCACAGGCGCCACCAGCCTCGCAGCAACGGTTCGACGGCCAGCCGGTGCGGGTGCATGAGGGCGCGCCAATCGGCATGTTCGACGTTCCAGAGGTAGAAGAGGCTGTCGATCGTGAAGATGTGCTGGCGTGTCAGCAGGTAGAGCACGACCACGGCGGCCGGCGCGGGCCACCAGGCGCGCGCGCGCGCGCCGGCGGGGCTGAAACGAGGCACGGTCGGCATGCCAGGCTGCTTTCTCTTGTCATGCGGATGCCGCGACGGGTGCGCCAGCACAAGATCTTAACATATGCGGGATTTGGCGAAAAGGGGGTTGCGGCGGCCCGCCGGGGCCGCCGCAGGTCCGTCGCGCGGCTAGACCGTCTCGCCGACCAGCGCGCCGAGGTCCCGGGCGACGGCCTGCAACTGGTCCGCCATCGCCAGCATCTCGGCGCCGTTGGCGGCGGACTGCTGCGCGCCGGCCGCGGTCGACTGCGTCGTGGCGTCGAGCATGCCGACGCTCTCGGTGATCTCGTTGATCCGGCGCGCCTGGACGTCGCTGCCCTGGGCCACCGTGCCGATCACCTCGCTGGCGCGCGCCGCCTGCTGGCGGATCTCCTCGAGCACCGCCGCGACTTCCTTGACGACATCGACACCTTCGTCGGTGCGTGTCCGCGAGCCCTCGAGCAAGGCCTCGGTGTTGCGCGCGGCCTCGGCCGAGCGCTGGGCGAGGTTGCGCACCTCCTCGGCGACCACCGCGAACCCCTTGCCGGCGTCGCCGGCCCGCGCGGCCTCGACGGCCGCGTTCAGGGCCAGCAGGTTGGTCTGGAAGGCGATCTCGTTGATCGTGCCGATGATCCGGCTGGTGTCGTCGGCGGCGCGCTTGATCTCGGCCATGGTTTCGGTCATCTGGTTGACCGCGGCATGGCCGCGGGCGGCCGTCTCGGCCGTCCGGTGCGCGTTGTCGCGGGCGGCCGCGGTCGAGCTGGTGAACGTCCGCGTCTCGGCCGACATCTCCTGCAACGACGCCGCGGTCTGCTGCAGTCCGCTGGCTTGCTCGGCGGTGTTGTGCGCGATCTGATCGCAGGCCGACCGCGACTGGTTCGCCGCCTCGAGGGTCCGGCGCGCGCTCTCGAGGATCGACCGCGCCGATCGCTGCACCGGCGTGATCACGCCGCGCGTCAGTACCAGCGTCAGCAGGACGCCGGCCGCGATCACCGCCGCCAAGAACGCGATCAGCACGGTGCGGAAGAACGCCGCCTTGGCGCGGTCGTCCGCCGAGATGTCGACCGCGACGCTCGCCGCGCCGAGCACCTCGCCCACCTGCACGTTGTGGCACTGCAGGCAGCTCTCGACCGCCGGCAACGGCAGGATGGTGCGGATCGTGTGCGCCTGGTGGTCGATGATGGTCATCGGCTGTCCGGTGGCCAGCACCTGCTCCTCGAGCCGATCCTGCGGCTTGGCCGCCTCGCGCACGCCGAAGTCGCGAATGGTCGGCTCGCCGCGCGCCGCGTGCACGTGCTCGATGCCTTCCTTCTGGCTGACGTTGGCCACGAAACGATCCTGGGCGTCCATGTCGCCGATCTCGCCGAACACCCACATCGACTGGGTGATGGTCTCGGCGACCAGGCGCGCGCCCTCGGCGGTCGAGTGATCGGTCATGGCGTTGACACGGATCACCGTATAGGCGCCGACGCCGCCCAGGACGACGCCGAGGCACACGATCATGGTGCCGACGATCTTCTCGCGGAGTTTCATGGTTTCCCCCGAATCCATTTGGGCACGATATGGTGGCGATACCCTACCGGTGATGTCGGCGAATGGTGCCGCCGGTTGAGCAAAATTTCGAACATGCGTGATCGAACGGCCGTTTCCCGTTGCGCCATGGCCCGGCGCGTGGTTCCATGCGGCCCATGGCCACGCTGCACGCGTACGACTGGATCGTGATCGCCGCCTACCTCGCCGGCACCGTGACCCTGGGCCTGGTCTTCAGCCGCCGCGCCAGCCAGGACGCCAGCAGTTACTTCCTGGCGGGCCGCAGCCTGCCCTGGTGGGTCCTGGGCACCAGCATGGTGGCGACCACGTTCGCCGCCGACACGCCGCTCGCGGTGACCGGCTTCGTGCGCGACCACGGCATCTGGTTCAACTGGTTCGGCTGGCACTACGTGCTCGGCCAGACGCTGGCCGTCTTCCTGTTCTCGCGCTTCTGGCGGCGCGCCCAGGTGATGACCGACAACGAGCTGATCGAGCTGCGCTACGCCGGGCGCCCGGCCGCGGCGTTGCGTGGCTTCAAAGCGTGCTATTTCGCCATCCTCTACAACTTCATCGTCCTGGGCTGGGTGCTGAAGGGCATGGCCACCGTCGCCCAGACCGTGCTGGGCATCGACCCGACCGTCGCCGTGCTGGCCGGCGCCGCCTTCGCGCTGTTCTACGCGCTTCTGGCGGGTTTCTGGGGCGTCGTGGTCACCGACGTCGCGCAGTTCGCGCTGGCCATGGCGGGGTCGATCACCCTGGCCGTGCTCGCGGTCGCCAAGGTGGGCGGCCTGTCCGCGCTGCGCGAACGCCTGCCGCAGTCGCCGCTGTTCGACGCCGACACGCTGGCCTTCATCCCCGGGGGCGGCCTCGGCCTGGAGGACAACTTCTTCCG
>CAZVWL010000265.1:0-3588 GCA_964630845.1 uncultured Fibrobacteraceae bacterium
GGTGATGGTCTGGTTCAGATGGAGGGTGCCCGCGCTGGAGGTCAGGTTCACCGCGTTGGCGCCGCTGGCGACCATGGCGCCATCCAGGACCAGATTGCCGCCGGCGATGACGTTGACCGCGCCACCGCCACTGACGAGGCTGGTGATGGTGAGGCCGTTGTCCTCGTTGATGGTCACGGCGCCGCCGGCGACGATGTCCAGGGTCACCGCATCCAGATCGACGCTGACCGCGCCGGCCGCCCGCAGGCTGACATTGCTGGCGCTGGCGATGTCACCGATGGTGATGGCGCCGTGCAGCGAAATGATGTTGATGTTGCCGGCCGTACCGGTGATGGCGTCGATGTTGACGTTGCCATGGGCGATGATGTTGATGTCGCCGCCATCCATGGCGATGCCGCTCAGATCCAGGTCGAAGGCGGGATTGCCGTTGGCGTCGCTGGTCTGGTCGATGGTGAGGTCGCCGGCGCCCGAGAGCGTGACCGACATGTCCACGACGTTGCTGTTGAGCGTGAGGTTGCCACCGGCGCTGACGGTGAGTTGCCGCGCCGTGATCTTGTCGCCGAGGGTGAGGCCGGCGCCGGCGTCGAGCACCACCGCGCCGCCGTTGCTGGCGTCCGTGCCGACATTGATCTCGGAAACCACCACCAGGGCGCCTTCCGCTGACAGATTGATCAGCTCGTTCTGGTTCTCATGGGTGGGCAGGTTGACCACCGTCAGGTTGCCGCTCTGGCCATTGCCGGCATCCACGTTCATGCCGAAGCTGCCAATGTCGCGGGTGGGCAGGATGAGCACGTAATTGCCGATCACCGGCACCGGATTGCTGGCGCCACCGAGGGTATCGTTGACCGCGCTGCCACTGACACTGAACGACGTGTTGGCCGTGATCGCCTCCAGCGTGAGCGTGCGGCTCCCGGCATTGACCACGGCGCTAACCACGCCATCGGCTTCGATGAGATGTTCGAGCGCGCCGAGAATGGAAGTCCAGTTCGCCGCCACCACGCCGTAACCGGCGATGTTGTCGCCCACCTTCACGGCGTAGGCGGCCGAATCCAGCGAAATACGGAAGGACAGATCGCCCAGGCCGACGCCGGCGGGGGCCGGGAAGGTCAGGATGTTCTTCTGGAAGGCATCGCTGCCCGCGGCCGTGCTGGGCGTGGCGCCATCGGAGACGACGCCGCCCGTGGCATCGCGGGTGCCGATGAATTCGACGCTGCTGGTCTGGAGCGTAAAGGCCGTGTTGTCCGCGCGTGCGTCCAGGGTCAGCTTGAAGTTGGCCAAGTCCACCGTGACATCGATGGGCTCGTTGGCCTCGATCTGAGTCTCGAAGTAGCCCAGGACGGAGGCCCAGGTGGCCACGACGCCATTCGTGCCCACCGTGCAGGTATAGGCGTGGTCATTGACCGTCAAGGTGAAGCGATGGCCGTTGCTCAGGGTGTAGACGGCGTCGTCCGGGTCCGCCGGATCGTCGGCCGGATTGTCGAACACCACGACACTCTGCTGCTTGGCGACATAGCCCGCGCTCACGGTCGGCGATACCGCGTCCGTCGCCAGCGCGGCGATCGTGGTGACCGTGACGGCATTGACCTTGAACGGCGCATCGTTGGCATCGGCCCGCAGGCTCAGGGACTGGGTGGCGGCCTGTGTCGTCGCGGTGACCCGGTCATCCCTGTCGATGAGGTTCTTGAGGCCATCCAGCACCCCGGTCCAGGAATTGGCCACGCTGACGCGCGCCGAAGTGGCGTCGACGAGGGTGAACGTATCCGCGGTGATGGCGGCGGCGAGGCCTATGGCCAGGTCTTCCGCCGTATCGCCGGCCAGGGCGAGATAGCCGAAGCTCTCGCCGCCCACGCTCAGCCGATAGTAGTTGCCCGCGGTCACCACGACGTCGTTGAGGTAGACGTTGCGGGTCATGCCGTGGTCCATGCCGCTGACCCGCAGCGTGTCCTGGCCGGCATTGCTCACTGCCGCGCCGGTGCTGGCGACGGTCACGTCGAGGGTGATGGCGGCGAGATCGGCATCGGTATCCAGGAACAGGATGTCGTTGTCGCCCACCCGGATGTTGTAGGCCTTGCCGTCCAATACAACGCTGTAGACGTCGCCGGCACCGGTGGCGCCGGCAAAGCCCACTACACTGATCTGCGGGTGGGTGGCATCGGCGACCTGAGTCACCTCGGCGCCACGCTTGTAGAGGTCGGAGATGGCGGTCACCGCCACCTGATCGACGCTGAACGGCGTGTTCAGCACTTCCGCGGTCAGGGTCAGGCGCTTATTGCCGTTGTCCTTGACCACGCCCACCGCCTCGCCGGCCTCGATCTGGGTCTCCAGTTCGGACAGCAGGGAGCTCCAGTTGGCCGCCACGTTGACGTTGCGCGCGGTGGTGGCGGCGTAGGTGGCGTTGTCGTTGATCTTGTCGGTCAGACCATCGACGATTTCCGCCAGGGTGGCGTTGCCATCCGAGGTGTAGACAAAGGCCGGCGTCGCGCCGATGGTGATGCTGTAGGTGGCGTTGTTCACCGCCGCCAGGTTGGACAGGTTGACCACGCGACCGGCCTGGCTGGTCTCGGTCAGGCCGATCAGTTCGAGGCCGGCCACCGGGCCGACACCGGAGGCGGTGATGACCTGGGTGCCGGCGCCGCTGGTGATGGTGACGATGTTGCCGCTGAAGGTGGCGGCATAGCTGCCGTGGTTGTCGATCACGCCAGCCAGGCCTTCCGCGATGTCGGCGAGCGTGTCGCCATAGGCGGCGACATAGTCGAAATCGATGCCGTTCACTCGGATGGTGTAGGTGCCGCCCTCCACCGCGCTGGCGCCGGTGAGGTCGATGGCGCGGTCGAAATTCGTGTCGGCGATGTCGGCGGCGTTGACGGTGGCTGCCGCGCTCGGGGCGCTGAAGGAGATCGCCGACGTGCCGGCACCATCGACCACCGTGATGCGGGTGGAATCGTGGCCGGAGTTGTAGCTGGCGCTGTCGGCGATCAGGATGCCCAGGCCACTGACGATCTCCGCGAGTGTGGCGCTGCTGCTGGCCGTGTAGGTGAAGGCCGGGGAACTGCCGATGGTGACGCTGTAGCTGGCGTTGTTCACCACGGCTATGCCGGAGAGATCGATGGTCCGATCCGCATTCACGTCGGACGCATGGGCCGCGTTGATCGAGGCATCACTGCTCGGGGCGCTGAAGCGGATCGACACTACGCCGGCACCATCGGTCACCGTGATCAGATCATCGCTGGCCGGGTTGTAGGTGGCGTTGTAGCTGGCATGGCCATGGATCGCCGCGCCCAGGGCGTTGATGATCTCCGCGCGGGTGGCGTTGCCGTCCGTCGTGTAGGTGAAGGCCGGGGTGTTGCCGATGGTGATGCTGTAGGTCTTGTTGTTCTCCACCGTGATGCCGGAGAGGTCGATCACCCGGTCGTAATTGGGATCGGCGATGTCGGCGGCATTGATGCTGGCGCCCGACATGCCGGCGATGGGACCGGTGGCGTCGAAGCGGATGTCCGCGCCGTCCGCGCCCCTCAGATTGATGAAGTAGTTGTCCCCCACCTGGGCGGCATATTCGGCGCCGTTGACCACGACGCTGTAGAGGTTGCC
>CAZVWL010000266.1:0-3565 GCA_964630845.1 uncultured Fibrobacteraceae bacterium
CGAGGTTGATGTCGACGCCCAGCTCGCGGGCCAGGCGCCGCGTGGCCGGGGCGGCGGGCACGGCGCGGCCCTTGCGCCCGGCGCGCGCGTCGGCCGCCGGCGCGCCTGCGGGCCGGGGCTCGGCTGCGGCCGTCGTCGGTTCCTTGGCCTTCGCCGGCGCCGTGGCCGGCCTGCCGTCGGTGGCCGCGCCGGTGTCGATCACCGCCACGACCTCGCCGACGTTCACCACGTCGCCCGGCTTGCCGCGCAACACGGCCACGCGGCCGCCGCGCGGCGAGGGGATGGTGACGGCGGCCTTGTCGGTTTCCACGTCGAGCAGCGGGGCGTCCTCGACCACGGTCTGGCCCGTCTCGACGTGCCACTTCAGGATCTCACCCTCGGCGATGCCTTCACCCAGGTCGGGCAACTTGAACTCGAACACGGTCGGTCTCCTTGCGCTCGCGGGTCAGAAGTCGAGGGTCTCGCGCAGGCCGTTGACGATGCGCGGCACCGGCGGGATGTAGGCCTTCTCGCGGCCGAAGTACGGGGTCACCACGTCGAACCCGGTCAGCCGCTTGACCGGCGCCTGCAGGTAGAGCAGCGCGTCGTCGTTGATGCGGGCGATCACCTCGCTGGCCACGCCGAAGCTGCGCGGCGCCTCGGCGACCACCACGCAACGGCCGGTCTTGCGCACCGAGGCGCACACGGTCTCGCCGTCCAGCGGGCTGATCGTCAAGAGGTCGACGATCTCGATGCTCTTGCCGGTCTCCGCCTGCACCACCTCGACGGCCTTCAGCAGGGGCCGCATCATGGCGCCCCAGGCGACCACCGTCAGGTCGTCGCCCGGTTGCACGACCTGGGCCTTGCCGATGGGCATCACCTCTTCCTCGTCCGGCACGTCCTCGCGGAAGCTGCGGTAGCTGTGCTTCGGCTCCATGAAGACCACCGGATCCGGATCGCGGATCGCCGCCAGCATCAGCGCGCGCGCGTTGCGCGGTCCGCTCGGGATCACGACCTTGCCGCCCGGGATGTGCGCGTACAGCGCCTCGCGGCTCTCGCTGTGGTGCTCGAGGGCGCGCACCCCGCCGCCGTAAGGCATGCGCACGACCAGCGGGCAGGTGTGCTGCCCCTGCGTGCGGCTGCGCAGGCGGGTGGCGTTGCCTTCCCACTGGCCGATCATCAGGTAGCTGAAGCCGGAGAACTGCATCTCGGCGATCGGGCGCAGGCCCGCGACCGCCATGCCGATGGCCGTGCCCAGGATGGCCGACTCCGCCAGCGGGGTGTCCATCACGCGCTCGGCGCCGAAGTCCTGGATCAGGCCGTCGGTGACGCGGAACACGCCGCCGTCGAGGCCGACGTCCTCGCCGAGGATGACCACCCGGTCGTCCTTCGCCATCTCCTGGCGCAGCGCGAGGTTGATGGCCTGCACCATGGTGAGCTTAGGCATCGGACTCCTCCTTCAGGCTCGCCAGGAACTCCTGCCGCTGCTGCTCGAGGTAGGGCGTGGATTCGGCGAAGACATGGTCGAACGGGCGGTCGGCGGGCCAGGGGGCGGTGTCCTCGAAGATCTTGACGGCGGCGTCGACCTCGGCCTTCAGCTCGGTCAGCAACGCCTCTTCCTGCGCGTCGTCCCAGAGCTTCTTCGTGGTCAGGTACTTGCGGAATCGCAGCAGGGGCTCCTTCTGCCACCACTCCTGCTCCTGCGCCTCGTCGCGGTACTTGCGCGGGTCGTCCGCCGTGGTGTGCATCATGAGGCGGTAGGTGACGGCCTCGATCAGTGTCGGGCCTTCGCCGGCGCGGGCGCGGTCGAGCGCCTCCTTGATGGCGACGTAGCAGGCCAGCGCGTCGTTGCCGTCGACCTGCAGGCATGGCATCTCGTAGGCGATGCCCTTCTGCGCGATGGTGCGCGAGCGGGTCTGCGCGTCGCGCGGGATCGAGATGGCCCACTGGTTGTTCTGGCTGATGAAGACCACGGGCGCCTGCCAGACCGAGGCGAAGTTGAGCCCCTCGTGGAAGTCGCCCTCGCTGGTGGCGCCGTCGCCCATGAAGCAGACGACGGCTTCCTCGGCGCCACGATGCTTGATCGCGTACCCGATGCCGGCCGCGTGCGGCACCTGGCTGGCCACGACGACCGCCAGGGGCAACATGCGCCTGCCGACCTCTTCCGGCAGGACGTTGCCCTCCTCCCAGCCGTTGTAGTAGAACAGCGGGTTGGTCAGCGGCTCGCCGCGCAGCAGCCGGCCGCCCAGCTCGCGGAACGCGCCCACGAACCAGTCATCGGGCGACATCGCCAGCGCGGCCGCCGTGCTCGGCGCTTCCTGGCCGGTGCACGGGCCGAAGGTGCCGAGGCGGCCTTGGCGTTGCAGCTTGAGCATGCGCTGGTCCAGTTCACGCGCGCGCATCATGCCGCGGTAGAGGCGCAGCAGGTCGTCCCGCTCCAGCTTGGGCTCCAGCTTGGGGTCGACCTTGCCGTGCTCGTCGAGCACCTGCAGATGCTCGACCTCGAAACGGACGAGGGGCTTCCTGGGCATCGGTGATTCCTTTCCTGACCGTCGCAAGGGCTGTCGAGGGGGCGGGCCGGCATGGAGGACGCCCGCCCTCTGGCAGGGCGGGCGTCGCCGCCGGAGGCACATGATACGACGATGAAAAGACGTCGCAAATCGGCGCGCGGTCTGGCACTCTTGCCGCCGCCGCCGCTCTGCCTACTGTTTGGGGACGACCATCGGCGGCATCGGCGGACGCCGCGGCGAAAGGACGCGTATGTCGACGAGGGAATTGCAGCAGCGATTGATCGAGAACCTGCGGGAGTGGCAGAAGCTCGAGAATGCGCAGATCGAGCTGACCGGCAGCGTGCTCCAGAAGACGAGCAACGCGTTCGTGGCGGTCGTCATGGAGATCATCCAGCGCGACAGCCAGATGCATCTGCGGGTGCAGCAGCTGCTGATCGATAGCCTCGAGTCGGCCGTGGTCACCGTCGCGCCTGCCGATGTCGACCTCGTCCGCCGCCAGCTCTCCGAGCACCTGGCGATGGAGGAGGAAACCGTCCGCCTGGCGCAGGAGAACCTCAAGTCGCTCGCCGGGCGCAAGTTCCTCGTCCAGGAGTTCCTGCTGGAATTCCTGCGGCGCGACGAGGAGAAGCACCGCGATTTGTTGACCGCCCTGGAGTCGTTCCGCGACCCCGCGGCCGCCGGACAGTGATCCGGCGACCGCCGAACGGCAGCTTCATGGCCACCAGAACCCGAGGAGGACCGCCTTGCTGACCGACCGTATGCACAAGGCCTTGAACGAGCAGATCCAGGCCGAGTTCTTCTCCGCCTACCTCTACCTCTCGATGTCGGCCTATTTCCAGGACAAGGGGCTCGAGGGCATGGCGAACTGGATGCACGTCCAGTTCCAGGAGGAGCAGTTCCACGCCCTGAAATTCTTCAACTACGTGCTCGAGCGCGGCGGCCGCGTCGAGCTGGCGGCGCTGCAGAAGCCCGAGGGCGAGTGGGCGTCGCCGCTGGCCGCCTTCGAGGGTGCGCTGGCGCACGAGCGCATGATCTCCAGCCGCATCAACAACCTCGCCGACCTCGCCGTCGCCGAG
>CAZVWL010000267.1:0-3557 GCA_964630845.1 uncultured Fibrobacteraceae bacterium
GGGGTCCACTGCTGGTGGTAGAGGTCGTGGTTGTCCATGCCCCCGAAGGGGCAAGGGACGGGCCCGTTACATTCTTCGCGGAATAACTCAAACGGCGGGCTCAGGCCTGGTGGTCGTCGAGCTGCGCCTCGTACCGCCGCAAGCACTCGGGGCACAGGCAGTGGCTGAACAGCGCCTCGGAATGCTCGCTGAGGTACGCTTCGAGCTGGTTCCAGTACCCTTGATCATCGCGGATCTTCTTGCAGGACGCGCAGATCGGGATGATGCCCTTGAGGCTCTTCAGCTCGGTGAGCGCCTGCGTCAGCTCGGCGATCAGGCGTTCCCGGTCCGACTCGGCCAGCTTGCGCTGGCGGATCTCGTTGTTCAGCTCGGCGATCTTCTCCTCGAGCCCGGCCCGGGACGCCGCCACGCTCGAGGCCATCGTGTTGAAGCCACGGGCGAGGGCGCCGACCTCGTCCGCCGAGCGCACGGGGGCCTGCGCGGCGTAGTCGCCGCCGGCGATCGCGTCCACCGAGACGGCCAGCTCCTCGAGCGGCAGGCTGAGGCCGCGCGCGAACCGCAGCGTGGCGAACACGACGACCGCGCCGAGCGCCAGCACGAACACCACCGTCAAGGCCGCCGAGCGCCGCAGGCTCGCCAACGCTTCGCGGTGGTCCATCTTGACGACCACGACCCAGTCCGTCCCCGCCACGCGGTTGCCGACGGCCAGCACCGGCTCGCCGCGATAATCGCGAAACCGCACCGCGTCGGCGCCGGTGAACGGATTGGTGGTACCCGCTCGACCCTCCGGCAACGGCGCGAACACCGTCAGCGTGGCGTCCGGCAGGAAACGCGTCGGGGCCAGGAACTCGTAGCGGCCGTCGGGCAAGGGCCTGGCCACCACCGTCTCGCCGGTCGCGCCAAGTCCCGAGACATCGGCCAGCGCCTCCAGCAGCGGCTCGAGCCGGCACCACATGACGACCACGCCGATCAGATCCTCGCCGAGGGTCATCGGGCCGGCCAGGAAGGCGCCGGGCCGGCCCTGGTCGTCACGGTAGATGCGGTCGACGAGCGGGCCGCGGTGGGCGGCGGCGAGCAGGTCCGGATCGGGAGGATGGCGGTCGCCCGGCGCGTCGTCGGTCGCGACGGCCAGCACGCCGGCGGTGTCGTAGAGCGCGATGCCGGCGACGTCGTCGATCGAGTCGGCGGCGTCGTTCAAGATGCGGGTCAGAAGCCGGTGGACCAGCGGGTCGCCGCCGGCCTGGTGCTCGGCGAAGCTCAGCCGTAGCTGGGTGCGGCTGGCCACGAGCGCGAGGCGTTCCGCGTTGTGCTGGAGCGTGGCCAGGACGCGGGCCTGCTGGACCGACGCGGTCGAGTGCAGGTGTGCCAGGATCGACCGCGTCAGCGCGCGACGATGGGATAGATGCAACGAGGCGCTGACGAGCGCGAGGGGGACGATGGCGATCAGCAAGATCGCGAGCGTGAGCCGATGCTTGAGCTTCATCGCTGGTTACCTGTTCGGAACGATCCCCGGGCGCCGCTGCTCTCGGCTGGGTCGGAGTGTATCGCCATCGAGAAGGAATTCGCAATTCAAGATCAGGAGAATTCGGCATGATCGTTCGAATCGGCCGTGGGTTGTCCGGTTTCCGCTCATGACCTACATTCGCTCGGGCGCGCGCCACGCGTCGCTTGATCCGCCACGGCCGAGGAGTGCGTCGCCATGGATTGCTGTCATCCCGGCCTGATGGCCGAAGCCCCCGTCCTCGACGGTCTGCTCTACCTGACGACCGGCTTCTTGATGAGCCTCGGCCACTGCCTGGGCATGTGCGGACCGTTGCTGGGCGCGGTGGCCCTCGCGCAGCGCCCGGCGCGTCCGGGCCTCGCCGCGCAGCTGCCGGGATTGCTGGTCTACCACGCGGGGCGCATTTCTTCGTACGCGATGATCGGCCTGGTGGCGGGTGTCGTGGGCACCACCGCAAGCCGCGGCGACAGCCTCGACTGGCAGGCGGGCCTGTCGCTCGGCGCCGGCCTCTTGATGGTGCTGCTGGCGGCGGGGCTGGCCGGCTGGCTGCCCACCCAGCGGTGGGTGGAGAGCAGCGGTCTGGCCCGGGGCGTGGGCGGCGTGCTGCAGAAGGCGCTGGCATCGAGGCGGCCGGGCAGCCGGGCCGCGCTCGGCGTGGCCAACGGGTTCTTGCCTTGCGGACCGGTCTACGCCATGGCGCTCGGCGCGCTGGCCGCCGCCAGCCCGTGGTGCGGTGCCGGGGCCATGGCCCTCTACGGAGCGGGCACGTTGCCGGTGCTGCTGGTGTTCGGCCTCGGCGCGGCCAGGCTGGGGCACGCGGTGCGGCGGCGGCTGCAGTGGCTCGGGGCGTTGCTCGTGCTGCTGGTCGGCGCGCAGCTGATGCTGCGCGCGGCGGCGGCCTGGGGGTTGGTCGGGCACGTGCGGATCGGCGAGGTCGTGCTGTGGTGAGCGGTGGCCGGGCCGTCCGCGGTCCAGTGGTCCGCTTCCTACCTCCAGAATTGACCTGAAGATCAATTTTCTCTACGTTCTGCCCCCAGCGCCTACTATTTTGCTCGGTTGAGCCCGTCGCGTCGCGCAGGCGGAGCGACCTGGAACCATACCATCCGCAGGCCAGCGAGCCGCTCCGAGGCCAGCATGGCGACCACGCTCGACGAGCAGCGGTCCACACCGCCAGACGCCTGGGACCGCGCCCTGGCCCGGGGCGAGTGCCTGCATTGCGGCGGCCCGCTGGGCAGGCACGCGCGGGCCGAGGACGGGCCTTTCTGCTGCCGGGGCTGCCGGACGGTCTTCGACCTCATCCATCAGCGGGGTCTGACCCCTTATTACGATCTGCGGCGGGGACCCGGCGCGCCCGTGGCCGAGCTGCGCCCCGACAGCTTCACCTGGCTGGATCACCTGGTGGCCGCCCCGGACGGCGCGCCGCTTCCGGGGCCCTGGCGCCTGTCGCTCGACATCCAGGGCGTGCACTGCGCGGCCTGCGTCTGGCTGCTGGAGCGCCTGTTCCGCGACGAGCCGGCGGGCATCGAGCTGCGCATCAACCCGGCCCTGGGTCAGGTCGACCTCGCCTGGGATCCCGCCCGGGGCGACCTCAAGCGCTACCTGGCCGAGGTCGAGCGCTTCGGCTACCGCCTCGGCCCCCGCACCAAGACCACGCCGCGCCGTTCGCGATCGTTGCTGGTGCGCATGGCCGTCTGCGTGGCCATCGCCATGAACGTGATGATGTTCAGCCTCTCCTTCTACTTCGGCCTCGCGCCCGAGGAAGGCGCGTTGTTCGACCTCTTCGGCTGGCTGAGCCTCGGCCTGGCCACGGTGTCGGTGCTGGCCGGCGGACCGGTCTTCTTCCGCGCGGCGCTGGCCGGGCTGCGGCGCGGGCTGGCCCACCTCGACCTGCCGATCTCCCTCGGCATGACGCTGGCCTATGCGGGGTCGGTCTACGCGTTCCTGGTGCACGGGCCGCACGCGTCGTACTTCGACACGCTCACGGTCTTCGTCGCGTTGATGCTCGTGGGCCGCTACGCGCAGGAGAACGTGCTGGAGCGCAACCGACTGGCGCTGC
>CAZVWL010000268.1:0-3549 GCA_964630845.1 uncultured Fibrobacteraceae bacterium
GTAGTCGGTGAAGGCGCCCACGGTCTTGGGCGTCATGGTCACCTGGCCAACGGCCTGGGCAGACTCGGTGGGCGCGCCGCTCTCGGCGACCCAGTAGGCGGTGGCGGCGCCGGTCTGGCTCGGGATGGCGATGTTGCCGTTGAGGTCGCGCAACCAGGTGACGCCGAGCTTGTCGAGCACCATGGCGTTGCGCAGCAGGTCGATGAAGCTGGAGCCGAGCAGTTCGGTGGCCACCAGGTTGCCGCCGGCGGTGGCGCTGCCGACGGTGAGGTCGCGGTACATCGCCAGGGCCTCGTTACTGGTGCGTTGGGCGCGGGCAATCAGGCTGCGGGCAACAGCCTGGGCGATGCCGTCATTGATGGCGATGCCGCGCGACAGGACGTCGACCGGGATGGTGAGCGCGGCTTCGCGGGTCTTGTCGCGCGAGTCGCCGCGCTTGTCCTGGGCGGCGCGCGAGCACTCCATCTCGAAGGGGGCGATCTGCGCGGCGTGCAGCGGATCGGCTGCGGCCAGCAAGGCGCGGCAGAAGCTGAACTGCTTGATCTCGCGCTCGCTCATGCCGATCTCGGGGGACTCGGCCGGGCGCAGCTTGCCGGTATCGACCAGCTTGTCAGTGACGAGCTTGCGGAAACCGTCGATGCTCATGCCTTCGTCGATGGCCTTGTCGGCGTCGCCTTCGAGCTTGAACTGGCGACCCAGGGCGCGGATCTCGCGGGCACGCTCGCGCTCCATGGCCAGGGGATCGGGGCCGGCAGAGCGGGTGGCGGTGGTGGCGGTCGGGTTGGCGTCCGCCGGGGGGGTGGCTACGGCTTGGTTCATGGAGCGTTCTCCTGTGGTTGTGCCCACGGCGGGCGGAAGGTCCACCACGCGATAGCGCGCGGCAGGGGACTCGGTTTTGTCGGCGTTGGTATTGCCACGGCCGAGGCCGACACTGGCGTCGGCCGGGATATCCACCAGGGACACCTCGAAGGGCGTCCAGCTGGTGACGCGGTACTCGTCGGGCTGGCCGTCGCCGTTGGCCTTGACGAGCACGCGCTCGTTGATCAGGTAGCCGATGCTGACGTTCTTCACCAGGCCGTCGGCGATGTCCTGCCGCAGGTCGGCGAGCGCCTCGCGGCGGCTGAGTGCGAGGTCGGCCATCAGGCGGTCGCCCTCGATCCAGGAACGCTCGACGGCGCCGATACCGGCCAGCGGCGTGTTGCCGACGGCGCTGTAGCGGTCATGGTTGGCCAGCACGGCGGCGCCATCGTTGAGGCGCGTCAGGTCGATCTCGCCGTCTTTGTGGCCGAGGACCTCGATCCAGGGCGCGTCCCACCAGCTATCGCGCAGGTAGGGCTGTTCGGACGAGACGGAAAGGCGCAGGCGCAGCAGGCCGTCATCGGCCTGGCCAGCAGCGGCCTCGCGGATGGTGAGCGTGGCCGGCAGGCTGCGATGCAGAGTGCCATCGATGCGGCTCTTGGCTCCGGGAGTGCGGTTCGTGTTCATGGGCGGCAGTCTCTTTTTTTGGTTGCGAAATGACTAGGCAAAGAATTTCGCTAGTCTGGAAATCCGCGCACGGCGGCGAGCGGCACGCGGGAAATGGACTTCTTGGCGGGGGCCTTGGCGTCTTCACTGGCATCGCCATCAGGGTCTGCCGGGTCGAGCGGACGCGGCGTGTTCTCGGCATCGAGTGCGCCGTACAGCGCTTCCTCGGTGGCAACTTCTGCGGCGATCTCGTCGGGGTCTTCGCCGCGCTCGAGGATGATGCGGCGGCGGCTGGTGAGCTTGAGCCGGAGGTTGATCTCGTTGGCGGTCGCTTCCTTGGTCGGATCGATGCCGGCCCAGCGGCGCGGCTGCCAGGTAATGGCAGCCTGGTAGGTGGCGAGACGCTCCATCTTGAGTGCAGGCGTCTGCAACACCAGGTAGGGCAGCACGGCGGCGAACACCTCGGCATGCAGCCAGGCCTTGAGCAGGCCCTGCACGGTCTTGAAGTGCTCGCGCTCGCCGACGATGCCGACCCGCGCCGAGGAGTAGTTCACCGATTCCAGGTCGTTGCCGACACTGACGTAGCTGGAGCCGCGCGCGCTGGCCCAGCCGCGCAACTGCTGCTTGATGTAGCTGTCGGCCTGGATGTTCGGCCACTTGCTCTCGAAGGGGCGGAAGTCGTAGCCGTCGGGCAACGTGTCGAACTGGCCCGGCACGGTGGTGGCGTACTTATCGGCAGCGGCGGTGAGTGCCTGGATCTCGTCGGGCGTCAGCACCTTGCCCGAGACCTTCGCGCTCTCCAGCACGCTGGAGACGATGGTATCTGCGAAGCCCTTGGGGGCCTCGCCGGTCGGGCTGACGAAGAACCCTTGCCGCTTGGCGGCATTGCTGCTGGCCACGGCGGCAGCTTCCTCGAAGTCCTTGAGCAGCCACAGGCGGCGGGCGCCGCCGGACAGCCACGGATAGCCGCGCAACTGGCCAACCTCGCGGCGCAGGAAGCGGTGGCGGATCTGCTCGGCCGGAATGCGTACATGGCGGCCGACGGTCAGCAGGTCGGAGGGGCCATCGCCGGTGCGCGCCATGCGCAGCCAGTAGGCCACGGGCTTGCCGTCGTCGGTGATCTCGATGCCCATGCGCACGCGGTTGCCACCGAAGTCACGGTGCAAACTGACATCGAGCAGCGCCGGATCGAGCAACTGGATCTGGAAGCCGAACGCGCCAGCCCCAGGTCGCAGGCGGTAGAGCAGCTCGCCATCCTGCGCCAGGCCGGCCAGCGCGAGAGACTCGACCTCGCGCCAGGACAGGCCGGACACTTCGCAGTCCTTGCCCCATAGCGTCCAGGCGGCCTCGAGGCGGTTGTTGGTGTCGGTGTCGGGCGTCTCGTCGCGGCGCTTCAGGCGCGACTGGTAGCGGATGCCGGCTTCGCCGAGCACGTTGTCGTCGAGCTGAATGAGATAGCCAATGGCCCACTCGTTGTTGCGGGCCATGCCGCGCGAACGGGCGCGCAGGGTCGGCAACTGGCGCGCGAGATCCTCGTTGATGGCGGCGCCGGACGTCGGCCAGGATTCGGTCCAGGCCGGCGTCTCGGCGGCCTCGAAGCGGCGGCGGGCGCTGCGCACGTCGGCCAGGTATTGACCCTGCACCTGGGCAGCGGCACCTCGCACGGCGTTGTCGAGCCAGGCCGCGCGCTCGGCGGCCGATTCGCGCGGGGTGAAAAGGCGGGACAGGAAGTTCATGTCAGAACCTCGTCAGCACGCGGCCGGGGCTACCGCCTTGCAGAAGGGCCTGCAGGGCGCGCTCGCTGGCAACTTCGCGCTCGTAGTGGTGGATGAGGTCGATGATTTCGGACGCGGCGCGGAACTTCATGCGGCGCCCGGCGATGTCGTATTCGGCGACGTGGGTCTGGCCGTTGGCCATGTAGGCAGCGAGCGCCGCCTTGGCATCGGCCAGCGCCTTGACGGCCTGGCTGCGGCCGTCATGCGTGTCGGCGATCGCCAGGTTCGGCAGGATGGTGACGGCCTGCTGGCCGAGCGTGACGCGCGCGCCGGTCTTTTCGACCCAGGACACCAGCGTAGCGGCGCCGGC
>CAZVWL010000269.1:0-3535 GCA_964630845.1 uncultured Fibrobacteraceae bacterium
ACCCGCCGTTGTTCGAGCGGTAGACCCCCGCGTCGTTGCCCACATAGATGACGCGGTCCGGACCCGGTCCCCAGTTCATGCCGTGATGGTCGACGTGCATGCCGCCCGAGGTCTCGCTCCAGCTCGACCCGCCGTTGAGCGAGCGGTAGAAGTCCAGACCCAGCACGAACACGATGTCCGGATTGTCGGGATGACACCGCACGTTGCCGAACCACCAGCCGTAGCTGGCAAACACGTTGCTGAGGGCGCCGTCGCTGGTGCGGGTCCAGGTGACCCCGCCGTTGTTGCTGCGATACAGCCCCGCGAAGTACCCGATGCGGTCGGCGTAGACCGCGTACATGCGATCCGGCTGGTTGCGGCACAGCGCGAGGCCGATGCGTCCGAGGTTCGGCCCCGGCACGGGCAACCCGCCGCCCACCACGCTCCAGCTGTCGCCCCCGTCGTCGGTCCGCCACACGGCGCACCCCGGCCCGCCGTAGTCGTAGCGCTCGGGCGTGCGGATGCGCTGCCACATGGCCGCCAGCACCACGTTGGGCTGGTCGGGCCGCTGGATGAGGTCGACGCAGCCGGTGGTGCCGTCGACGGCGAGCACGAGCTGCCAGGTGTCGCCCCCGTCGAGCGTGCGGTACACGCCCCGATCCGGCCCCGGCGACCACAGGTGCCCCATCACGGCCACGAAGAGGCGCTGCGGGTCGGCGGGGTCGATCACGATGCGGCCGATGGCGCCCCCGTTCTCCAGCCCGATGTTCGTCCAGGTGTCGCCCTGGTCGGTGGAGCGGTACAGGCCCGTGCCGCCGTACGCCACGGACCCGCCCCCGGGGTTGACCTCGCCGGTCCCCGCGTACACCACGTCGGGGTTGACCGGGTCGATGGCCAGCGCCCCGATCGCGAGCGACGGCTGGTCGTCGAAGACGAGGTCCCAGCTCAGGCCGCCGTTGCGGCTGCGCATGACCCCGCCCTCGGCCGCGCCGGCGTAGACGACGTCGTGGTTGCGCGGATCGACCGCGATGGAGGTGACGCGGCCGCCGACGTTGGTGGGGCCGCGCAGCGTCCAGGTGGCCTGGGTGGCTGGGTTGCTCTTGGCGCGGAAGTCCTCGAGCAGGACGCGGGCCTCGATCTGGGCCTGCTGCCACGCGTCGCGGTTGATCTGCATCTGGGGCCAGGCGCGCTCGACGAAGAACCACTGGTTGGGCTCGCGGATCGGCTTGCCGTCGTCGGGGGTGCGCGACCAGCGGGACTCGCTGGGGCTGGCGACCTTGGCGTGGTGCTCGAGGCGGGCGGTGCGTTCGCGGAGGGCGCCGAAGAGGGCCAGGCCCAGGACGGCGACGATGATCGTGGGGCGGGCGAGCGCGGACAGGCGGGGCATCGGCGACCTCCGGGGCGGGGCGCGGCTACTGGGCGGCGCGCGCGGGGGAGGCCGGGCGCCTGGGCTTGGTTGAGTGTAACCGATCGGAGGTGGGGAGGGCCAGGGTGGGGTGGGGTTGGGGGGGGGCGTGCTATGTCTCGCAGCGTATGTTTGACTATTTTGTAAAATAGGCAAACATGGCTTGCAAGACTCTGCGCGAGGTCTCAGATGGCCCCCACCGGAATCGACACCAACCCCTTACCCAGGGGCAGGGACGACTCTACCAGGCAGATCACACCACCAGGCCCGACCGGACGATCCAGCCGCGCCAGGCTGCCGAAGTGCCGCACGCTGTCGCTCCCCGGCGAAGCGGACTTCTTGAATTCCAGGGGATAGATGACCTCGTCCTGAACAATGAGAAGGTCGATCTCTTTCTGGTCCTTGTCCCGATAGAAGTAGAACGGCGCCTGCTTGCCCTGGTGCCACCACGACTTGAGGATCTCGGCAAGGATCCAGGTCTCGAGGATCGCGACGGATGCCGCGCCGGCCTCAAGCACCTCGGGACTCGTCCAGCCGGTCAGCCAGGAGCAAAGGCCCGTGTCCAGAAAGTAGAGCTTGGGCGCCTTGACCAGTCGCTTGGTGACATTCGTGTGGTAGGGCTGCAGCAGGTACACGATGCCCGAGGCCTCAAGCACCGACAGCCAGTGCTTGGCGGTGTTGGGCGCCACGTCTGCGTCGCGGGCCAGATCGGCCACGTTCAGGAGCTGGGCGGTGCGGGCGGCGCAGGCCCGCACGAAGCGCAGGAACGCCGTCTCGTCGCCGACCTGGGCCAGGTTGCGAACGTCGCGCTGCAGGTACGTCTGGACGTATGAGCTGAAGTAGAGATCCCGATCCAGCCCCGGATCGCGGGTCAGCGCCGGGTAGGCGCCGCGCCAGATACGCTGGTAGAGCACCGGCAGCGGCAGCGGCGTTGCGTCGGCGAGGCGTCGGTCCAGGGCATCCGGGGTTGGCAGGAATGGCCCGTGGTCGCCGGTGGAGCCGTCCTGCTCGCGGCGAGAGAGCCCGAGCAGGTGCATGATGCCGACCCGCCCCGCCAGCGACTCCGCCACGTCGCGCATGAGGTGGAACTGCTGCGATCCGGTCAGCCAGAAGCGCCCGGGCCTACCTTCGCCATCCACGGCCAGCTTGATGTAGGGCAGCAAGCCGGGAGCGTACTGGATCTCGTCGATGATGACGGGTCCCGGATACCGCTGCATGAACTGGGCCGGGTCGTTCCGCGCCAGCTCGACGATGCGCGGATCGTCGAGGCTGATGTACGTCCGCCCGTCACCGGCGATCTCCCGCAGGAACGTGGTCTTGCCGACTTGCCGGGCCCCGGTGACAAGCGTGACCGGGAAGTGGGCGGCGGCTTCGCGGAAGTGAGGCTCCAGGGTGCGGTGAATGTACACGATGGACCCTTTCGGCCAATGTGCAGTTCAGTTGCATTATAGACGAAGAAAGGCCTGGTGTCCAGGGTTAACGTCCAAAATGCAGCGACACCGCGTAACAGCCGATCGAAGAGCACAGGGATCACGCCTCAGCGCCGGGGTAGGCGCCGCGCCAGGTGCGCCGGCAATATCAATTCAGAAACCTGCCGAGCAGAATGTCCTCCACGTTCCGCCGAAAGTCGATAACAGACACCACCAGAACCCGGTCCGCTTCGACCCTGTAAATCACGCGCCAGGGAGAGATCACAACCTCTCGATACTGAGCAATGCCCTGGCTGAGCAACTCCGGAACAACTCGCCCCTGCATCGGCGACTTGGCGAGCTTCGCTGTTCTGACCCTGATCCGAGCGAGCACCTTTCTTGCGTTGCCCGGGCTCTCCTCGGCGATGCAGAGGATGATGCCCGTCAGGTCACTCTCGGCCACAGCGGCCCATAGAACTTCGAACGTCTTGCTCATTTCCCGTCAACCGCATCAGCGATACGAGAAAAAACTTCATCCTGGGAACTGACCTTGCCCTTGCGGACGTCTTCCTCGCCCTGCGAGATCAGTTTCATGAGGCCCAGCGCATAGCGCATATCCTCGTAACTCTTAGCGTCCTGCAGGACAGCACGCGGCTCCCCATTCTGTGTGATGATCACGGGTCGCCTCGTGTCAGCAACCTGCTTCAAAAGGTCAGCAGCTTTTGTTTTTAAATAGGTTACG
>CAZVWL010000270.1:0-3528 GCA_964630845.1 uncultured Fibrobacteraceae bacterium
CCCGCGATTCGCGCATGGTCGAGCGCAAGAAGTACGGTCAGCCCGGCGCCCGCAAGCGCTTCCAGTTCTCCAAGCGCTAGGCCGACCCGACCCCGGCGGCCGCACGGTTGTGCGGCCGCACACCACTCACCCGGTCCGAGGCAGGGACAGGTGGCGCGACGGCGTTCATCCCATGCCGGCGACGACCGGGGAGGCTCAACCTGACCCGGAGGCAAGACATGTCCAGCATCGGATTGCGCGACCTGCTCGAGGCGGGCGTCCACTTCGGCCACCAGACCCGTAAGTGGAACCCCAAGATGAAGCCGTACATCTTCATCGCCCGCGGCGGCATCTACATCATCGACCTGCAGAAGTCCCTCAAGCTGCTCAACCGCGCCACGGCCTTCCTGCACGAGGTCGCGGCCAAGGGCGGCACCGTGCTCTTCGTGGGCACTAAGAAGCAGGCCAAGATCGCCATCCGCGAGAACGCGCAGAAGTGCGGCATGCCGTTCGTGACCGAGCGCTGGCTCGGCGGCATGCTGACCAACTGGCAGACGATCCACCAGCGCGTCGAGAAGATGGAAGATTACGAGGCCATGATGACCGACGGTCGCATGGAGAAGCTCTCGAAGAAGGAACAGCTGGAGCTGAACCGCTCGTACGAGAAGCTGAGCAAGAACCTCGGCGGCATCCGAACGATGAAGGGCGTGCCGCAGGCGCTCTTCGTCGTCGACACGGCCGAGGAGGAGACGGCGGTCCGCGAGGCCAACAAGCTGGGCATCCCGGTGATCGGCATCACCGACACGAACGCCGACCCCACCCTGGTCACCTACCCGATCCCCGGCAACGACGACGCGATCCGGAGCATCAACCTCTTCGCGCGGGTCGTCGCGCAGACGATCCTCGAGGGCAAGCAGGCCCGTGCCGAGGGCCGCGACCAGGTCGACATGGCCGCCGCCGCCCCTGCCGAGCCGCGCCCGAGCGTGGCGCTCGACGAGGCGTCGAGCCGGATCGAAGCGCCCATCGACGCGGGCGCCGACGGCGCGTCCGAGGCGTAGCACACCACCAGTTCCGGCATCCGGCCCGCCGAGCGGCGGCGGGCCGCTGCGGGCACGTCAGACACGGGAGACTAGCGACATGGAAATCACGGCCAAGATGGTCAAGGAGCTGCGCGACGCGACCAATGCCGGCATGATGGACTGCAAGCGGGCGCTGGCCGAGTGCGAGGGCGACCTCGAGAAGGCCAAGGAATACCTGCGCAAGAAGGGCATCGCCTCGGCCGCCAAGAAGGCCGACCGCGTGACCAGCCAGGGCCTCGTGGGCAGCTACATCCACATGGGTGGCAAGGTGGGCGTGCTGATCGAGGTCGCCTGCGAGACCGACTTCGTGGCGCGCACGGACGACTTCCAGGAACTCGTGCACAACCTGGCGATGCACATCGCGGCCAGCAGCCCGGTGGCCGTCACGCGCGACGAGGTCGACCCCGCCCTGGTCGAGAAGGAGAAGGAGATCTACGCCGCCCAGCTGCGCGAGCAGGGCAAGCCCGAGGCGATGATCGCGAAGATCGTCGAGGGCAAGGTCGGCAAGTTTTACAGCGAGGTGGCGTTGCTGGAGCAGAAGTACGTCAAGGATCCGGACCTGACGGTGGAGGACTACGTCAAGTCCGTGATCGGCAAGCTCGGCGAGAACATCCAGGTCAAGCGGTTCGCGCGCTACGCGATCGGGGCCTAGGACACCTCCGCGGCCGGGTCGCCCTGGTTCGACAGGGTTCGACCCGGCCGCTTGTCATCGCCCCGCCGCCGGGAAGGCGGCGCCCCCGCCGCCGACGCCCGGACGGTTCCGGCGACCCCCGCGAAAGGACGCGCCCCTCTCATGCTCCGTCATTCCCGGATCCTCTTGAAACTCAGCGGCGAGGCTCTTGCCGACGGCCAGGAGCAGTTCTCCCACCAGAAGCTCACGGGCCTGGCCCAGGTGCTGCACCAGGTGGTGCAGGCCGAGGTGCAGGTGGCGGTGGTCTGCGGCGCGGGCAACATCTTCCGCGCGCGGCAGAGCAACCTGGACGTGCTCGGACGGGTGACCGCCGACCAGGTCGGCATGCTGGCCACGGTGATGAACGCGGCCGTCCTGCGCGACTACCTGCGCGCGGAGGGCCAGAAGGCTCGCATCTTCACCCCTCGCGATCAGGTGCCCCTCGGCGAGGCCTTCGCCCGCGACAAGGCCCTGGAGCTGATGAAGTCGGGCCACGTGCTGCTGCTGGCCGGCGGCACGGGCAATCCTTATTTCACCACCGACTCGGCCGCCGCGCTGCGAGCCCTGGAACTCTCGGCCGACGGGCTGTTCAAGGGCACCCAGGTGGATGGGGTTTACGACCGCGACCCGCTCCGGTATCCTGACGCACAGCGGTTCGCGCACCTGACCTATGACGAGGTCCTCGCCCGCAAGCTGCGCGTGATGGATCTGACGGCGGTCACCCTCTGCGCGGAGGGCGATCTGGCCGTGACGGTCTTCGACATCTCCGACCCGGAGAACCTGCTGCGGGTGCTGGCCGGCGAACCGTTGGGCACGAGGATCACAAAGGAGCCGCCGCGATGAGCAAGGACGTCCTGGAGAGCACCGAACTGGAGATGGAGTCGGCCCTCGACGCGATCCGACGCCGCCTCAGCAAGCTGCGCACCGGCAAGGCCTCGCCGGCGCTGCTCGACGGCCTGATGGTCGAGTACTACGGCGCGCCCACCCCGCTCAAGCAGCTGGCCACCGTGGCGGCGCCCGAGGCTCGCCAGCTCGTGGTCAAGCCCTTCGATCGCAGCGCCATCGGCGCCATCGAACGCGCCATCCAGGCGGGCAACCTGGGCCTGAACCCCGCCAACGACGGCATGATGATCCGCCTGCAGATCCCTGAGCTGACCGAGGAACGGCGGCGGGAGTTCACGAAGCTGGCGCGGGACATCGGCGAAGAAGGCAAGATCGCGGTGCGTCGCGCGCGGCAGGACGCCAACGACGAGCTCAAGAAGGAGCTGAAGGACAGCGCGATCACCGAAGACCAGCACCGTCAGGAGCGCGAGAGCGTTCAGGAGCTGACCGACCGTTTCTGCGGCGAGATCGACCAGATCGTCAAGGCCAAGGAAGCGGAGATCATGGAGATCTAGCATGACGGCCGACCGCCACCGCGGCCTCGACGACGAGCAACTCGCCGAGCTGTTGAGCGCGCGGGAGGGCCTGCCCCGTCACGTGGCGATCATCATGGACGGCAACGGACGCTGGGCTCGCCGGCGCCACCTGCCGCGCGCCGCGGGTCATCGTGCCGGGCGGCACGCCGTGCGGGCCGCGATCCGTGTCTGCACCCGCCTGGGCATCGAGGTCCTGACCCTCTACACGTTCAGCCGCGAGAACTTCTCGCGCCCGCCCGCCGAGGTGCAGGCCCTGTGGACCTTCCTCGAGGAAGCGCTCGTCAGCGAGCAGCGGGAGCTGCGCGAGCACGGCGTCCGGCTGCGGATCTCCGGCGATGTGAACCTGCTGCCGGCGCGCGCCGGCAGCGCCCTGGCTGAAGCG
>CAZVWL010000271.1:0-3528 GCA_964630845.1 uncultured Fibrobacteraceae bacterium
TGCACCGGGTCGGCTGCCCGAACCTGCGCGATCCGGGGCTCAGCGAGCGCCAGATCGACGTCGACTGGGACGCGGCGCCCGATCAGATCTTCCTCGTGAAGCTCATCATCCAGGCGGCCGACCGCAAGAACCTGCTGGCCGAGATCGGCAACGTGATCTCCGGCGCCGGCGCCAACATCCAGAGCGGCGAGTTCGGCGCCGAGAGCGGCGTAGCCCGGGCCACGATCGTCGTCGAAGTGCACAACCTGAACGAGCTGCAGAAGATCCTCAAGACCATCAAGACCATCCCCGGCATCGAGCGGATCGACCGCTACCAGGTGGGGTGAGGGCGTGCGCTGCGTCGTGCAACGGTCGGGTCCGGCCAGGGTCGAGATCACCGGCGAGGTGGTCGGGGCGATCGCGCGCGGCCTGGTGGTCCTGGCCGCCTTCGCGCCCGACGACACGGACGCCGAAATGGCCTGGATGGCGGCCAAGCTGCCGCGGCTGCGCCTCTTCGACGACGGCGAGGGCAAGCTCAACCTGAGCCTCGCCGAGGTGGGCGGCGGCATCCTGCTGGTCAGCCAGTTCACGCTCTACGGGGACTGCCGCAAGGGCAACCGGCCCAGCTACACCGGCTCGGCGCCGCCGGCCGAGGCCGAGGCCCTGTACCGGCGCTTCGCCGTCATTTTGCGCGAGCAGTGGCCCGAGGTGGCCGAGGGCCGCTTCGGCGCCATGATGTCGGTGAGCCTGACCAACGAGGGGCCGGTCACCGTGATCCTCGACCGCGACGCCCCGCGGCCGGCGCCATGAACGGTTGCCCGTTCGTCCCCTGGCCGCCGGGGCCGCCCCTCGTGCTGGCGAGCCGTTCGCCGCGACGGGCGGACCTGCTGCGCCTGGTCGGCCTGCCGTTCGAGGTGCACCCGCCCGACGACGCCGTCGAGGCCGACCACGCGCTCGTGCTCGCGCCCTTGCACGCGCAGCCGGCCCGCTACGCCGAGGAGCTGGCGGCGCTCAAGGCGGCGGCCGTCGGCGAGGTCATGCCCGGACGGCTGGTGCTCGGGGCCGACACGATCGTCGTGCTCGGCCAGGAGGTCCTGGAGAAGCCGCGCGACCCCGCCGACGCCCGTCGCATCCTGGCGAGCCTGGCCGGCCGGCGCCATGTTGTGATCACGGCCATCGCCCTGGCCGGACCGGGCGGTCGCGCCTGGCGGGGCCACGCCGCGACCGAGGTCGAGTTCCTGCCGCTGAGCGAGGCGGCGATCGCCCGCTACGTGGCCACCGGCGAGCCGCTGGACAAGGCCGGCGCTTACGGGATCCAGGGCTACGGGGCGATGATGGTGCGCGAGGTCGTCGGCTGCTATTTCAACGTCATGGGGCTGCCGCTGGCGCTGCTCGGACAGGCGCTGCGGGAGTTCCTGGGCCATCCGGAGGAGTCCCCATGAACCAGCCGCGCCTGCCGTTCCCGTTCCCGGTCGCCGCCTGGACCGGCGAGGTCGTCCGCCTGATCGACCAGATCCTGTTGCCGCGCGTGCTGACCTTCCGCGATTGCCGCACGGTGGGCGAGGTGGCCCAGGCCATCCGCGAGCTGGCCGTGCGCGGCGCGCCGGCGATCGGCATCGCCGCGGCCTACGGCCTGGTGCTCTCCTGGCACCGGGGACGCGCCGAAGGCCGGCACGACCCCGCCGACTTGCAGGCCGACCTCGAGCGCGACCACGACCTGCTGGCCGGCACGCGCCCAACCGCAGTCAACCTGTTCTGGGCGCTGCGGCGCGTCCGGGCGGCCGGGGTGCGGGCCATCGCGGCCGGCGCCGACGCGGCCGGGGTCCAGGCGGCCCTGCTGGAGGCCGCGCGGGCCATTCACGACCAGGACGTTGAGATGGGCCGGGCCATGGGCAGCCACGGCCAAGAGCTGCTGCCGGCCGAGGGTGCCGTCTTGACCCACTGCAATGCCGGGGCGCTGGCCACCGGCGGTTACGGGACGGCCCTGGGGGTGGTGTACGCCGCCTGGGAGGCCGGCAAGCGGGTGGCCGTGTACGCCGACGAGACCCGCCCCCTGCTGCAAGGTGCCCGCCTGACGGCCTGGGAGCTGCAGAATCAGGGGATCCCGGTCACGGTCCTGCCCGATGCGGCCGCGGCCACGGTTCTGCGCGAGGGGCGGGTGGCGGCCGTCATCACCGGCGCCGATCGGATCGCGGCCAACGGCGACGCCGCCAACAAGATCGGCACCTACCCGCTGGCCGTGCTGGCCCAGCGGCACGGCGTGCCGTTCTACGTGGCGGCCCCGTCGTCCACCTTCGATGCGGCCACGCCCGACGGCAGCCGGATCACGATCGAGCAGCGCGACCCCGCCGAGGTCGCCCGCTGCGGTGGGGTGGCGGTGACGCCGGAGGGGGTCGCGGTCTTCAACCCGGCCTTCGACGTCACGCCGGCCGCATTGATCACGGCATTCATCACCGAGCAGGGCGTCCTGCGGCCCCCCTATGGCCGTTCGCTGGCCACGGTTCTTGACACCGCCGCGGCGGAATGCTAGATTTCCAGCCCCCGAGTCGCGGAACAGGGCAAGCGGATGCCGCCCGTGCGGCATTTTTGCTTGCCGAGCATGATCGATCAGGGTCCTGACGCCGGGTGGCGGCAGCGTCGTGGCCGTACGGCCACGCGTCGGCGCCTTCGGTGCGTGCAGGGTCAAGGTGTGTCCGGCGGTGTTGTGGCCCGGTCGGACCAGCCTGGAGGCTGAACGTTTGAAGACGTACTCGATGAAAGCGGCCGAGATCGCCAAGGACTGGTTGGTGATCGACGCGACCGGCATCCCGCTCGGCCGGTTGGCGACCCACGTCGCCACGTTCCTGCGCGGCAAGCACAAGCCGACCTTCCAGCCGAACCTGGACATGGGCGACAACGTCATCGTGATCAACGCGAAGGACGTCAAGCTCACCGGCCAGAAGCTGGACAAGAAGGTGTACCTGCGGTACACGGGCTGGATCGGCGGCCAGCGCGCGACGCCGATGCGCAAGATGATGGAGAAGTATCCCGACCGCGTCGTCAGCAAGGCCGTCTGGGGCATGTTGCCCAAGAACAGCCTCGGCCGGCGCCAGCTGACCCACCTGCGGGTCTACGCCGGCGCCGAACATCCGCACTCGGCCCAGCAGCCCAAGCCCGTCGTGATCGCCTGACGGCACGGAGGTAGGAGTTGGAGGAGAGGTATTACGCCACTGGCCGCCGCAAGACCTCGGTCGCCCGCGTCTGGTTGACCGTGGGGAGCGGCAAGGTGACCGTGAACAAGCGCCAGGTCGGCGATTATTTCAGCGAGATGCAGATCCTGCACGCCCTGCAGCCGATGCGTAACCTGGGCGTCGACGGCGAGTTCGACGTCTGGTGCACGGTCTCGGGCGGCGGTGTCAGCGGTCAGGCCGGCGCCCTTCGGCACGGTCTGGCCCGCGCGCTGGTCGTGGCGAACGAGGAGTATCGGAAGCGCCTGCGCAAGGACGGCTTCCTGACCCGCGATTCGCGCATGGTCGAGCGCAAGAAGTACGGTCAGCCCGGCGCCCGCAA
>CAZVWL010000272.1:0-3527 GCA_964630845.1 uncultured Fibrobacteraceae bacterium
TGGGGTCGAAGTCGGGCGGATACACCACCCACATCTGGATGTCTGCGTCGTTGGCGCCCTTGTAGGTGACGCTCTCGTAGCGTCCCCAGGTGACGCCGGCCAGCAATTCGTCGTTGAACGTCGACAGCTTGGTGGCCGCGCCCGAGCGCGGGTCGATGCGCACGAGCGTCGGCGGCTCGATGAAGCTCTGCCGCAGCCCCACCAGCACCTTGCCGTCGGCCGACAGGGCCAGCGACGAGAACGAGTGCTCGCGCGTGATCGGTGTCACCTTGCCCTGGGGCAGGTCGATGCGGTGCACGCGGTCGTGGGCCGCGTCGTCGATCGCCATGAAGGCGGCCCGGCCGTCGCGGGTCCAGCTGAGCGTGCCGACCGAGCGGTCGAACCCCGACGTGACCACGGCATTCGTGCCGCGGCGGCGATCGTGCAGCACCAGGCGCCGCGTGTCGGCGTAGAAGCCCTTGATCGTCTGGCGCTGGAAGGCGAGCCAGCGGCCGTCGGGGCTGTACTGGGGCGCGACGTCGTCCGCGACGTTGTCGAGCGTCAGGTTGCGCGCCTGGCCGCCCGCGGTCGGGATCACGAAGATGTCGTAGTTGCCGTCGATGCCCGTGGTGTCGATGTCGGCCGCAAACGCGATCTCGGCGCCGTCGGGGGCGATGTCGTACGAGCCGCGGCCGGGCGCCGAGCGCGACAGCTGGCGGCCGCTGCCCAGGGTCACGGGAACGACCTCGCCGCCATCAACTCCGATCGTGTACACGTGCGCCTCGCGGTCGTCCAGCCACTGGTCCCAGTAGCTGACCGGGGCCTGGTCCCAGGCGCGGGCCGACACCTTGCTCTCCTTGCGCTCCTTGAGGCGCTCGGCTTGCTGGTCCCAGTCGGCGAGGTCGGTCCAGACGCGGGTGATGAAGGCCAGGCGCCGCGAATCCGGGAACCAGCGCACCGAACCGGCGCCCGTGGGCACCTCGGTCAACCGCACCGCCTCGCCGCCGGTCGGCGCGATGAGGTAGATCTGCGTGGCCTCGTCCTTGCCGCGGCGCGACTCGAAGGCGATCCAGCGCCCGTCCGGACTCCAGACCGGGTTCTGGTCGCGACTGTCGTGCGCGGTGAGGCGGCGCGCCTGGCCGTCGGTGGTCGAGATCAGCCAGAGGTCGCTGCGGGACTCGTCGCTCGGCACGTCGAAGCGGGTGACCGCGACCACGGCCCAGCGGCCGTCGGGGGAGAGGTCGGGGGCGCCGAGGCGCTGGATCTGCCAGAGGGTCTCCGGCGTGAGCGGGGCGGCGTTCGCGAGGGCCGCGAGGCAAAAGACGGCCAGGGCGGCCAACGGCGCGGCGGCGCGCTGGCTCCGGCGCCGGTCGGGGCTGGTCGGACGGCTGATGGGCATGGTCGCTCCTCGAGGGATTGAGGTCGTCGCGGGCGGCCGCGATGGCCGGGGGCGGCCGCCAGGGCCGATCGGGGCAAGCAAACAACGTGGGGGCGAAATCGCCAGGGTGGGGACCTGGAGGGTGGTCGTTGCGGCCGGTGCGCCGGCGCACCGGTTCAGCGTCTGGCCTTGCCCGTCACCTGCTCGATCCGGATCCGGAAGACCGCCGTCTCCTCGAACAGCGCCTCGATGTACGCCAGCCCCGCCTCGACGTGCGCGGGTGCGTACTTGCGGATCAGCAAGGTCAACCCGTGGCGCTTGAGCTCGTCCTCGACCCGTTCGGCCCGGCCCGTCGCCACCACGCTCTCGTACCGGGTCGCGAACTCCGCGGGTAACACCTCGGTCGCGCCCACCACGCAGAACGACACCCGGTCGTTGATCGCGAGCATGTCGATCTTGCGGCCCGCCGGGGCGCAGTGGAAATAGAGGTCGTCGCCCTCGACCGCGAAGTTCAGGGGGACGCCGTGGGGCACGCCGTCCGGGGTCGCCAGGGACAGCACGCCGTGCTCGGCCGCGGCGAGCAGGCGGCGGGCCTGGTCGTTGGTGATGGCGCGGTCTTCACGTCGCACGGGGTTGCTCCTGGGATCGGCGGTCGGGATGGCTGGATTGCCCGTATTGTCAGGCACGGACCGCGGGCAACACAAGGCCCATTCACCGCCTTGGCCATGGACAGCGGTCCGCCGCTCGGCTATGATCTTGATAGCCCGCCGTCAGTTCTTCGCCGATTTGCCCGGGGAGCTCGAACATGCGCATCATCCGCATCGCGACCGTGCTCGCGCTGGCGATCAGCTTGGCCGCCACGGCTGCCAGCGCCGTGCAGGACCCGACGCCATGGGAACCGATCGGCCCCGACGGCGTCGACGCCACCGGGTTGCAATGGAGCGACTGGCACAGCCCCTTCCTCTTCCTCTGCACGCCGCACGGTTACCTGGTCCGCGACAGCCGCACGGGGGTCTGGTCCGACCACCAGGAACCGGGCGCCCAGGGCCGCGAGGTCACGGCGGTATCGATGGTCCCGCGGCTCCAGCACCGTGTCCTGACCGGCAGGCTCGGGGCCGACGGGCGCGGGTCGATCGAGATGAGCTTCCCGCTCAAGAGCGGCGCCAGCGACGCGGTGGTCTACGCCGGCCAGGCGGGCGCCGTGTTCGCGATCGTCAACCGCGCGTTCTACGACCCGATCCTGTACGCGGGCACCCGGGCGCTTGGCCAGATAGCCGGTGCGGTGATCGCGTCGGCGGATTCGGGCATGACCTGGCACGAGATCCAGGGCCACGGCCATCACGATGTCACCGGCCTCTTCTGCGTATATAACGACGAGCTGTACGTCTCGGGCGACGCGGGCGTGATGCACACGTCGGACGGCGGGACCACCTGGCAACCGCGCAACGAGGGCCTGCCTGCCGGGACGGTGCTCGGCCTGTGGATCGATGGGCCAGCCGTGCCGGTGCCCGGCAAGGCCGGACGCGACGTCACCGCCCACCTCTACGCCATCATGGCCGACGGCGTGTACCACACGGCCACCGACGTGATCCAATGGCAGCGGGTCCTGGACGACCCCGCGCCGCGCCAGGTTCTGGTCCAGTCCGACCCTTACCAGCCCTTCGCCCACGTGCACGTGGTCACGCACGACGGCCGTTTGCTGGTCGCCGTGCGCGGCACGTGGGAGTGGTCCGACCTCACCGGATCGCTGGCAGACCGCCAGATCGTCGGTCTGAGGTCGGAGTATCCCCACTTGGTCGCAGCCACGGCCAACGACGGGGTGTACCGCAGCTCGAGCTTCACCGACGTGCCCGACGTCGGTGCCGTTGCGCACATGACCGTCGCGCCGAACCCGTTCAACCCCCGCACGGTCGTCAACGTCACGTTGCCGGGGCCCGCCCATGTCCAGGTGGTCATTCACGACGCGCGCGGGCGGGAGGTCCGCCGGCTGGCCGAGGGTTCGTTCGGCGCCGGCAGCCAGATGCTGACCTGGGACGGCACCGACCAGAGCGGCCGCTCGCTGCCTTCGGGGCTGTACCTGTGCCGCCTGGTGACACCGTGGGGCGTGCAGGCGGTGAAGCTCTCGCTGGTGCGCTGACACCGCCAAGGGCCGACGCCGGCGAGGTCGGTC
>CAZVWL010000273.1:0-3522 GCA_964630845.1 uncultured Fibrobacteraceae bacterium
GTGCTGCCGGCGATGACCGAAGCCGTCCGCGCGCTCAAGCGCTGAGCCGGGCGCCGTTGCGGCGCCGGGACGCTAGTTCCGGCGCCGCAGCACCGTCCACACCGCCGACATGTCCAGCCCCGCCTGCTCCGCCTTCACCGCGTGCCCGTACGCGCCCAGGTAGTCCTGACGATGGGCCTTGGCCAGGCCCAGCCAGCCATGCGCCTCGGGGTGCTCGGGATCGATGGCCAGCGCCGCGCGCGCGGCCTGCGTCGCGGCCTCGTACTGGCCCAGCCGGCACAGCAGGCCGGCCCGACGGCTGTGGGCGTCGGCGCTGCGTGGTTCCAGCTCGACGGCGCGATCGTAGGCAGCCATCGCCTCCTGGCTGCGTTCCTGCCGCTCGAGCACGTCGCCGAGCACGAGGTACAGGCGGGCGGTCTCTTGCGCGGCCAGAAAACCGCGGCATTCCCGCTCGGCGGCGCGTAGCTGGCCCAGCTCGGCCAGGCAGGTCACCAGGCGATAACGGGCGGCGGGGGCGGCGGGGTCGAGCCGAATGGCTTCCCGGTAGCTTTCGTGGGCGGCCTGCAGCCAGCCTTGCGCGCGGAAGATGTCGCCCATCAGCACGTGCCCCGGCGCGAACGACGGATCGAGCGCCAGGGCGGCTTCGGCCGCCTCGACGGCGGCGGCCAGGCGCCCCTGCAGGCGGTACGCGTCGGCCAGGGTGTGCCAGACCTCGACCGAGGTCTGGCCGCTGGCCACGGCTTCCTCGAGGATCGCCGAGGCGCGGTCGAGGTCGCCGGATTGCAGGAAGCGCGCGGCGATTTGCAGGTAGCTGGCCGCATCCTGACCGGTGCGTGGCGGCGTGGTCGCGGCAGGCGCGAGGCCGGCGCCAAGGAGGGCGAAAACGGCCAGGAACAGGCAGAACGCGGGCGCGGGCAGCCCGGGACGCTGACGGGTGCAAGCCATGAGGTGTCTCCCCTTGCTGTTGGGACGCCGGGCAAGTTGCGGCCCGGCGCCGTCACAGGGGAGCGTCGATCAAGAACCGTACCTGGATCGGGTCAGCCCAGTCGCTGCTGGGCGCCGGCGACGGCGAGGTCGGCATCGCGGACCAGTTCGAGCAGGATCTCCCGCAGCGGCTGGACGCGGTTGACCAGCCCCACCGACTGGCCGGCCATCAAGGAGCCCCGCTCCACGTTGCCCTCCACCGCGCCCTGTCGCAGGCTGCCCACCCAGAAATGCTCGACCTCGTACTGGGCATCTTGCCGGGTGATCGCGCCGGCCTCGAGCTTGCGCAGCAGTTCCAGCTGCAGGCGCCCGAAGTCCTCCATGGCGAGGTTGTTCAGCGCCCGTACGGCCACCACCGGCAGCTTGGCGCTGTACTGCGGCGTGGCGACGGCCTCGCGCGAGCGGGCCTTGATGAAGACGTCCTTGAAATTCGGGTGCGCCCGACACTCCTCGGCCACCACGAACCGGGTGCCGAGCTGGGCGCCGGCGGCCCCCATCAAACCGAGGTGGCCGATCATGCCGCCGTGGGCGATGCCGCCGGCCACGAAGATGGGCACCTGGTCGGCGAACTCGAAGAGCACGTCCTGCAGCAGCACCGCGGTCGACACGTGGCCGATGTGGCCTCCCGCCTCGCTGCCCTCGAGGATGAGGGCGTCGGCGCCGTAGTCGAGCATGCGCCGGGCGATGCTCGGGTTGGAGGCGAAGCAGAGCACCCGGGCGCCGCTCTGCTTGGCCTTCTCGACCTCGGTGCGGCGCGGGATCGAGCCGGCGAACACGATGTGCGTGAGCCTGGCCTCGCACAGGATGTCGAGGTGCGCGAAGTAGTTCGGCGCGATGGTGATGAGGTTGGCCGCGAACGGCTTCGAGGTCAACTGCTTGGTCTTGTCGACCTCGGCGGCGAACTGGTCGGGCGGCATGTTGCCCGCCGCCAGGCTGCCGAACGCGCCGAGGTTGCTCATCAGCGAAACGAGGCTGGACTCGCTGATCCAGGTCATGGCGCCGCACATGATCGGCACCTCGACGCCGAGGAACTCCCTGCCTCGCGCGAAGAGCCGTTGCAGGCGCGGCGTCATCGTCACCGGTTCATGGTGGGCCATGGTCACGTCTCGCTTTCTCTGGAGGTGGCCTCACGGATACAGCGATCAGGCCTCGAACGCAAGGTGGGACCCGCCGGGATAGAAGTCCTCCACCTGCGGGAAGTCGGCCAGGCGCCGCTCCAGCGCGGCCTGCAGGAAGCGGTCGACCCACCAGAACACGTCCTGCGTGCGCACGTTGCGCCGCAGGCCGCGCATGCGCCGGCGGCGCTCGTCCAGGGGCATGTCCAGCGCCTGGTCGATCGCCTGCGCCATGCCGGCGATGTCGTGCGGGTTGAACATCAGGGCGTGGCGATGCAGCTGGGCGGCCGCTCCGGCGAACTCGCTGAGCATCAGCACGCCACGCTCGTCGACGTCGCAGGCGCAGTACTCCTTGGCCACGAGGTTCATGCCGTCCTTCCAGGGCGAGGCGATCAGGATCTCGGCGGTGCGGTAGTAAGCCAGCAGCTCCTCGCGGCTCAGCGAGCGATAGTGGTAGTGCACGGGCACCCAGCCCGGCCGCGAGAACTCGCCGTTGACCTCGCCGACCAGCCGTTCGATCTCCTGCTTGAGCTGGTCGTAGTGCGGGATCTCCCAGCGGCTCGGCACGAGCACCTGCACGAGCGTGACCTTCTCGCGCCAGGCGGGTCGGTGCCGCAGCAGGTGCCGGAAGGCCTCGAGCTTCTCGGGAATGCCCTTGGTGTAATCGAGCCGGTCCACCCCCAGGATGATCTGCCGATCGGGGTAGTTCTCGTGCAGGTACCAGGCGCGCTCGGCCACGCCCGCAGCGGCGGCGTCGCGGGCGAACCCGGCCGCGTCGATGCCGATCGGGAACGCGCCGGCCAGCACCCTGCGTTCGCCGGTCGCCAGCTCGATCACGCTGTGGCCGCCGCGCGCGCGCACGGTGGCCTGGTCCGGCAGCAGCTCGCTCACGCAGCGGGCGAAGTGGCGCCGGTCACGCTGGCTCTGGAAACCGATCAGGTCGAAGGCGAGCAGATCCTGCAGCACCTGCCGCCGCCACGGCAGCTTGGCGAAGATGTCCACCGGCGGGAACGGGATGTGCAGGAAGAAGGCGAGGCGCTGGCCCACGCCCGCGTCGCGCAGGCGGCGCGCCGCCTGCAGCAGATGGTAGTCGTGGATCCACACGAAATCGCCGGGCGCGAGCACGTCGGTCACGGCGCGGGCAAAACGCTCGTTGACCTCGCCGTAGACATCCCAGGCTTCCGGCAGGAAGCGGCAGCGCAGGGTCATGTCGTGAAAGAGCGGCCAGATGACTTCGTTGGCGAAGACCCTGTAGTAGAGCGTCTTCTCGCGCTCGCTCATGAAGACCGGCACGAGGTCGTAGCCAGTGTCGCCGACCGCGCCGGCGATCGCCGCGGACAGCTCGGCATCCTGGCCGTTGCTGGTCGTGCCGGGCCAGCCCACCCAGACGCCGCCGCGGTGACGCAGCACCGGCGCCAGCGCG
>CAZVWL010000274.1:0-3447 GCA_964630845.1 uncultured Fibrobacteraceae bacterium
CAACGTGATCGCCGAGCTGGAGCGGCCGACGCTGATCTTCAGCCACAACAAGACCCTCGCGGCCCAGCTCTACGGCGAGCTCAAGGGCTTCTTCCCGCACAACGCGGTCGAGTTCTTCATCAGCTACTACGACTACTACCAGCCCGAGGCCTTCATCCCGCAGACCAACACCTACATCGAGAAGGACACCAGCATCAACGAGGAGATCGAACGGCTGCGCCTGCGCACCACCAGCAGCCTGCTGGCGCGTCGCGACGTGATCGTCGTCTGCTCGGTGTCGGCGATCTACGGCCTGGGCAACCCGCGCACGTTCCGCGACGGCATCATCAACCTCGCCCGCGGCCAGGAGCTGGACCGCGACGCGTTGCTAGAACAGCTCGTCGACGCGGCCTACGAGCGCCGCGACCTGGCGCCCGATTTCGGCACGTTCAGGGTGCGCGGCGACGTGGTCGAGGTGCGCGCCGCGCACGAGGAGCGCACGTTGCGCGTGGAGTTCTTCGGCGACGAGATCGAACGCCTGGCCTGGATCGACCGCCTCGGCGGCCGCGTGCTGGAGCAGGTCGAGGCTGCCGCGATCTTCCCGGCCAGCCAGTTCATCACCGACCGCGCCCGCGCCGGCACGATCGTCGACCGCATCGAGCGCGACCTGCTCGACCGCCTGGCCGAGTTCGACACGGGAGGCCGCGCGCTGGAGGCGCAGCGCCTGGAGAGCCGCACGCGCTACGACATGGAGATGATCCAGCAGGTCGGCCACTGCGCCGGCGTGGAGAATTACTCGCGCTACTTCGACGACCGCCTGCCCGGCGAGCGGCCGGCGTGCCTGCTCGACTACTTTCCGAGCGACTTCCTGCTGTTCATCGACGAGTCGCACGCCACGGTGCCGCAGATCGGCGCGATGTACAACGGCGACCGCTCGCGCAAGCTGCAGCTCGTGGAGCACGGCTTCCGGCTGCCGAGCGCGCTGGACAACCGGCCGCTCTTGTTCGAGGAGTTCGTGCAGCTGATGCCGGCCACGGTCTTCGTCTCGGCCACGCCCGGCGACTGGGAGCTGGCGCTGTGCGGGGGCGAGGTCGTCGAGCAGGTCATCCGGCCCACGGGACTGGTGGACCCGCCGCTGGAGGTCCTGCCCGTCGCGACGCAGGTCGACGACCTCATGGAGCGCTGCCGCGTGGTCACCGCGCGCGGCGAGCGGGCGCTGGTCACGACGCTGACCAAGAAGATGTCCGAGGACCTCACCGAGTACCTCGGCCGCGCCGGTTTGAAGGTCGCCTACCTGCACAGCGACATCAGCGCGCTCGATCGCATCGAGATCCTGCGCCAGCTGCGGCTCGGCGAGTGCGAGGTGCTGGTGGGCGTCAACCTGCTGCGCGAAGGGCTCGACTTGCCCGAGGTCTCGCTCGTGGCGATCCTGGATGCGGACCGCGAGGGTTTCCTGCGCAGCGCCCGGTCGCTGATCCAGACGGCGGGCCGCGCCGCGCGCAACCTCAACGGCCACGTGGTGCTGTACGCCGACCGGCTGACCGACGCCATGCGCCAGGCGCTCCAGGAGACCGAGCGCCGGCGCCAGAAGCAGCTGGCGTACAACGCCGAGCACGGCATCGTGCCGCGCACCATCAGCAAGACCCGCCAGGAGATCATGCAGCAGACCATGGCGGCGGGGCAGCGGCAGGCGCCGCCAGCGGCGGCGGAGAAGCCCTGGCGCCAGGCGCTCCTGGCCGGTCTTTCGCCGCGGGAGCTGTGCGAGCAGCTGACCGCGGCGATGCAGGAGGCGGCAGCGGACCTGCGTTTCGAGGAAGCGGCCCAGATCCGTGACCGGCTCGAAGACCTCAAGGCGCAGTGGGGGCTCGGCGCCGCGGTCGCCGGCGCCGCGGAGGGCCGCGACGAGGAAGGTTGACCATGCCCGACCCGCAACCGGATGTCTGGACCGATCCCTGGCTCGACACCTTGCTCGACCAGGCCCTGGCCGAGGACCTCGGCGACGGCGACGTCACCTCGCAGATCACGCTGGAGGGGCCGCGCCAGGCGGTCGCCGCGCTCGTGGCTCGCGAAGCGGGCGTCGTGGCCGGCCTGCCGCTGCTGCCGCGCCTGTTCGCGCGCCTCGACCCGCAGATCGCGGTCGCGCTGCCGGTGGCCGACGGCGAGGCCGTCTCCCGGGGCACCGTGGTGGCCACCCTGCGGGGTCAGGCCGCCGCCTTGCTGGCGGGTGAACGCACGGCGTTGAACTTCGTGCAGCAGCTGTCGGGCATCGCGTCGCTCACCGCCCGTTACGTGGCGGCGGTCGCGGGCACGGGCTGCCGGATCCTGGACACCCGCAAGACCGTGCCCGGCTGGCGTCGTCTGGCCAAGTATGCCGTGCGCTGCGGCGGCGGCACGAACCACCGCTTCGGCCTCTGGGACCGCATCCTGATCAAGGACAACCACTGGGCGGCCGGCGCCGAGCGCATCACCGAGCTGGTGGCCCGCGCACGGGCCATGCATCCGCGGTTGATGATCGAGGTCGAGGTCGACACACTCGAGCAGCTCGACGCGGTCTTGCCGCTGGCGGTCGACTGGGTCCTGCTGGACAACTTCGACCCTGCCAAGGTGGCCGAGGCCGTCGCGCGTCGGGACCGGATGGCGCCGGCCGTGCTGCTCGAGGTGAGCGGCAACGTGACGCTCGAGACGGTGGCTTCGTTCGCGCGCGCGGGCGCCGATGCCTGCTCGGTGGGGCGGCTGACGCATTCGGCGCCGGCGCTCGACCTCGGGCTCGATCTGGAGCTCGAGCCGTGAGCCGGCTGCTGATCGACGTCGGCAATACGCGCGTGGTCGTCGTGCGCCAGGCGGAGTCGAGGGCCGACGCGCCCCTGGAAGCGGTGCTGGAGGCGCCCACGAAGCGGGACCCATCCGATCCGGTCACGCTGGCCGAACGCGTGGCTGGCCTGCGACGATCCGGCGAGGCCGTCTACGTCGCCTCGGTGGTCCCGGCGGTGAGCGATGCCCTGCACCACGAGCTGGCCGCGGCGCAGGTGGTGGACCACACCTGGAGCCTGCCGTTCGCCACGGCCATCAAGGAGCCGCGCACCGTGGGCGCCGACCGCTGGTGCAACGTGGCGGCGGCCGCCGCGGCCGGGTTGACCGAGGCGCTGATCGTCGACGCCGGCACCGCGACCACCGTCGACATCGTCAGCGGCGGCGTCTTCGAGGGAGGGCTCATCGCGCCCGGCATGGCGTTCGCGGCCCGGGCGCTGCAGGAGGCGGCGCCACGCTTGTGGACCGTGCCGTTTGCACCCTGCGACCTGAAACCGGGAACCGACACCGCCGAAGCGCTGCAGATCGGCGCCTACCACGTCGGCGTGCACGGGGTCATCGGCGTGGTCGAGGCGCTGCTCGCGCAACGGCCGGCGGCCGCGGTGGTGCTCACCGGCGGACTCGGCCGCCACCTCGCGCGGCCGGGATGGCCGTACGACC
>CAZVWL010000275.1:0-3399 GCA_964630845.1 uncultured Fibrobacteraceae bacterium
CCAGGACGGCCGCCTGCAGCGCCTGCTGCAGTTCGATCCGCTTCAGTTCCTGCTCGGGGTCCGGAAAGATGCGGTCGGCGACTCCGCCGGCGACTTTCCCCAGGATGCCCAGGATTTCTCCAACCATTGTGCTCTCCTCTCAGGCATAGGCCCGGTTCAGCCACCCGCCCTGGAACACGATCTGATCCGCGCTTCGGGCCACGCGGAGCCGGTATTCGCCGGCGGCCTCGGATCTCAGGGCCGCCATTAACGCCTTCTGGTCGGCTTGCTCCGCAGCCCCACAGGTCTCGGTGCCCAGAAGCCCGTCGATCACGACCCGCAGCCCACAGGCCTGCAGCGCGCGCTGGAGGCACGTCACCGCCGTCTTGTAGCCGAGGTTGACGGCCAGATCGAAGACCTTGATGGCGATCGCCTCCGGCAGAAACTCGTACCGGTGCCCGTGCCAATACCGCTCCCAGTAGATCTCGATCGCCTGATCACGAGTCAGGCTCTTCACGTCCAAATCCGGGTTCCAGCGTTGGGCGATCCCGAACCTCGTGGGCCCGCCCCGATCGGCAGGGTTGTCGGTGTAGGTGTCACCCTCGTGCTCGAGGACGACTTCGATCGCCCGATTGAAGAGTTCTCTGCTGTTCACGTCAGGCCTCCCTTCGGGCCAGCTCGAGGCGCAGCGCCCCGAGGATGTCGCACAGCCGCTGGCTGCGGTCCTTCATGTCCGTCTCGATCTCCTTCTGGGTCTCGTTGAGCCGTTCCATGCCGCTGCGGATCTGGATCAGGACCTCGTGCACGTCGTCCAGAGAGTGCCGGCCCGGCGCGAGCGGGCAGACGACCTTGAGCTCCTCAAAGGCGACCTTCGTCCCGTTGCTGCCATTGCGCCGCCACAGCTGGTTTCGGGCGAGGTCGACGGTCTGAATGGCAAGTTTCACGGCCAGCATCGTCGCCATCAGCCCGAGCCCGCCAAGCCCCAAGCTGCGTGCTACCTCGAGTGTCAGTTCCATCGGCTGCCTCTCATCCCTGCAAGTCGTAGTCGAAGGGGGGATCGTTCTTGCCCGGCTGGACATACGAAGCGACTAATGTCGTCCACGACACGCTCAGCCACGCCGGAGTCAGTGCCTGGAGTTCCACCTCAACACGGTACGTCGTCCCGACCACCAAGCCGGCGATGGTCACTCGATTGTCCAGCGTGCCCGTCCAACCACTTGTCGCAACGACCGCCGAATCGCTGAGCCGGACTACCCGAATCCTCGCCCTGGCCTCGGACAACGGGGCATTCAGATACAGGTAGGCAAAGGCATTCGAGCCGCCCGCCGTGTACGACGTCTGAGGCAAGAGGGCGAGGAGGATCGGATCCGGTGCAATCGTCGCCAAGCGCGGCGGCAGAAGCACACCCGTCCCGTTGGCCCAGCCACCGTTGTGCACTGCACCGCCGTACTGAGCCGACACCGTCGTGGGCACGGCTACCGCGACCAAGCACAAGATGACCGCCATGAGAATCCGCGTCGTCATGATCGCCTACTCCCACATCAGGTCTGCACGGCCATCGCCCGAGAGAAAGGCCGCGTCCGGAGCGTTCGGCTCGAAGATGAAGCGTGCGGGCAGCCCCTCTCTCAGGGTGAAGACCGAATCACCGAGGGCTGCCTTCGGCTTGAGCCGAGACCAGGTATGCGCCGCGTCGTCGTAGACCCAGAACGACATGGTGACCGTCCCCAAGTCAGGCAACGCGTACATGTCGAGGATGTGCGCCTGCTTCGACCCAACCGGGCCGGTACCGTAGAAAGGCACCCAGCCGGTGGCTTCGGCGACCGCACCATCCTGTGCGGCCAGACCCAGCATAGGAAGCCACGCCGCAACCACGACCAGCAGCACCAAGCAGATGATCTTCGTTTTCACGTTCCGACCTCTCCGTTTCGCCCCTCTTCTGGGGCACTTCTCAGGCTGCGCAGCTTCGACGAAGCACTCGCTACGCATTCACCTCGTCCTCGACTTCGGCCTGATCCTCGTCCTTCTCTCCCTCCGGTTCCTCGGAGTCCTTGGGCTGCTCTTCCGGGGGTTCCTCCGCCGCCACCGCTTCCCCGGAGATCGACAGCCCGTACTCCTTGGCCAGCGCCTGCTCGCGTGCCAGCTCGGCGAAGACGTCCTCGATGTCCTCGCCCTTCTCCGCGAGGAACCCGGTCCTGGTCCCCAGGCCGTTCTGGATCGACAGCACGGCGGCCTTGGCTTCTTTCTCGGGGTCGATCCACTGCCAGCCACGAGGACGATGGCGGACCGACATGTAGCGGGAGGGATCGCGGGAGGAGAGCTTCAGACTGCCCGTGAGCAGGGCCATGCCGAGCCAGGCCGCGTAGAGCGGCCGCCGCCACATGTCGATGAAGTCCTGCTGGATGGAGCGCCAGTCGTCACGCTCGACCAGCGCGAAGCTGCGCATGGTGGAGTAGCTGACGCCCTCGGCGTCGTTGGCGAGCACGTTGTAGAAGACGCTGAACCCCGAGGCGATCTTCCGGAGCATCTGCTTGATGAACGCCGGGAACTGCGCAGTGGGATGGTCCGGCTCCCAGGCCTTGAACTCGTAGCCATCAGGGACGATCTCGAACGTCCCCGGGTTGGCCTCCATGGTCGCCGGCCTGGGATCGCTGGCCAGATCGCCGGCCAGGGAGTCGGCGCGCTTCTCGAACAGCCCCATCTTCGAGGCACCGATCCGAGCGGCGACGGCCTCCGACTCCTCGTACGCGTTGAGCATGTGGGCTGGGACCATGACCGAGTGGACCCAGGTTACGCCACGGGTCTGGTTCACGCGATCGGGGTCGTAGAGGTGGAGCATCTCCGCAGCCGGGATGAAGTACCGCTCCCGCATCAGGTCGGTACCGACCGAGTCCCAGATCCAATAGCCGACCGGCCGCCCGATGGCGTCGATCTCCACGCCCATGCGGATCTCGTTCTGGGTGCCGCGGCGAGGGCGATTGAACGTCTCGTCGATCAGGTCGGCGTCGATCGCCTGCAGGG
Source organism: uncultured Fibrobacteraceae bacterium (assembly GCA_964630845.1). Classification (GTDB taxonomy): domain Bacteria; phylum Krumholzibacteriota; class Krumholzibacteriia; order LZORAL124-64-63; family LZORAL124-64-63; genus Glo-17. The sequence continues at coordinate 2,998 of CAZVWL010000275.1, forward strand.
CCAGGCCATGAGCGTTCCCCTCGAACCCACGCCACAGGCGAACAAAGGCCTCGCCGTCGCAGGCCACGGTCTTGAGGATCAGCTTCTCGAACCGGCGCAGGGTAAGCCGGCCGTCGACCGTCACCGGGGCGCTGGCCCACGCGTTCCAGGCCTCTTCGATGGCGGCGTTGGCCTTCGAGTCGGGCTGGTCGCCGGCCCAGACTTGGGCCTGGAGCTTGATCCCCATGGGCCCGATGACGTTGGTCACCAGGAGGCGGAAGTACCGTTTGACGTAGCTGTTGTTGCGGCCGAGCTCGCGGGCGCGGGCTCGCAACATGCGGATGTCGCCCCGGACCTCCTCGTCCGCAGACCGGGTCTGGGCGATCCAGTCCAGGAGCAGTCGGTGGACGCCGGCCCCGTCGA
>CAZVWL010000276.1:0-3398 GCA_964630845.1 uncultured Fibrobacteraceae bacterium
CCTGGCCCTCGAACTCGGTCTCGACGCCGGCCATGATGCGCAGCAGCGTGCTCTTGCCCGAGCCGTTCAGGCCGATGACGCCGATCTTGGCGCCCGGGAAGAAGCTGAGCCAGATGCCGTCGAGGATCACGCGGTTCGGGGGCACGACCTTGCGCAGGCCGTGCATGTTGTAGATGTACTGCTGAGCCATCGTGGGGGTCGCCTTCTGGTCGGAGTGTGGCGCGACGGCGCGCCGCGAGCGTCGCAACGCGCGACAAGCTACAACGATCGGTCGCCGTCGCAAAGAGAAGACGGCCCCCGCCGGTGGGCGAGGGCCGTCGGCGGAGTCGCCGCCTGCTGGGCGACGATCACCTGGCGAGCATCAGCTTGTGGCTGGAGCGCGCGCCCTGGGCTTCGAGCACGGCCAGGTACGTGCCCGATGGGACGGACCGGCCCTCCAGGTCACGACCGTGCCACATGGCGCCGTGCGAGCCGGCGGGCAACGCGCCGTCGACCAGGGTGGCGACCAGGCGCCCGCGCAGGTCGTGCACCGTCAGGCGCGCCGGACCGTCGCGCGGCAGGGTGAACGCCAGGCTGACCGCCGGGTTGAACGGGTTGGGCCAGGCGCTGGTGACGGCCGCGACGCTCGGCAACGGGATCTGCGGCGCGGCGGTCGGCGCCGGGCCCTGGTAGTACAGGGTGACGCCGTCGCTGCCGGTGGTGAAGCTGTAGCAGTAGCCCACCACGACGATGCCGCCCTGCGGGCAGACCGCGACGGCCCGGGCCTCGTCGCTCTGTCCGTAGCCATCGTAGCGCAGCGCCCACAGGAGGTCGCCGTCGAGCGGTGCCAGGCCGATCGTGGCGATGTCCCAGCCGCTGCCGGGGCCGTCGCTCAAGCCGCTGGCCACGACCGTGCCGTCCGGGGCGATGGCCAGGCAAGTGGCGACGTCGTACCAGTTGGGTGGGCCGCTGTAAGAGGTGTGCCACACGGGCGCGCCCGAGAGGCCGTCGAACTTGATGACCAGGTAGCTGTAGGCCGAGACGCCGGCCATCAGGATGTCGCCGGCCGCGTCCAGGAGCATGGCCTTGGGGTCGTCGGCGGTGGCGCCGCCACTGTTCCAGCGACGGGCCCACACCTCGCTGCCGTCGGCGGCCGCGTAGCGGCGCAGCACGAGGTCGAACCCGGTCGCCGGCTCCCAGGTGCGGGTGCCGAGGATGACGTCGTCGTTGGGCGCCACGGCCACCCAGCCGCCTTGCACCTCGATGTTGTTGATCGCCCCGGGCAGGTCGACGCGCCAGGCATCGTCGCCGGTCGCGGGGTCGAGCACGGCGGTCATGGCGCTGGCGTTGGCCAGCGAGGTGCCGATCAAGCCGCAGATCACCGGGCGGCCCTGGCCGTCGACGGCGATGTCCCAGCCCACGTCGTCGAGGACGGCCGCGCCGCCGATCAGGCGCGTCCACAGCAGGTGGCCATCGTGCTCGCGGTACTTCTGCACGATGATGTCGTAGAAGCCGGTGCCGAAGGCGCGGCCGATCACGTACAGGTTGCCCGCCTGGTCGACGGCGGCCGCGGCGAGGCGTTCGTTGAAGATCGTCGAGTGCGTCGTGGACCAGACCAACTGCCCGGTCTCACCGTCCACTCGCAGGACGGTGATGTCGTCGCCGCCGCCGCCTCAGCCGTCGCAGTCGCTGAGGTAGCCCGCGACCAGCAGGTCGCCACGGTGGTCGGCGACCATGTCGGCCAGGATCATGTCGCTGCCGCCGGGGTCGCTGTAGGCGCGGCGCCAGAGCTCGCCGCCGTTCGCGCGGTCCAGCTTGCGCAGGAGGATGTCGGCACGGCCGCCGGCCGTCGTGCGCACGCCGCCGACCACCGGGTGGCCGCCGGCGCTCATGACCACGGCGATGCCCTCGTCGAGCTGGCCGGCGCCGCCGTCGTGCAGATCCGACCACAAGAGCGGCGGGTCGGCCGCGGCCGGCAGGGCGAGGCAGAGAAGCGGGATCAGGAATCGGCGCATTTCGGCTCCTTGGGGGGCGCAACGGATAGATAACTGGTGGAATTTTACCACGGATCGCGTGAGGAAGAAAGCAAGACCTTTATTCGCCCGATTCTTCGCTCTGGCGATAGCCCGCCGGCGGCGCGAAGTGGCTGCGCGCAACCGGCAGGGTCTCGACCGCCAGCAGGCGGGTCTCCGAGCGTCCCGCCATCTGGAAGTCGAGCTGCACCAAGGAGGTGGCGCGCACCGGGACGCCGTCCAGGCGCGACAGCTCGGTGAGGGCCATCTGCCCGCCGGGCAGGGCCATCAGGGCCGGCCGGGTGGCCTTGTGCAGCAGGGCGGTGTCGGCGGCGATGTCGCGCGTCAACCACAGCTCGGTGGTCACCAGGTGGTCGCCGAGGCGCTGTTCGACAACCCAGCGCCGGCAGTTGTAGCCGTCGATGACCGCCTCGTCGTCCATCTCGCTGACCGAGACGACCACCTTCAGCAGGCGCTGCAGGTGCGCCGCCTGCTCGTCGCCCGCGATCTCGTCGGGCGCGGCGGCGGCGAGGTCGGACAGCTGCTGCCGGACCTCGTCGGTGGTCATCGACGTCCAGGTGCGGGTTTTGTGGTCGAGGTGGGTGAGGCGGCCGGCCTCGGCGTCGACGAGGAACGAGCCGTCGCGGTCGTCGCGGCGGGCCAGGCCGGGTCCGAGCCAGAGGACGACCGTGTCGACCTCGGCCGGCGCCGGCGTTGCCGTCACGGTGGTCACGCTGATCAGGCGCTGGGCTTCGACCGGCTCATCCGCCGGATTGCGGCCGCAGCCGCCGGCCAGAAGAACGGCGGCGGCCAGCAGGGTCGTGATGGCGGACGGGCGGTGTGGCATGCAGGGGACGATAACCAGGCGTGGCCGGCACGACAAGCCCAAGCGCGGGATTGTGCGGCGGGATGGGACCTGCTTGAATAGCGGCCAGGCGGCGCGCGGGGCGCCGTCCGGAAAGGGTGCCGGCCATGTTCGCTGATGATCGTTCGCCGTTTTTTTGAGTGTTGTTTCTCTGACTAAAAACCCAGAGGAATCCTCTGAAACAGCAAGCCCTTCCTTTTCCAGATAATTGAAGCCTGTTTTTTTCTCTGCGCTTTTACCAGAATATGAAATCAGAATATCAGCTTCATAATTTCCTGCCACAAGTTTTTTTGATTTTTCAGGATTTATCCCGGCTTTTATTGTAAGCATTTCCTTTTGCGCAAGATTTATTTCATCCTCTAGCTCGAAAAAAGGAGATTCTATTTTGACAGACAAATCTTCAAGAGCTATTTTCTCCAGGTTTATGATTTTTATTTCTGCTTCACTATCTCCAGGGTTTATGTCCTTGATTTTTATATCCAAGAGGTCAGGTCATTCAACCCGCCTGTGTCTATCAAGGCTTGGAGAAAACCATCGCCTGG
>CAZVWL010000277.1:0-3380 GCA_964630845.1 uncultured Fibrobacteraceae bacterium
GCGCGCGCCAGGGTCTCCAGGGCGCCGGTGACCGGGACGGCCGACAGGATCGCGGCGTCGACCTGCGGACAGGCGAGGATCGCCGCGGTGGCGGCCTCGTAGGCTTCGGTCCGGGCCATGGGCGTCGCGTCGACCGGATTGTCGCGATGGGCGATCGCGGGCAAGCACGCGTCCAGCGCCGCGCGCGTCGCCTCATCGAACGGCGCCAGCTCCAGCCCGGCCAGCGCGTCGGTCACCGTGCTGCACTCGAAGCCGGCGTTGCTCAGGATGCCCACACGGCGGCCGGCGGCCGGGCGCCCCGCGAGCAGGCTGAAGGTCTTCAGCAGGTCCTCGAACTCATCGAGGGACTCGGCGACGTCGGCGCCGGCCGCGCGCAGGCACGCCGCCGCGACGGCGTAGTCGCCCGCCAGCGACGCCGTGTGGCTCGCGGCGGCTTTGGCGCCCAGCGGGGTCTTGCCCGCCTTGAAGACCACCACACGCTTGCCGGCGCGGCGCGCCTCAGCGACGCCGTCCAGGAAGCGGGCGCCGTCACCAGGCCGAAAACCCTCGATGTAGCAGGCGATGACGTCGACGCCGGCATCGCCGGTGAAGTGGTGCACGAAGTCCGCCACTGTCAGGTCCATCTGGTTGCCGTAGCTGATGCTCGCCCGGGGCTGCACGATGCCGTCGTAGTTGCTGGCGAAGGTCACCAGGTAGGCGCCGGACTGGCTGACGACGGCCAGGTTGCCGCCGTTGCCGCGATGGAACGGCAGCTTGTGCAGCGGGATGAAGAACGTGTTGTACTGGTCGCGGCTGACGATGCCGAGGCAGTTGCCGCCGACCATCACCGGGCCGCCGCCGGGCTGCGCGTGCCCGCGCGCGAGCTGCTCCTCGATCGCCTTCGCGAGACCGGTCTGCCCCGTCTCGGCGAACCCGCCCGGGATGAGGATGATCGACTCGGCGCGGTCGGACTCCACGAGCTCCGTGATCGCCGCCAGCGCGCCTTCGGCCGGGATCGCGACGACGGCGAGGTCGACCTTGCCGGGCAGGTCGGCGCAGGTGGGATAACATGGCACGCCGGCGATCGAACGTTCCCGCGGATGGATCACCGCGAGGTTCTGCCGGACCGGCCCCTCGCTGCGCAGCAGGTTGTCCAGGATGATCCGGCCAGGGTTGCTGCCGGTGCTGCTGACACCCATGACGACGGCGCTTCTCGGCTCCAGCAAGGGCTTGATCCTGGACAGCGGCCGCGTCGCCGGCGGCCAGCTGCGCCTCGACACGAGTCCGACGCCATCGAGGGCGACGAGCCCGCCACCGCTGGTGACGGCCGGGTTGATCTCCAGTTCCTCGAACGTGGCGACGTCTGGGTGGTCAGGCCCGCACACGACTCCGAGTTCGGCCAGCGCCAGGATCGCCGCCACGAGCACCTCGACGGCGACCGGCGGCTCCCGATACAGGCGCGACGGCTGGCAGAGCAAGCGGAGCAGAGGATGCGCCACGAGGGCGGCGGTGACCTGGGGCTCGGTCAGCCCTCTGGCAGGAAGGATCAGCGTGGACCGCCCTGCGCTCGCCTGACCGTACCACTCGGTGAGCGTGCCGCCGATCCCGGCGACCACGACCGGGCCGAACGCAGGGTCCTGGCGCAACCCGAGCAACACCTCCTGCCCGGGCGTGTTCGGCTGATGCGGAACGAACGCGCAGGCCAGCAGGCCCTCGATCTGATCGCCAAGTCCGTGGCCCTCGACCGACGCGCGCACGCCGCGCGCGGCAGCGGCCAGGACGGTCAGATCGTTCGCTTCCGGCAACCGGACGACCTTCACCCCACCGACCTCGGTCTTGTGCAGGAGGTCGCGCCCGCAGATCTTCACCAGGAGACGGCCCTGTTCGTCGGCCAGGTCGCCCGCCGCCTGCAGCCACGCTTCATGGGCCGAATCATCGGCGTCAACCGGCAAGAAACTGGCCCGACAGCGCCCGATGCCGAGGGCGTCGAAGATCTGGTAGCATTCCCATTCATTCAACCGCCGCGATCCGTCCGACGAGCGGCAGGCGCCGAACTGCGCCAGGCACTGCCGGATGCTGGTGAATCGGTCTGCCGTCATGGGGCACCGTCCTGTCAGGCATGGTCTGTCCGGGGGCAAACAACGCAAAGACAAAGCCCGGCAAAGATACGTTTCCGAGTAAGCGTGGCCAAACAAAAAGGAGAAGCCCCCGCGGACATGTGTCCACGGGGGCTTCTCGGAGGATCCGGCGGCGACCTACTCTCCCACAGAGGCTACCCTGCAGTACCATCGGCGCTACGGCGTTTCACTTCTGTGTTCGGAATGGGAACAGGTGGTTCCACCGTGCTATGACCGCCGAAAATTCAAGCCGTTCGCTTGACAACCGGATACAGAGGGCAAAAAAATCGCGAGGAGGAATCTCTTCTCAAGAAGATTAAGCCTCACGGCTTATTAGTACTGCTCGGCTGAACGCATCACTGCGCTTACACCTGCAGCCTATCAACCAGGTCGTCTTCCTGGAGCCTTCAGTGACCGAAGTCAGGGAGAACTTATCTCAGGAGGGGCTTCGCGCTTATATGCTTTCAGCGCTTATCCCTGCCGTACATAGCTACCCAGCGATGCCTCTGGCGAGACAACTGGTACACTAGAGGTACGTCCATCCCGGTCCTCTCGTACTAGGGACAGCTTCCTTCAATTCTCCTGCGCCCACAGCAGATAGGGACCGAACTGTCTCACGACGTTCTAAACCCAGCTCGCGTACCACTTTAATTGGCGAACAGCCAAACCCTTGGGACCTTCTTCAGCCCCAGGATGTGATGAGCCGACATCGAGGTGCCAAACCTCCCCGTCGATGTGGACTCTTGGGGGAGATCAGCCTGTTATCCCCGGAGTACCTTTTATCCGTTGAGCAACGGCCCTTCCATGCGGAACCGCCGGATCACTAAGACCAGCTTTCGCTCCTGCTCGACTTGTGGGTCTCGCAGTCAAGCTCCCTTATGCCTTTACACTCGACGCGTGATTGCCAACCACGCTGAGGGAACCTTTGCGCGCCTCCGTTACTTTTTTGGAGGCGACCGCCCCAGTCAAACTACCCACCACGCACTGTTCCCGACCCGGATAACGGAATCGGGTTAGAGTCCAAGCATTGCCAGGGTGGTATTTCAAGGTTGGCTCCACGAACACTGGCGTGCCCGCTTCGCAGCCTCCCACCTATCCTACACAAGCAAGACCTAAACCCAATGCGAAGTTGTAGTAAAGGTTCACGGGGTCTTTCCGTCTAACTGCGGGTAAGCGGTATTTTCACCGCTACTTCAATTTCGCCGAGTCCCTGGTGGAGACAGTGCCTCGATCGTTACACCATTCGTGCAGGTCGGAACTTACCCGACAAGGAATTTCGCTACC
>CAZVWL010000278.1:0-3331 GCA_964630845.1 uncultured Fibrobacteraceae bacterium
TGGCCTTCACCGCGACCCAGATTCCGGATATCGACGGGCGTGTCTACCCGCCCGAACTGGCCGGCAAGCTCTACCCCAACGGCATCCCGATCGCCGACGAGTCCGAGGTCGAGGCGCTCATCGCCCGCACCGGCGCGGACATGTGCGTCATGTCCTACAGCGACCGCAGCTACCAGCAGGTGATGAGCCTGGGCAGCCGCGTGAACGCCGCCGGGGCCGATTTCGTGATGCTCGGCGAGCGCGACACCCAGCTCAAGAGCAGCAAGCCGGTCATCTCGGTGGGTGCCGTGCGCACCGGCTGCGGCAAGAGCCAGACCAGCCGCGCGATCTGCCGCATCCTGCGCGCCGCCGGCAAACGCGTGGTCGCGGTGCGCCACCCGATGCCTTACGGCGATCTGGTCAAGCAGCGCGTGCAGCGGTTCGCCGACCTCTCCGACCTCGAGAAGCACCACTGCACGATCGAGGAGATGGAGGAGTACGAGCCCCACGTGGCGGTCGGCGGCGTGATCTACGCCGGCGTCGACTACGAGGCCATCCTGCGCGAGGCCGAGAAGGAAGCCGACATCATCCTCTGGGACGGCGGCAACAACGACACGCCCTTCTTCAAGAGCGACCTGCACATCGTCGTCGCCGACCCGCACCGCCCCGGCCACGAGAAGGAGTACTACCCGGGCGAGACCAACGTGCGCCTGGCCGACGTCGTGGTGATCAACAAGGTCGTCGAGGCCGAGTTCGAGGACATCCAGACCGTCCGCGACAACGTTCGCGAGATCAACCCGCGCGCGGTGATCATCGACGGCGCCAGCCCCCTGACCCTGACCGGCGACCTGGACAGCCTCCAGGGCCTGCGCGTGCTGGTGGTCGAGGACGGCCCGACCCTCACGCACGGCGACATGACCTACGGCGCCGGCGTCGTGGCGGCCATGCGCATGGGCGCGGCCGACCTCGTCGACCCGCGGCCCTGGGCGGTCGGCCGCATCGCCGAGACGTTCGAGCACTACCCCGAGATCGGCACCCTGCTGCCGGCGATGGGCTACGGTGCCGAGCAGAAGGCCGACCTCGAGCGTACCATCAACGCCGTGGACTGCGACGCGGTGGTGATCGGCACGCCGATCGACCTGACCCGCATCATCAAGATCAACAAGCCGACCGTGCGTGTGGGCTACGAGCTTCAGGAGATCGGCAAGCCCGACCTGCCGCAGGTCCTGGCGCGGTTCCTCGCCTAGCGGCGAACCCGCAGCGAGTGTCTGGCAGATGCCGCGTTTTCAGCTACCATGGGTCCGGCCTCGCAAGAGGCCGGACCTTTTTCGGCATGAGCAGCAACCGGAGGTAGGTTAGCGGTGAACATCCACGAATACCAGGGGCGCGACCTGCTGCGCCGGCACGGCTTGCCCGTGCCGCCGGGCGAGGTCGTCGAGACGGCCGACGCCGCCGTGGCCGCGGCCGGCAAGCTGGGCTTGCCGGTGATGGTCAAAGCGCAGGTGCTGACCGGCGGGCGCGGCAAGGCCGGCGGCGTGAAGTTCTGCGCGACGATCGACGACGTGCGCAAGCATGCGGGCGCCATCCTCGGCCTGGACATCAAGGGCCACCTGGTCCGCAAGGTGCTGGTCACGCCGGCGGCGGACATCGCGTCGGAGTACTACCTCGGCATGCTGGTCGACCGCGGCAGCGGCCGGGTGCTGGTCATGGCCAGCGCCGAAGGCGGCGTGGAGATCGAGCAGGTAGCGGCCGACAATCCCGACGCCATCCTCAAGCACACGGTCGACCCGCGCTACGGCCTGCTCGACCACGACGCGCTGAGCCTCGGCTTGCGCCTGGCCGCCGGCGACCTCAAGAAGGCCCGCCAGCTCGCGTCCGCGCTGCAGAAGCTCTACCTGGCCTTCCTGGCGGCCGACGCCAGCCTGGCCGAGATCAACCCCTTCGTGTTCACGCCCGCGGGCGAGGGCCTGGCCATCGACGCCAAGGTCAACCTCGACGACAACGCGCTGTTCCGGCACCCCGACTACGAGGCGCTGCGCGATCTCGACGCTGAAGACCCCGCCGAGCGCCAGGCGCGCCAGGCCGACCTCAGCTTCGTCAAGCTCCAGGGCGACGTGGGCTGCCTGGTCAACGGCGCCGGACTGGCGATGGCGACCATGGACCTGGTGAAGTACTACGGCGGGCAACCGGCCAACTTCCTGGACATCGGCGGCAGCTCGAATCCCGAGAAAGTCGTCAACGCCCTGCGCATCATCCTGGCCGACCGCGAGGTCAAGGCCATCCTCTTCAACATCTTCGGCGGCATCACCCGCTGCGACGACGTGGCCCGCGGCATCATCCAGGCCACCGGGCAGCTCGACATCCGCGTGCCCATCGTGGTGCGCCTGACCGGCACCAACGAGGAGGAGGCGCGCGAACTGCTCCGCGCCACCGACCTGGTGCCGGCCGCGACCATGGACGAGGCCGTGCAGAAGGCCATCGAGCTCGCCGGCAAAGCGGCGTAGGGAGGCATGACGTGGCGATCTTCGTGAACAAGGACACCCGTGTGGTGGTGCAGGGCATCACCGGCCGCGACGGCGGCTTCCACGCCCGCGGCATGCTCGATTACGGCACCGCCGTCGTCGCCGGCGTCACGCCCGGCAAGGGCGGCCAGAAGTTCGACGACCGCGTGCCGATCTTCGACACGGTCAAGGACGCCGTCACTGCGACCGGCGCCAACACCTCGGTCATCTTCGTGCCGCCGCCGTTCGCGGCCGGCGCCGTGCTGGAGGCCGCCGACGCGGGCCTCGAACTGGTCGTCTGCATCACCGAGGGCGTGCCCACGCTGGACATGGTCAAGGCCATGCCGTACCTGAAGGAGCGGGGCGTGCGCCTGATCGGCCCGAACTGCCCGGGCCTCTTGGCCCCCGGGATCGCCAAGCTGGGCATCATGCCGGCGCGCATCGTCAAGCCGGGCAAGGTGGGCCTGGTGTCGCGCAGCGGCACGCTCACCTACGAGGTCGTCTGGCAGCTGACGAGCGCCGGCCTGGGGCAGAGCACGTGCCTGGGCATCGGCGGCGACCCCGTGATCGGCACCAACTTCCTGGACGCGGTCAAGGCCTTCGCGGCCGACCCCGCGACCGAGGCCCTGGTCCTGATCGGCGAGATCGGCGGCGACGCCGAGGAGCAGGCGGCCGCCTATATCCAGCAGCACGTCAAGATGCCGGTCGTGGCCTTCATCGCGGGGCAGACCGCGCCGCCGGGCAAGCGCATGGGCCATGCCGGGGCCATCGTCACCGGCGGCACCGGCACCGCGGCCGACAAGACCGCGTTCCTGGAGAAAGCCGGCATTCCGGTCGCCAAGCGGGCGCTG
>CAZVWL010000279.1:0-3254 GCA_964630845.1 uncultured Fibrobacteraceae bacterium
TACCGGCTGGGTCTGGACGCCAACAACGCCAACGCCCTCTACCTCGGCGGCCAGGACATCTCCACGGTGCGCACGCTGACCGGCCAGCTCGACGACTGGAGCGAGATCTTCGGTGGCGACGGTTTCCAGCCGCTGATCCACCCGCAGAACAGCAACCGTATCTGGGTGCAGTACCAGTACGGGGTCGTGTATTACTCGGGCAACAACGCGGCGTCGTTCAGCTACGCCGGCAGCGGCATCAGCGGCAGCGACCGCATGGGCTGGAACGCGCCGCACGTGCAGGACCCCACGAACGTCGACCGCCGCTACTTCGGCAGCAACCGCGTGTACCGCAACACCACGAACACGGCGTGGTCGGTCATCAGCGGCGACCTCACCGGGGGGCCGCACCAGAACCAGAGCGGCCAGGTGCGCGGCACGCTGACCACGATCGCCGTGTCGCCGCTGGACGGGCAGGTGATCTGGGCGGGCAGCGACGACGGGCGGGTGCACGTGACGGTCAACGGCGGCGGGGTCTGGACCAACGTCTCGGCGGGGCTGCCCGAGCGCTGGATCACGAGCGTTCGTTGCGACCCCTTCGTCCGCGAGACCGCGTATGTCACCGTCAGCGGCTTCCGCTGGGACGAGCCGCTCTCGCACGTGCTGATGACCGAGAACCTGGGGGCGGTCTGGCAACCGATCGCCGCCAACCTGCCCGAGGCGCCGGTCAACGACCTGCTCGCCTACCCGCACCAGGCGGGCCGGCTGTTCGTGGCGACCGACGTCGGGGTGTTCGAGACCAGCAACGCGGGGGCGTCGTGGGCCCCGGTGGCCGACGGCATGCCGTCGGTCGTGGTCAGCCACCTGGCCTGGAGCGAGGCGCGGGGCGAGCTGCTGGCCGGCACCTACGGGCGCAGCGTCTACGCGGCGTCCATTTCGCCCGTGACGTCGGCGCCCGAGGGTGGGCCGGTGGCGCTGGCGGACCTGGGGCGGGTGCGGCCTCCGTACCCGAACCCGACCAGCGGCGGCACCACCTTCGCGTGGGACCTCGCGCGGGCCGGGACGGTGACCCTGGAGGTGTTCTCGGTGAGTGGGCGGCGGATCTACGAGGTTACCGTTGATCGGGCTGTGGAGGGGCCGGGGTCGCTGGCCTGGGACGGGCGCGACCGGGATGGGCGGCCGGCGGCGGCGGGGGTCTATCTGGCGCGGGTGATGGTGGATGGGAGGTTGCTGGGGAGGGAGACGGTGGTGTTGAGTCGGTAGGTTCCGGCGCGAAGAGGTCGTTTGCAGGAGGATCCGACGTGTACGATGCCCGTATCGAAACGGATATCAGGCGCCGCGCCTTCGACTTTCTCCGGGCTGCCACTGACAGATATGGCGACGTTCTTTCGTGGAGCGTGCTGACGACGGGATTCGTGTACAAGGGCGAGACCGTCCCTTTGATGGGTGCAAGCGGCATCTGGAAACCGCGCGTTTTCGAGTCCATGCCGATCAGCATCATGACGGCCCCGACGCGTCCGAATAGGCCAGGTCGATACGATGACGGACTCGACGCACAAGGTCGTTTGGCGTATCGATACCGCGGCGATGACCCGAACCATCGCGACAACGTCGGCTTGCGGTCGGCGCTTCTGCATGCTGTTCCGCTGATCTACTTTTTCGGTGTCGACAAGGGAGAGTACCTGCCGACCTGGCCGGTCTACGTGGTCGCGGATGATCCACGAAGCCTGACCTTCAGCGTATCGATCGACGACAAGGCCGTGGTCGGTGTACCCGCCATGCACCAACCGACCCAGGTGAATGAGGCCCGACGCCAGTACGTGACCACGATAACGCTGCGACGACTGCATCAGCAGCAATTCAGGTCCCGTGTTCTGAACGCTTATAGAAGCCGATGCGCGATCTGCCGCCTAAGGCATTCGGAACTGCTCGACGCGGCCCATATCCTGCCAGACGGCGACCCTCGGGGTGAATCGATCGTACCGAACGGACTCGCTCTGTGTAAGATCCACCACGCGGCTTTCGACCGACACATTCTTGGCATCCGACCTGACCTGCGGGTCGAGATCCGGGCGGACATCCTTCACGAAGTGGATGGGCCGATGCTGAAGTACGGGCTGCAAGAAATGGATGGGACCGCGATCGTGCTGCCGGCCAACGTGTCGCTTCGGCCACGCTCCGATTTCGTCGAGGCCAGGTACGAGCAGTTTCGGAAAGCCGTGTAGGCGATCGAGATCATTCGCCTTGGTGCGCCGGCGCACCGATCGGAACACCAACCGCCCCCCGCCTCAAGGCCTCAACACCGTGATCCCGATCGAATCCGCCGCCGCCGACCCGAACAGCCCGATCCCCCCCGACACCCTGAAGATCGGCCGCTCGAACCCATCGCCGGCGTTGCCGCCGAAGCTCCCACCGCCCGACGGCGAGGTCCGCACCAGGTCGTAGGCGTTGCGGTCCAGGAGGAGCACCCGCAGCACGTGCCGCCCTTCCCAGAAGATGGCGAACCACGGCAGGCGCACGGCGTCGCTGTCCAGGGCGAGGGCGGGCGAGGAGCCGGAGCGGTCGAGCTCGGCGAGGTCGTCGTCGTCGAGGAAGGGCAGGTCGATGACGAAGTCGGCGTCGAGGTCGAGGCTCGCCACGGCGACCTGGAAGCCGGCGGCGTCGGGCTCGCGCAGGCGGCCCTCGAGGATGTGCTGGGTGTAGACGAGCTGGTTCTCGGGGGCGTCGAAGACGGCGTCGCCCAGCTCGGCGAAGGTGCGCAGGCGGCGCAGGATCGAGAGGTCGTCGCGGTTCAAGAGCACCCACTCGTCGATCTCGATGCGGGCCGGGGTGGTGGTCTCGGCCTGGACGACCTCGCCGCGGTCGGTCACGACCAGCAGCTCGTAGCGCGTGCCCGGGGCCACGAGCGGGGGCTCGACGGTGGCCGGGTAGTAGACGCCGGGGAAGAAGGGCTCCTCGGCGTAGGCCACGGTGTCGGCGCCGGCGATGACCACGCGCAGGTCGGCGTCGCGGATGGCGGCGTCCGTGAAGACGTAGGGCGTGTCGGGCGAGATGGTGCGCGACAGCATGATCTGCGGCAGCGGCGCGTCGACGATCAACAGGGCGTCGACCACCGGCACGTCGATCTGGCCGGGGGCGAACAGCGACGACGGGTCGCGGTCCGGGGTGCAGCCGGCGGTGAGCATGAGGCCGACGATGGCGACGGCGGCCAGGGCCGGCATGAAGAACAGGCGGCTAGAACGCAAAGGTCACCCCCACGCTCGGGATCAAGGGCA
>CAZVWL010000280.1:0-3208 GCA_964630845.1 uncultured Fibrobacteraceae bacterium
CCGGCGGTCTTGACCGTGATCGGGCCGAAGACACCGTCGCTCAGGGGTACGGTCATCGTCACGCGACCGTTGAAGTACTGGCCGAGATCGTAGTCGTAGACCTGGGCAACCTCGGGACCGGTGTTGAGACCGGCGTCGGTGATGGTCTCCGTGCCGAAGCGGTATTCGCTGTTGTCGCCCTCGACGAAACCATAGCCATACAACTGCACCGTCGCGCTTACCCCGTCGCCACTCACACCAGTGACTTCCACCCGCGTGACGACCGGCAGGATTTGCAGGGGTACCGCGCTGGCGTTCACATCGCCGACCACGCGCAGGCTGCCGGTGACGGCATTCCAGGGCACCACGACCTGGGCCTGGGTGCCCTCGGCGTTGACCGTGGCCGGCCGCGCGATGACTTCGTCGCGGTTGCCATTGGCATCGACGGTCTGGAAGACGATGTCGAGGCTGGTGTCGAAACCGGCGCCGTTCAGGGTGATGGTCTGGCCGGGGATGGCCGAGGCCTGGCCGGCATTGACCGCCGTGCCGCTGGCGCTGCTGGCGCTGATGCCGGCGAGGCTGATGCCGAGGGTGGCGCTGGTGCCGCCGGCGGTGACCACGCGGATCGGGCCGGTGGTGGCGCCCGACGGCACGGTTATGTAGAGGGTGGTGTTGCTGGTGCCCAAGCCATGCGAGCGGCTGATGTCATCGACGCGTTGGGCGCCGAACAGCACGGCGCTGGCGCCTTCCGAGAAGCCGCTGCCGGTGAGGGTGAGGGAGTCGCCGATGAAGCCGTAACCGGTGTTCATGGACAGATCGGAGAGGGTGGGCACGATCTGCAGCAGCAGGCCGGCGGTCTCCCGCGCCAGGCGGACATGGCCGGTGATGGCGCTGCTCGGGACCACCACGGTCAGGCTCAGGCCATCGGCGGCGACGCTGGCCGGCGCGACGGTCTGCTCCGAGACGCGACCGCTGCTGTCGACGACGCTGAACACCACCTGATCAGCGTTGACCAGGCCACTGCCGGTGAGGGTGATGCTTTGGCCGGTGTTGGCCGAGGCAACGCCAGACCGCGCCGGCGTGCCGCTCGTCGCCGTGGCGCTGATGCCGGAGAACCGGCTGCTGCCGGCGCCCAGGCGTTCCACGCCCAGGGTATAGGCGCCGGTGGCGGAACTGGTGCCGCTGCCGGCAACCGTGGGGTTGTAGCTCGAATTGCCGCCGCCGCTGACACCCAGGTAATAGGTGCCGGTGGCGGGCGTCGTCACCCGTAACGTCGCGCTGGTGCCGGCCGCGTTGAAGGTCTGCGTCGCCAGTTGCGTGCCGGCGGCATCGAAGATGCGCAGGCGACCGGTGTTGAGGCCGGCGAGCGTGAAGCTCATGACATCGCCGGCATTGAGGTCGACGCGATAGAGATCGACATCGAGGCCATCGGCGATGTTGCTGAGCACGCGCTGGCTCTGATCGGCGCCGAGGTTGACCACCAGGGCGGTGGCCAGGGTACCGCCGACATCGGTGGCCGGCGCGAGATCGGCCTGGGCGGCGAGGCTGGCGCCCTGGCGCAGGCTGGCGCTGCCGCCGGCGGTGCTGACGGTGATGACGCCATTGGTGATGCCGGCCGGCACGGTGAGGGTCAGCAGTTGCTGGCCTTCAAAGCTGGTGCCCGCACTCTCATACAAGGTGCTCACGCTGAAGACACCGACGCCGCGGCCGTCGATCTGGATGGCCAGATCGTTGGCCGTCAGGCCGCTGCCCTCCAGTACCAGGGTATTGCCGACGGCGACGGTGCCGCCGAGGGCATGCAGGGTCGGGACGACCTGCAGGGTGAAGCTGGTGTTGCTGCCGAGGATGCTGACTGCCCCTGTCCGAGCCAGCGCCGGCACCTGCACGCTGAGGGTGGTGCCGTTGGCGCCGACCGAGCCGGTGCGGGTGATCGTGCCGAGCGCGCCGCTGTCGTCGATGCCCTGGAACTGCACCAGGGTGGAACCGCTGAAGCCCTGGCCGGTGAGGGTGATGACCTGGCCGGTGTTGGCGGAGGGGTTGGCCACGTTGGCGGCGACGCCATGGGTGGCGCTGGCGCTGATGCCGGTGAACAGGACGGTGGGCTGGAAGCCGAAACTGGGTGCGGCGATCTGGTCGAAGCCGCCTTCGGTACTGACCCGGATCGGGCCGTCCAGAGAAAGCGGTGACACGACATACATCGTGTCGTTGCGGCTGCCGGAGATGTCGATGGGCGAATCGACGGTGCTGCCGTCCAGCCTCGCGACGCCGCCGACGGTGAAGGTGGAAGCACCTTCCATGAAGCCGGAGCCGTTGATGTGGAAGCCCTCGTCCGTGCCAGGACGGCCGTAGGAGAGGCTGGTCACCGTCGGCACCACCTGCAGGCGGATGCCGGCACTGGCGGCGTAGGTCTGGGCGTTGGCGGTGTTGGCAAAGCTGTCGCGCATCACGGTGACGCCGTCGACGCTGACCTCGAACTGGTCCGGGCCGTTGCTGGTGTTGCCGCCGTCCCAACTGTCGAGGACATAGAGGTCGAAGCTGACCGTATAGGTCTGGCCGGCGGTCAGGCCGGACAGGTTCAGGGTCTGGCTGCCATTGTTGAAGCGGCCTGAGAAGGTGCTGAAGACGCCCTGGGCGCTGCTGTCGATGGCGGCGCTGCTCCAGTTGGCGGCGGCGCCGCCCTCGAAGTCGTCGGCGAAGACGGTGGTGCCGCCCTGCTTGACCACGACGTTGTCGAGGCCCCAGCTCTCGTCGGACAGCGCCTGCAGGCCGCCGTCGGCGAAGCGCACGGCGGCGGTGGCGGACCCGGCGGTGAAACTGACCGTGACATCGCGATAGATGGCGTCGTTGTAGGAACCGCTGAAGCCGAGGTCGCGGCTGCCTTGGTTGACCACGCGGATATCACCCGTGCTGGCGAGGTCGGGGACCATCACTTGCAAACGGGTGCCGTTGCCGTTGATGGCCAGCGGCGTCGCGCTGGTGATGCCAGTGTCGCCATACCCGTCGCGGGTATTGAACAGCACGCGGGTGCCGGCACCGAAGTTCGCGCCGACCAGTTCGATGACCTGGCCGACGTTGGCGGAAGCCTGGCCGGCATTGGCCGGGGTGCCGTTGGTGGAGAGGGCGATGACCTGGGTCAGGGTGGCGGGCCGGATCGCCGGGTCGTAGGCGAGATCGACCCTGTAGACCACGCCATGGGTGGACGCGACGAGGAGGTTGCCGGCGGTGTCGA
>CAZVWL010000281.1:0-3206 GCA_964630845.1 uncultured Fibrobacteraceae bacterium
GTGTGAAATGAGCCCGGAATTTCGCCAGTTCTGTGGCTGCCGGGGAGGTAAGTAAGTTGCACGTCATCGGTCAGGAGAATATCGCATCGGTGTTCGGCGTCGCGCCGAAGACGATCGTCGAGTGGCAGGAGCAAGGCTTCCCGGTGGCCGTGCGCGGCGGGCCTGGCGTGCCCAGCGAGTACGAGACCGAGGCCTGCATCAACTGGCTGGTCGATCGTGAGCTGAAGAAGGTTCAGGCCGAGAAACCGCAGGACCGCCTGGCGCGCGTGCAGGCCGACAAGATCGAGATGGAGAACATGGAGCGGCGCGGCCTGTTGATCTCGGCCGAGCAGCTGGAGCCGAAGCTGCAGGCCGCGTTCATGATGGCGCGCGAGGCCTGGCTCGAAGCGGTGCCACGCCTGGCGCGCGAGATCCCGAGCGATGCCCGCCTGCGCGAGTCGATGCTGCAGACCGAGTTCGAGTCCTTCCTGCACCGTCTGGCGGACTGGGCGCATGCCGATCAGATCGAGGAGGACGACGCCTGATGGATCTCGCGGCGGCACACCACGACGTCGAGGCCTGGGCCGAGCGTGCGCTCGACGCCATGCTCCGGCGTGTGTTCGCCAAGCTGAGGCCGCGTCCGCCCATGTCGCCGGCCGAGTGGGCCGGCCGCTTCCGCGTGCTGTCGAGTGAAGAGAATCCCGACTTCGCCGGGCGCTTCGACCTCGACAACACGCCGATCCTGCGCGGCATCCTGGCTGCCTGTGGCCAGAAGGGTGTGCGCCGCGTCGTGGTGCAGAAGTCGGCACAGATCGGCTACACCGCCGGCGTCGTCTGCACGCTGATGGCCTACCACGTGCACTGGCGGCCTTGCGTCCAGGTGGCGATGTTCCCGCGCGAGAAGTCGGCCAAGGACTTTGACGCCGAGAAGTTCTCGCCGATGGTCCGCGCCACGCCGGTGCTGCAGCAGCGCATCCGCCTCAAGAGCCGCAGCGATGGCAACAGCGCCACGCGCAAGCATTACCCTGGTGGCCTGCTCAAGCTGGTGGCCTCCAACTCGCCGGCCGATGTGAAATCAACATCGGCCCGTGTGCGCATCGTCGAGGAGCCGGACGACACCAACAAGGACGTCAAGGGACAGGGCAACTCCATCGCACTACTGCGGGAGCGCGGCAAGACCATCCGCGACAGCTTCGAGCTCATCGGCGGCACGCCGACCGCGAAGGGCGCCTCCGAGATCGAGAAGGAAATGCGCACCACCGATCAGCGGCGCTTCATGGTTGCCTGCCATGAGTGCGGCGAGAGGCATGAGCCTGGCTTTGATCACATGACCATCCCAGGCCTCAACCTGCCGCCAGAGACGCTGGGCGCGCCCGACGTGGATGAGCGCTACCCGGAGCGCGAAGTCTATGGCCGCGCGCGCTGGGAAGATGCCTACTATGCCTGCCCGCACTGTGGCGCGATCTGGACCGATGAGCAGCGTGTCGCCAACATCAAGGCCGCCGCGCAGACGGCGCCATACTACGGCTGGGAGCCGACCGCCGAGGCCGCCGATCCCGGCTTCTACTGCAACGAGTGGATGAGCGTCTTTGAGGGCAGCTACATCCCCATCCTCGCCGAGAAATACCTGCGGGCCCTGCACGAGTTCGACCAGGGCGAGCCTGAGAAGATGGTCGCCTACTGGAACAGCTCGCGCGGCCTGTGCTGGGAATACAAGGGCGAACTGCCCGAAGAGGACGAGCTGCGCAACCGTGCCGAGAAGTACGGCGAATGGACCGCGCCGCTCGGTGCCCTGGTGCCGCTGATCTCTGTCGACGTGCAGCACGATCGCCTTGCCGTCACCGTGTGGGTGGTCGGTCGCGGCGAGGAAATGTGGCTCTCCTACTGGGGCGAGCTGTACGGCCAGACCGTCGTCGCCCATCAGGGCGCGTGGATCGAGCTCGAGCAGATGCTCAAGCGCACCGTGCGTCATGCCAGCGGCGCCGACCTGACGCTCGCCGCCTGCGGCATCGACTGCTCCGACGGCCAGACCTCGGACGCGGCCTACAGCTTCGTGCGCCGTCACAACCACCCCGGCCGCCCGGTCATCGCCCTCAAGGGCGCGCCCGACGCCGAGGGCCGCGTCGAGATCTGGACCCCGCCGAAGCCCATCGACCCGAACCACCGCAGCACCAAGGCCAGCCGCCATGGCGTGCAGGTGCATATCGTCGGCGCAGCCAAGGCCAAGGACCTGATCCTTGGCTGGGCGCAAGAAGGCGGCCGCGTGCGCATGGCCGGCAACGGCCCCGGCCGCATGCACTGGTTCGAGGGCGTCCGTGCCGACTTCTACGAGCAGCTGCTGTCGGAGATCAAGATCCCCAAGCGCTCGAACCCCAAGCGGCGCGAATGGAAGGCGCGCACCGACCGTCGCAACGAGGCGCTCGACTGCACGGTCTATGCGCTCTACCTGAGCCGCCACCTGCGGCTGCACCTGCGCCGGCCGGCGCAGTGGGACATCGCCGAGCTGCGGCTGCGGCAGGTGTCGATCCTGCCGGAGGAGACCGACGCAGCCGTGCAGACGTCTACACCCGAGGCCGATGACGAGGCCGCGCCAGCCGCTACCGAAGCGCCGCCAGCCATGGAGGAAGCCACGGTCGCCGATCCCGGCGCCGCGCTGGCCCAGGCGCGCCTGACGGCGCTGTTGCGTGACCGGCGAGTGCTGCGGCATGGCCAGCGGTGACAACCTGCGCGATCTGATCGAGATCGCGCGCCGCGAATTCCCCGACGTGTCGGCCGAGTTCTGGGAGCAATTCACCTCGCTGGCCAGCCTACGCTTCGGCGCCAGCAAGCTCTACGTGCCAGCGGCAAACCGCAAGCGCAGCCGCCTCGAGGCCCTGGCCGCGCTCGACGCGGATCTCGACACCGCGACGCTGGCCACCAAGCTGGGCGTCAGCGTGCGCCGCGCGCAGCAGCTGAAACGCCTGCGCTGAATCGACGCGAAATTCTTTGCCTAGTCATTTCGCCGCCCGGTCGCCACCATCGCGGCCATGACAGCTCCCACCACTTTTCGCGCCGGCGATTCCGTCTCCTGGATCGAGTCCCTACCAGCCTATCCTGCCGCCGACGGTTGGGCGCTCAAGTACCGGCTCCTGTGGGCGGCGGGCACGGCGGTGGATATTCCCACGACTGCCGCCGGCAGCGACTACAGCGTCAGCCTCGCGGTCGCCGACACTGCCGACTGGACCGCC